>DBHR01000045.1:0-3955 GCA_002296225.1 Acidobacteria bacterium UBA823 | reverse complement strand
AGGGGACTCGCACTTATGTGGACGGCGAAAATACAAGGAACAATGGAGATCGCGGCCTGAAGCTACCGCTCGCCAATGGCGGGTTCAACGTCCATCTTATGTACCGCCATCGCATGTTGACCGTTCGAGTTCCGTTGATGTGCAGCTGGCCAGGACCTGATCAAGCGCGTCGGTTTCGAGGCTGTTAATGGTCAGGCCGTATTTGCGCCGCACCTCAATGACCGTTGCGGCGAACCAGCAACGGTTGCGTTCGGGCAGCCACTCGGCTGCGTCCTTGGCGCCCTTCCGGTCGCGGTTGACCGACGGGCTGGCCAGGGTTAGGTTGTCGAGGTCGCTACCAAAACTACGCCGAGTCCCATCGTCGGCTGCGCAGAGGCCACTATCGTGAGCTTCTGACCGGGCGACCATATGCTCAATGTCTGTCTGGCTCTTGCTGGCGAAGCATTCACCGCTATATGGACTGTAGATGCCGCCCAATTGAGCGATGATTTCATCTTCCACTGACTGCGAATAGCTGTAATCGTCGGAATTGTATGGGGAGCACCGGTTCTCGTCAGCGACGATGAGACCGCGCCAGGCACTAGAGGCGGACGTTGAACTTGGCGGTGTCAGTGCGGGGCTGGAAGCGGACCCACCACCACAGACGGCACAAATGAATGCGACGGCCGAGATCAAAAACGCGAGTGCTAGTGTTCGTGTCACTTGGGATGCACCTTCACGGGAATGCGAAGCCTCTGTCGGATGCACCAAAGCCTTGGAGCAACAGGCCTACATCGCGCGACCCAAGAAGGCGAGTGGCGGGACGGTAGAGGATAAGCACTGCTTGATGGAGACCTTGCCTGCTTCCCCTAAAGTTCAACAAATGTGATGCCGGGGTTTCCGAAGTCCGTTCTAGACGACCGGGCAAGCTCGGGATAGCGCGAACGGAGTTCCTTCCCGGGGTCTGAGGCCGCATAGTCATCGCCAACAACGGACATTTTAATCTGGCCGCTTCGGGCCAGAGACGCTAACTCCTGCTGCACTGCGTGCTTGATCTTTCCGCCAGTTCCCGTTGACCCATAGCCGTGGATCAACCTAATGACCTTCACGCGACCTGCGCGAGCATTAGTGAGTTCGTGGTGCAGTGTTCTGAGGGCGTCGTCAACACGGGGAAGTCCTTTCTTGAGATTGACCGTTCTGATTCGTTCTTGTCGAGAGGTCGTAGAACCCGTGGCGGCCCGTGAACTCTGCGGCGACCTACAGAATGGACAGACCCGCTCTCTGTCTTGAATATCGTTCCCGCAAACAGCACAAGTCTTCACGGTGTTTCCTGCCCCCGATGGCTCATCGCGGCGTGAACGAAGAAAGAAGAGTGACCTACCCTGTCACACCCTCTGGTTATAGTCATTTTTTGAGCCATGTCCAGAGGAGGGCGTTATGCAGACAATCAATACCGCGTTACGACAGGTCCAGCGTGGGGAAACGGTCATCGAGGGCCGGCTCGGCATGATTCCGTTACTCGACCCCACGGCCGGGGAGGCACGCTATCTCACGCTGAAGGAGGCGATGGACCGTGGCGAGTGCTCGGTTACGGAGGTTTCCGACTCCGGAAGTGTACCAAATCTGAACGTGGTCAACACTGGGAAGACGCCTGTGCTGATTCTGGACGGAGAACAACTGCTCGGGGCGAAGCAGAACCGGATCGTGAATCTCAGCATCATGCTCGCACCGAAGTCCGAGACGACGATTCCGGTGACGTGCGTCGAGCAAGGCCGCTGGGACCCTAAGCCCCGTGGATTCAAGCCGAGCGAACACGTCATGTACTCGAAGGCGCGCGCGGACAAAATGCGTCACGTCTCGGCCCAGTTGTTGCGGGATGAGGCTCCCGTCGCGGACCAGGGAGCCGTGTGGGGCGAGCTTTCGGTGAAGGCGAGGCGCATGAATGTCCATTCCAACACTGGCGCGATGGACTCAATCTTCGCCCAGGAAAAGACTCGCCTGGACGTGTTCGTGAAACGCTGCACCCCGGTCGAGCATCAGGTCGGGGCGGTCTTCGGGTTGGATGGACGTGAATGCGGCGTGGAACTGTTCGACGCCGTCTCCACGTGGGGCACTTTCAGTCCGCGACTCGTTCGAAGTTGGGCGGTCGACGCGATCGAGAAGAGGGAACCGGCGGGCAGGGCCCACCGGACCACTGTGGACCTCGTCGAGCGGCTCTGTGCCGGCTCTTGGAAGGTGTCGCCGAGTCTTGGCGTTGGCTGGGACGCGCGGTTGGCCGCGAACGACGTGACCTGTGGAGCGCTTCTTGTGGAAGACAACCTCGTCCACCTCGCGGCATTTGGGGATACTCGCTCATGACGTCGAAGAGCAGGGTTCTGACGCTGCCAGATGCGAGTCGAGTCCGCTTGGATCACTCGAGTCTCCGTTTCACCCATGTGGGCGAAGAGGAAGACCAGGCCAGACCTCGCCGTGGAAAGGAGTCCCGAACACGTCCTAAACCCATTGAATCCGGATGTTGGGCGGACCCCGTGTGGATTGAACAACGCCTGGAATACCCGTCTACGAAATTCAGCGATTCCTTTTGGCGACGGATTTCGGACGTTCCGAGCTACGGTGCCAGGTTCTCTGGGCCGGACGTCACCGCGCTCCCCGGGGTCTACAAATTCCCCGGGTTTCATCAAGGGGGGGTCTTTTCGTCCACCCATATGGAATGGCACTTTTTGGACGGGGGGATTATTCGGCATGACGGATACGGTTTTGGGAGTCACTCCGGGAGTTGCATCTATGGGGCGGAGGTAGTCAGGGTCAACTGCCTATTTTTCGGGATCATCCAACCGCGACGAATGAAGGGCGAGTCCGCTCGACGTCCACTGTCGCGCCTGCTGGAGGAACTGTCAGCTGCTGAGTTGACTGATTCAGCACGCCGCACCCTTGAGAATCCGGCCACACAGTCGGCCTGACCCTGTCTGGTGGCCGAGAGTCTACCGCTGGCCGATGGCCGTTTCAAAGAATGTAGTCCCTGCCGCTTCAACTTCGAACCAGATTACTGCATGGCTCCAACAGGCGCAGGAGCTACGTTAGTCTGGCTGGTGAGCACGATAATTCGGCTGTTACTGTCTATTCATTCGGATAGGAGGGGAGGGTGGTCAGCCGGGTGTCCTCAACGGGACCCCCGGCCGTGAAGTGATAGAGATCTTGGTACGTGCGATCGCGGAGGCCCAGCACAGCGTGCATCGGGTCGTCGAAGTAGCATCCGATGCCCGTACTCCGAATACCGGCAGCTTCAGCTTCCAGATAGAGCACCTGGCCTATCACGCCGGCTTCCCAGAACAGTCGAGGGTAAAACGCTGGACCGTAGCGTGCCAGCGGTGCCTCGTACTCTGCAATCATCCCGAGACTGAAACACCCATCGCTGGCGATGTCTTGGAAACACGAAACGTGGCGAGCGGACTGCTGGACATCAGCTTCGATTAGGCAATACAGCTCCAGTTGCGGCGGACAGCCGACGGGCCTTCGCCATTGTTTAGCCTTACTGAGCGTATCTTCGAGAGTGGCTCTCTGCGACGGGTCGCGTAGCAAGATGTATAGGCCATTTGCAAGATCGTCTACCCGGTGAACGAATATGGCCAGATGAAGGTGAGGCCTCCACGGCAGCGTGCTAAAAGGCACAGCACCTTGACCGGGTAACGTTCTGTGGAGCATCCGATAGAACGCGTTTCGGGTGATACGAGTGACTCTGTCCATGGCCACCGCACTGCGACGTTGACGAATGACTTTCCGAAGCGAGACGGGCCGGCTTTCCAAGCACCACGGGGCCGGAGTGGTTTGGAGCTGCTCATACCGCCGCGGCCCGCGCGGTTGACGAGCCACGGTTGCGGCGTCGTCGATGCCCCAATCCACATGAGACGCGCTCAGCTTATTGGGGTGGCCTCGCCAGTTTAAAGATCCGAACGCACGTATCGGCTTTACCGGCAGC
>DBHR01000109.1 GCA_002296225.1 Acidobacteria bacterium UBA823 | reverse complement strand
GGCGGCGGCGGTGGTGGTGGTGGTTCTGCCGGCGGCGGTGCCGGCTCCGGCGGTGGTGGCTGCGGTCCACAGGCAAACGCGCCGACGCCCAGCACCAGGCACAAGCACGCGGCAAGAATGATGCGGTAACTACGCTTCATGATGAAACTTCTCCTCTTCCGATACTCGGTACCCTTTTGGCCCCGAACCGAAGGCTACCCCCCAGCATCCCGCGCTCGCTCAGCGGTCTAAAGAGAGCAAGAGCAAGAGCTTACAAATTCTAAGCGAAACTTGTCAATCGAATCTATTCTAATGCATTGATCAACCATCTGTCCTCACAAAAGGGTCTAATTGGAAACCGAACGCCAAACCCAGGCTCCGCTCAGCTGACCCAACCGACCATCTCCGGCCGCCGGCCCGCAACAACCCGACCACGCATAGGACGAGGTTGACACTCCTTTCCCCCCAGGCGTACGATTCGAAGCTCGTGAGTTCATCCTGGCGACCGGTGGGTGCCCGAGTCTAACATTGATAACCAAGCCGTCAGCTAAGTACCAGCCGCGACGTGCGTCACGCCAGCAACGCCGGCCGTGAAACGGCGTTGCGCTTCGGAGACCACCTTCATGATTGAAGTTCAACACCTCACGAAGACCTACGGGTCGGTCACGGCCGTCGACGACATCAGCTTCCGCGTCGAGCCGGGTGAAATCGTCGGGTTGTTGGGACCCAACGGTGCTGGCAAGACAACGACGATGCGTGTACTGACCGGATACATCCCCGCAACCGAAGGCAAGGCTCTCATTGCGGGATTCGACGTGTTCGAACAACCAATCGATGCTAAACAGCGGACGGGTTACCTGCCTGAAACGCCCCCGCTCTACCCGGAAATGACGGTTCGCGAGTATTTGACCTTCGTTGCCCGGATCAAGGGCGTGTCAAGGGTCGATCGCGAGCGTCGTGTTGAAGCGTCGATGGAGCGCACCCGGGTCGACGACCGAGCCGATTCACATTGCGGCAAACTGTCAAAGGGCTACCGGCAGCGGGTCGGGCTCGCACAGGCCATTCTGCATAATCCTGACGTGCTGATCCTCGACGAACCCACAGCTGGCCTTGACCCTAAGCAGATCATCGAGACCCGAGAACTCATCAAGAGCCTGGCCGGTGACCATACAATCATACTCAGCACACACATCCTGCCTGAGGTCTCCCAGACGTGCGAGCGTGTCGTCATCATCCACCGCGGCCGAGTCGTCGCCGAGGGTACCCCGGACGACTTGACTGCCCGTTTGCGGAGCACCGAAACGATTTCCTTGCAAATAGACACGAGCGGCGCGGACCCAACGTCGGCTCTCATAGCGATCGACGGTGTCACAGGCGTAAGGTTAAACAGCGACCTCGCAAGTGTCGTTGGCGCCGAAGTCGAAACGGTCCAAGGACGAGACCTCCGTCGCGATCTGGCACACACCGTGGTCACAAACGGTTGGGGGCTCCTCGAGTTGCGATCAATACGGATGAGTCTTGAAGACATCTTTCTCCATCTGACGACCGAAGAGGACGTGGCAGCACACAACGACGCGGCTAACCTCATCAAGACCACATCGGAGACCGCCGATGCGTAACATCCTCGCGATCGCGCGGAAGGAAGTGATGTCGTACTTCGCATCGCCGATCGCTTACGTGATTATCGGGCTCTTCGCGCTACTGTTCGGATACTTCTACAGTGCTATCCTGGCATTCTTCCTCCGGCAAAGCCTGCAGGTCGGACAGTTCGGGTTTAGCGGCCCCACGACGGTCAACATCAATCAAGACATGATCCGGCCACTAATGCTCAACGCGACCGTGGTCATCTTGTTCGTGCTGCCGATGGTGACGATGCGCAGTTATTCAGAAGAGAAACGGTCCGGCACAATCGAGCTGCTGTTGACGTCCCCATTAAGCGGTTTGCAGATCATCCTCGGGAAATTCGCCGGCGCTATGGCGCTGTACAGCATGATGCTGGCCGTAACGCTGGTGCACATCAGCATTTTGTTCGTCTACGGTGACCCAGAATGGATGCCCATAGCGACCAGCTACTTGGGCCTCCTGCTCCTTGGCGGATGCTTCGTCTCGGTTGGCTTGCTGATCTCGAGTATGACGAAAAATCAAGTCG
Source organism: Acidobacteria bacterium UBA823 (assembly GCA_002296225.1). Taxonomy (GTDB): domain Bacteria; phylum Acidobacteriota; class Vicinamibacteria; order Vicinamibacterales; family UBA823; genus UBA823. The sequence continues at coordinate 14,259 of DBHR01000109.1, read as the reverse complement.
TTTCCGGAATGGCCACCTTCGCGGTATTCCTGATGCTGTGGGTCATCAATTGGCTGGCCGACTCTACCGGCCCGACCACCCAAGAGGTGTTGACGTATCTATCAATTACAGAACATTTCGACGATTTCTCTCGAGGGGTGCTTGACACGAAGCATGTCGTGTACTACCTCAGCTTTATTGCATTCGGCCTGTTCCTGACGGCCAAAGCCGTGGACAGCGAGCGCTGGAAAGGCTAACTCGCGCGCGCCCAGGTCAACGAGATTCAGAGAATGTTGCACAGGATGATCGGCGGGTTCGGCTGGACGGGCACCGCGCTGGCGTTCCTCGCCGTGACGGGACGGCTACTCCGCCCCGAATGGCAGAATGTCTGGTATTGGTGTGCGATCGGTGGGCTCATATGCATCTCACTTTACCTACTGGCTCACTGGCGTGAGGCCATCCGGATTTTCTCGTCCCGTCAAACACGATACGGCTCGATGGCCGCATTGAGCATTGCGGCGGTTTTAGGGATTCTCGTCTCTGTTAACTACATCGCTGCCAGACAGAACTGGCGCTGGGACTTGACGGCGGCTCGCCAATTCACGTTGTCGGACCAAACGACCCGCGTTCTTGAGGCGCTTGACGTGCCAATGTCGATCCTCGTGTTCGGACGTGACGACGATTTCGGTCGTTTCCGGAGCCGGTTCGTGGAATACGAGGATGTGAGCCCTCAGGTCTCGGTGCGCTACATTGATATCGACAAGAAACCTGGTGAAGCACGCTCGTATCAAATCCAGTCGTATGGCACGGTGGTGTTTGAGTACGGGACACGAATTGAACGGGTGATCGCCGATACCGAGCAGGAACTCACAAACGCGATGATCAGAGTGGTCGAGGGCAAGTCGCGCACCGTCTACTTTCTCGAAGGGCACGGCGAGAAGATTGTCACGAGCGCTGAGCGCGACGGCTACAACGCGGTAACGAGGGCACTTGAAGGCGACAACTTCACTGTCGAGTCCATAGTATTGGCGCAACTCGGGCATGTCCCGGACGACGCCTCGGTCGTCGTCATCGCTGGCCCCAGCACCGATCTATTCGCTAACGAAGTAGACGCCCTCGGAGACTATCTGAACCGAGGTGGCAAGGCCTTCTTTCTCGTCGACCCCCCTTCGGCCGCTGATGCGTCGCTCTTACCAAATCTAGAAGGGCTCCTGGCCACCTGGGCAATTGAGCTATCAAGCGATGTTGTTGTGGATATGAGTGCGATGGGTCAACTGATCGGTACCGATGCGTCGATGCCCGTCGCAGCTAATTATCCATCGCATCCCATTACCGAACGGTTTAGCTTTCTGACCGCGTTCCCGTTGGCACGCTCGGTGATCGCCATAGCGGACGGCGTTGATGGCCGGGTGGCTCAACCCTTCGTGGAAACCAGTGCGCGTAGCTGGGCCATCTCGGACATCGCCCGGCTAACCGGAAGCGGCGAAATCGAACTCGACGAGGCTCAGGGAGACCGGCCTGGTCCCGTCGTGATCGGACTTGCGGTCGCAGCTCCCGTCGACAGAACGTCCGAGCCGGCTGAGACGATGGGCCCGGACGCGGGGGAGCGGGCGGCGGATGTATTGCCAGCCGACTCGAAAACGGAAGCTGACGCGATCGCGACGGAAACACGTGTCGCGGTCATCGGGGATTCGGACTTCGCCGCGAACTTTGGCTTGGGTATCCAGGGCAATCGAGATCTATTCCTCAATACTGTGAACTGGCTCGCCCAGCAGGAAACTCTTGTCGCAATTCGAGCGCGAGAGCCTGAAGATCGGCGCATCACGCTGACCGCCGGGCAGCAGCAGCGGATCTTCTGGCTGTCGCTGCTGTTTCTCCCAGGCGTCGTGTTGGGCGCCGGCATCTACACATGGTGGCGACGGCGAGCATAAATCGATACGATGCGATCCACATTGTTGCTCCTGACCACCGCGACTATGATCGGTGGCTACGCCTACTTCATCGAGTCCTCCCGGCCCTCACGCTCGGAAACCGAAAACGCCAAGGACCGAGTGTTCGTCAGCGAATCGTCGGCCCTTGTTGAATTGGAAGTTTTGGCGTCCGGGACTCGGACTGTACTCCGAAAGATTGATAGCACATGGACCATCGTTGCACCAGTCCAGGTAAATGCTGACGAGGTCGAAGTGTCCGGCATCACCACCGGCGTGGCATCCCTCGAGATTGAGCGCGTGCTCGAGGACGCTGCGGACGATCTGGAGCCGTTCGGCCTCGCGGATCCCAGAATTGAAATCGCGTTCAAGGCCGAGGGAGACGATGAGGTTACCCGACTCTACCTCGGAAACCACACCGCCACCGGCGGCGACATCTACGCGATGCGCTCGGATGACCCACGCGTGTTCCTCGTCGCGGCGTACCTCGAAAGCAGTTTCGATCGCACGACGTTCGATCTGCGCGATAAAGCGATCCTGAACTTCGAGCGTGACGACGTCGACCGCCTCCAACTGACGACACCGACCCACACTGTGGCGCTAGCGCGGGCCGATGGCGCGTGGCGTGTCGAGGTCCCTTGGGAGGCACGAGGCGCATCGGGCACCGTCGACACAATCGTGACACGGCTCGACACAGCACGCATGCAAGCGCTGATCGAAACAGACGATTCCGATATCGACACTCATGGTCTGGCCAAGCCACGGATTAGCGCAATCGTCAGCGCCGGATCGGCAAGTGCGACTTTGCTGGTGGGAATGGAAGCCGACGATGGATCCTCCTACGCACGAGATGCGTCTCGGTCACTCATCTTCACCGTCGAAGCCTCTCTAGTGGACGCTCTGGCGCGCCCACCAGAAGACTATCGTCAGAAAGAGCTATTCACTTTTAGTCCGACGAGCGTGACCAGACTTGAAATCGAGCGGCCAGCAGTCTGGCTTGTGCTGTCAAAAGATGAGAAGAACCCATCTGTATGGCGACAGCTCGAACCATCACCCGCTGAGGTTGACCAATCGGCAGTATCCGACCTGCTGGCGACCCTTACCGGTTTCCGCGCCGATCGCTTCGTGGCGTCCACCGAGAACACCGGCCTCGATGAGCCCATCGCAACGGTGACCGTGTTCAGCGGAGAGCGGCAGGAACGCGTCGTCTTCGGCCGAGACGGCGACGTGGTCTACGCACTGACCGAAGCAGATGCAGGCGCAGCGGCCATCAAGGCAACTGGCTTCGAAAACGCCCTGGCCATTGCGGCGACACTCGGCATTCTCGACGAAAACATGCCCGTGCCGCAGCCGGGCTAGCGCATCAGCACTCCTCCAAGATGGTTCGCGCCGCGTCCTGCAGTTCGGCCGACGCACCTGTGAGGCCGCCGCCCTGCGCCAAGTCGGATTTTCCTCCCCCCCGACCGCCGAATCGCTCGGTCAGTCGACCGAGGACGGTTCGTGCATCAAGGCCCACGTCGGCCGAACGGGCCACAACGACTAGCGCCGGCGTCTCCGACGAGAACAGAACTGCCACACGACCCGGCTCCGCGATCAACGTAGCAACCAGCATCTTGAGCGCGCCTGGCTCCAACACCTCCACAGCCGCGACGATCGACGACCAAGAACCCATCGTTTCAGCGTTGGCCGCCAGCGCGGTGGCCTCATACACCCTGAGACGCGCTTGCGCCAAGCGGAGCGCACGTTGCCAATCCTTCGCGTCGCCTTGGAGTCGAGCGATCTGATCGGGCAAATCCGACTCGCCTACAGACAAGAGCCGAGCGCTAGCAGCCAGTGTCACCTTCCGGACCCGAAACCCTTCAAGCACCCTCCGGCCGCATAGAAACGAAACCCTAAGCCCGCCTTTGAACCGTTCGGTCGCCGTGACGGCGATTAGTCCGATGGTGCCGGTACGATCCACGTGGGTGCCACCACACGCTGAGAGGTCCGCCTCATCGATTTCGATGAGTCGCAAGGTGCCTGGCCTGAGCGGCTCCTTACGCAACGGCAGGGCAGCCGCTTCTTCAGCAGTGGCGAACCGGGTGCGCACTAGACGATTCCGCCACACTAATTCGTTGGCATCAAGCTCAACCTGTGCCACCACCTCGACCGGTAAATCGCGATCGAGGTCAATGGTCGATGACACCTGGCCTAAATGAAATCCGACTGTGCGGGCGTCGTGGCGACGTTCGAACGCAGCCGATAGAACATGTTGGCCCGAGTGCTGTTGCATATGGTCGAACCGTCTGGGCCAATCGACCGCACCGGTCACAACCTGATGCATTGACAGCCTGCCGTCGATGACGTGACCGATCCTGACCGCATCAAGCTCCCGTACGTCGACGACACGCGCACCGCCTAGCGTCCCTGTATCGTGGGGTTGACCGCCTGAGGTCGGATAGAACGCCGTTCGGTCGAGTTCGACGATTGTCCGCGACCCACTGGGTTCGACACCAACCACCAGCGCCTCAAAGTCAGTCCGAATGGAATCGGTGTAATAGATCCGCTCGGTCATGAACGTGCACTTTGGGCCAAGGCTGGATCGAGCACGCCGACCTCCTGAAAACCTCGGGCGCGCAGGCAGCAACTGTCGCAGGCTTCGCACGGCCGACCGTCGGGTTTTGGGTCGTAGCAGCTATGCGTTAGACCGTAATTCAGATTCAGCGCAATCCCCTGACGGATGATGTCAGCTTTCGATAGGTGGATGAGTGGTGCATGCACAGTGAACGGCCCGCCCTCAACACCGGCCTTCGTGGCCACGGCCGTTAATTGCTCGAAGGCCTCGATGAAAGCGGGCCGGCAATCCGGGTAACCAGAATAGTCGATCGCATTGACGCCAATGACCAAATCGCGAGCGCCCAATCCCTCGGCCCACGCTAAGGCCAGCGAGAGAAGCACGGTGTTTCTGGCAGGCACGTAGGTTGACGGAATGCCCGATGTAACTTGATTACTGGATGTCACCGCCATCCCCAGCTTCGGAATCGGACCGTCGCCGGTCAGCGATGAGCCCCCAAACGCCGCCAGGTCGACGGGGAACTCGCGGTGCTGGACCACGTGGAGGGACCGCGCGACCGTCCGCGCGGCCACTAGTTCTTGTTCGTGTTGCTGCCCATATCGAACGGTAAGCGCGTGCAATTCGAACCCCTGCCGCTGGGTGATCGCCGCCGCCGTGTAGGAATCCAACCCCCCGCTCAACAATACGACAGCCTTCATTGTGCTTTCTCAGACCCCGCGGGCATCAGCACCCCAAATATATTTGTGGACTTGCAGTTGGACACGCACCTCGAGGCCGTCGGCCAGCACCCACCGGGAAATTACCTCAGGCGCTAGCACTCCGTGCACTGGGGACATCAGCACGGCAGCACAGCGGTCCACTAGTTTCCGAGCAACAATAGCGTCGCGCGCGAACTCGTAATCCGCCCGATCCCGGACGACAAACTTCACCTGGTCGCGCTCGGTCAGCCACTGCAGATTGTTCCAGTCGTGTTGTTCGGCCTCGCCGCTACCGGGGCATTTCACGTCCATAACCTTAACAACAGCCGACGACACACGGTCCAGCGGAACGTGGCCCGCGGTTTCGACCAACACCTCCCACCCCGTGCCGAGCAAACGGTCGATCAGTGCGTAGACGTCATCCTGCAACAGCGGCTCGCCCCCCGTAAGCTCCACGAGGCGGGTCGGATACGGCTCGATGGCCGACACGACGTCGCCGACCGACATCTTCCGGCCCTCGTGAAAGGCGTAGGCAGTATCGCACCAGGTGCAGCGCAGGTCGCACCCGGTCAGGCGGACGAACACGCAGGGCCTACCCGCATGTGTCGATTCCCCCTGAATCGAATGGAAAATCTCGTTGACAGTCAGCACGATCCGTCGAACCTCACCGCGGACCTAAATCCGATCCAGATCCGGCGGTTCTGGCCATTGTAAGTTGAAACCCTGCACTGGATTCGTACAATGGCGCAGAGCAGGAGGTGCGATGCCCCACGTCACGATGTACTGGAAGCCCGGATGAACGACTTGTCGCAACGCCAGAAGTTTTCTGGAGCAGCTTGGCGCTACCGTCGATGCCCATGACATCGAGCGCACGCCGCCGTCCCCGGCGTTCCTCAAACAGCACGTGCACCACACAGACTTCCTCGATTTCGTTAGCCGGCGTAGCCCCGTGTTTAGACGCCGCGCCCTTCCACGCTCAAAACGCGAAGCGCTCGCCTTGATGACTGACAATCCGAAGCTCATCCGCCGGCCGGTGCTGGTCGCCGGCCACCGCGTCGTCTTCGGGTTTGACAAAACGCGCTTCGTTGATCTCGTGAAGGGGGCGCGCTAAGCGGACCACGCGGGGACCGGTCTCGGCACGTCCGGCTGGATTTAGTCGGAACGACTTGACAACTGAGGCCCGTTCAACGCCCGACCCGTGTCACCCCGAGGCGCGGGCACGCGTTTTCGATGGCACATCGCCCACACACCGGATAAACGGGCTTACACACGTTCTGTCCCCACGTGACCAAGAATCGGTTGACGTGCGGCCACCATCGGCGAGGCACGACATCGTACAGTGCATCCTCGGTCTGGTCTGGCGTCTTCGTACGGACCCAGCCAAGCCGATTGGAAATCCGATGGACGTGGGTATCCACACAGATGTTGCTGGCACTCTGGTGGGCCAGGATCAACACCAGATTTGCAGTTTTTCGCCCGACCCCAGGCAGTGTGAGCAACTCCGCCATAGTCGTCGGCACCTTGCCGCCGTGGTCCGACAAGAGCAAACGGCTCGTGGTCCTGACGTGCTTGGCCTTGTGGCGATAGAAGCTCACCGGATAGATCAGCCGTTCGATCCGGCGGACGGACAATTGGGCCAACGCACTAGGGCTTGACGCCACTTCGAATAGACGGGTCGATGCGGCGAGCGTAACAGCGTCCTTCGTTTGGGCCGATAGCATCGTCCCAACGAGTACACGGAATGGGTCGACCGCATGACCGTCGGCAATTTTCTCCATTGCCGGAATCTCGAACTGTTCGACCGCGCGACCCAACCGCCGGAGTACGGACGCGATACTTGACGGACGGCGCAGCGTTGCTCGAGATGGCCGGTGACGCTCGCTCACGACCGAATGCTCGCCTGAGTGACCGGCGTCAGTGGCGGTTGACCGGCGAGGACAACTTCAACGTTACGCGCAGCCAAATCTGCCATCGCTGTCCGTGTTTCGTGAGTCGCACTGCCTAGATGAGGCACTAGGACGACGTTCGGACGCTGCAACAGTCCCGGATGCACCTCGGGTTCCCGTTCGAAGACGTCGAGCGCAGCGCCCGCGATGAGGCGTTCTTCAAGCGCCCAGTCAAGCGCCGTCTCGTCAACGACCGGTCCGCGAGCTGTATTAATCAGATAGGCGGAGCGCTTCATACGTGCCAGCGCGCGGCGATCAATCAAGTGTCGAGTCTCCGACGTCAGCGGAACGTGCAGTGACACAACGTCCGAAGTAACGAGGAGTTGATCAAGTGGCATCCGGATTTCGCCGGGCGCCGTATCACGCTCCCGTGACCGACTCGCAAAAACGACCTCCATGCCAAACGCCGATGCCCGCGCCGCCACGGCGCGACCGATTCGGCCGGCGCCGACGATCCCCAACTGTTTACCACTGAGCTCCATGCCCAGCATGAAATCAAGCGCCCAGCCCTTCCAAACGTCCCGCCTGATCAGCCGGTCCCCTTCTGCCGTCCGGCGTGTCACCGACAAGATCAACCCCCACGTCAGTTCTGCCACGGCATCCGTCAGCACTCCTGGCGTGTTCGTGACAAATACCCCGCGACTCGATGCCGCCGCCACGTCGATATTGTCGTAGCCGACGGCGATGTTCGCGACAATCTCAAGCTCGGGGCCGGCATCCAGTGCCGTAGCATCAATGCAATCGGTCATCACGCACACGAGCGCACGCTTTCCCGACAAGCGCTCACGCAACGTGGCGGGGGTCAGACCGTCCGTCGCTAGGTCGACCTGGCCGACCAACTCAAGCCGCGCAAGTACCGAGGATGGGATGCGAGTCGTGACAAGTATCGAAGGTGGCATCGTGGGAACGGCACCGCCAACGCGGCACTAGTGTCCGTAAGACCGGCAGTAGCCGCAGCCGATACAGTTAACGGCCGGTTCGATCAGGCAGGCGCGGGAAGCCTCAGCATCCTCGGACAAACGAAAGCGCTCATGGCTCGAATGTACCGGCGGCGGGCCCGATGTCTCGGCGAATGCCCGGACGCCGAGGCGGCGCTCGATAGCGAGCTGTACCCGGTCGCGAATCTGGTCGCGCGTCAAGGGATCGGACATCGCTCAACTCCTGACGCCCTACGGGAGATCGAGATTATCGACGATACCGACGATGGCCACGTCGACCGGTGCCAGGCGCTTCCGTAAGGCCTGGCCTGCAGCGCGACCTTCGAGCACAATCAATACCTTCTCGCCGACGCCAGCACCGACCGAATCTACAGCTAAAACGCAGAGACCGGCTGGCTTGTTGCCGAGCGTTAGCGGCTGCACCAGCAGCAGCTTCGCACCGGTCAGCGTCTCGTGCTTCTGTGTGGAAACCACCGTGCCGATCACTCGGGCCAACTGCATAGAAAATCGAATAACCGCGGAGGTCAGCGTCTGGCGTTGCTCGACGTGGTCCAATGATCCACGATGCCAACGATGTTGAGGTCGGTCGGCACCTGGTCTGGTAGGAACGGAAACGAGGCCTCGCGGCCGCGGACGACGAAGACCTCTTCGCCCGGGCCCGCGCCAACAGAGTCGACCGCCACCAGTATGCGCCCGACCGATTTCCGGTCCGGATCGAGCGGCTGCACCAGCAGCAGCTTCTGACCAATAAGGTTTGGGTCCTTACACGTGGCGACAACGTTGCCAACCACCTTAGCAAGCTGCATCAGCCGTTATCCGTCCTACTTCTTGACCTCGACTATATCGACGATCCCGACGATCGCCGCGTCAACCGGGCAGTCCTTCAGCCCGTCCGCCATGCGTGCTGAACTACCACTAACAATTAGCACAGTCTCGCCCTCGCCGGCATCAACAGTGTCAATCGCTACGAGATACCCGCCGATTTCGGTACCACCTGGGTCGATAGGTCTCGCGAGGAGTAACTTACTGCTTACGAGACGCTCGTCTTTCCGCGTGGCGACGACCGTCCCGACGATCTTGGCAAGAATCATGGAACGTTTATCCGACCTATCGCGAACGCGTCGACCCGGGTCTCACGGTTCGCGTCAGCGATCACTTGCCGCCCGACTTCCCAATTGGCAGCGAACCTTCGAGGTTTGAATGAGGCCTCGGGATGACGTGAACCGAGACGAGTTCTCCGACCCGTCGTGCGGCCGCGGCACCCGCGTCCGTCGCCGCTTTGACGGCGGCTACGTCACCGCGAACAAGAGCGGTTACGTACCCAGCACCGATCTTCTCCCAACCGACCAGCGTCACCTTCGCCGCCTTCACCATGGCGTCGGCGGCTTCGATCATCGCCACCAGGCCCTTGGTCTCAACCATCCCCAGTGCTTCGCCCATTCTCTTCTCCCCCGTGCCGGCGCACGTCCTCGCTCAAGGCACTGGAGCGCGCGGCGAACCACTCTACTTCAAGGCTTTGACCGCGTCCTCGATGAGCGCCGTCAACTCGCCGTATGTTAGTTGAATTTCGCCGTCTTTGCCTACCGGGTCGATTGTTCGTCTTGTGACCCGATCGTCCACGAGGCGCTCGTCCGGAGATGACGGTGCCTGGATGGTCTGACAAGTAATGTCGTCGCCCTGCACCTCCTCTTCCGCGCAGATCGGAGCAGACGGGCCGACGCCGTAGCTGCCGCGCAGATTCTCCAACCGGACCACTTCCTCGCGTGACAAGACCCGCTCACGGCCCAACAGGCGGGCCACGATGCTAATTCGCGCAAAATGCTCGATCGTCTCCATCCGGTAATACGCAGCGAACAACTCTGGAGCGATGGTCAGGGCACCGTGGTTCGCCAACAGCAGGCCGTCGTGTGCCGAGATGTACTTGCGCACGGCATCGGCGAGCTCGGATGTCGATGGCGTCCCATACTCCGCAATCGGAATGCTACCAAGCGTCACGATAACCTCGGCCAACACGGCCCGGTCGAGCGGAATCCCGGCGACCGCGAAGCCGGTGGCCGCCGGTGGATGGGCGTGCACGATGGCCTTGATCTCGGGGCGATGCTCGTAGACCGCCAAGTGCATAAGTAGCTCTGATGAAGCCTTTCGGTCGCCGGTAAGCTTGACACCCTGCATGTCGGTCGTAACCATCATGTCCGGCGTCATAAACCCCTTCGACACGCCGGTCGGCGTTGTCAGGACCCGATTGTCGTCGAGCCGCACGCTGATGTTGCCGTCATTGGAGGCAACGTAACCGCGTTCGTGGAGCCTCCGCCCAACCTCAACGATCTCGGCCCGGATTCGCTCTTCTGGTTGACTCGTCATGGCTAGGTCTCGAATACGCACGATCGGCGCTCGACGCCCGCTGCGAGCGATCTAACGTCCGAAGCGACGCCGGCACGTTTCAGAACAAAAATACTCAATCTGCTTACCTTGTCTCAACACGACCGCTCGCGAGCGGACAACGTAGGTCCCGCACACCGGGTCACGGACGAGCGGCACACTCTGGGGCGCTACCCGCCCCGGCCCACGGACACCCTTGAAGATGCCGGCCAGAAACTTCCAGATAGCCCGCACGCCGACGATGACCAGTAGAATGCGAAGAAACCAGCCAATCCACATCGGTGTCGCAGATGTCCGAGCACCACTGGTCGTGTGCCGCCGTTACGCCCCGGTCGTATCCACGTCGGCGGCATGGGCCGACCGGAGCCTCTCCAACGCCTGCTGAGCCGCCAAACCCTCCGGGCTCTCTGGCGCAATCGCGATCACACGCTCCCACACCTCTGCCGCGCCCGCGAGATCCTGCATGCCAAAGGCGCGCACAACGCCGATGTTCAGCATCGTCTTAACGTGCTCAGGTTCGACCCCGAGCGAATGCGCGAACTGTGCAAGCGCGCGATCAGGCTGGTTCGTGTAGTAATAGCTCACGCCCAGATCCGTGCTGGCGTTCACATTCTGCGGGTCAAGCACCAACGACGCCTCATACCACGTAATGGCCTCCCGAAAGCGTTCTGCGTCGAAGTACAGATTGCCGAGCGTTGTCCGGGCCAAGGCATCCGAAGGATCCCCGTTCGCCGCTGCGATAAGGTCCTGAACCCGTGTTTCGTCTAGCGGAGGCGGCGTCGCCCCGTCGACGGATCCTGCGTTTTCTGGCTGCGCAACTACCGCCCGTGGCGGCGCGGACCCACCCGAGGGCTGGCTGCCTAGCACCCAGCCAGCGATCAACCCGAACAGGCTACCCGATGCTAGTAAGACGATCCCTTCACGTTTCATCAATCGTTCGATCGTCGGGCTGCAGTAAACTACGACCCGAGCCAATCATACTGCAGAGAGACCCGGGAACCTTACCCTAGTCGCCTTCGTACGACCTCAGCAATTTCCTCGGCCCAGCGTTCAATGTCACCCTGGTCGCTACCCTGAAGTGTGATTCTCAGAAGTGGTTCGGTGCCAGAATATCGTACCAAGAGCTGCCCCTCCTGCCCGACGAGGCGTCGTTCCACCTCCGCGATGACTGCCGACACGTCCGGAACGTTCTCCAGGCTCGTTGTCTTGCGCACAGGAACGTTTACGGTGACCTGCGGATACATCGTCAACTCCCCCGCCAAATCACCGAGCTCGCGTCCGGTAGCCGCCATCGCCTGCAGGACCATTAGTGTCGTCACGAGTCCGTCCCCAGTAGTGAGGACATCCGGAAAAATGACGTGACCTGATTGCTCCCCGCCGAGTGCTAACTGACGGTCCGCCAAAGTCTCCATGACGTACTTGTCACCAACCGCACAGCGAATGAGTTCGATCCCCAACTTCTGCAAACCCATTTTTAAGCCAATATTGCTCATGTCAGTCGCGACGACCGCGCCACCCCGCAGTCGGCCCCCGCGCTGTAGATGCTTGGCGCACACGAATAAAACCTGGTCACCATCGACCACGCGCCCGTGACCGTCGACAAAGATGGCGCGATCGCCGTCGCCGTCAAAGGCGACGCCCATGCGGCACTCTCGTCTATCGACGAGCTGGGCTAAGCGTTCGGGATGGGTTGATCCACATCCATCATTAATATTACGTCCATCCGGCTTGCAGCCAGTCATGATGGTTTCGAAGCCGAGATCGTCAAACAGGCGTGGCGCTACGACCGCAGTCGCGCCGTTGGCGCAGTCGACGGCCAAGCGCATCGGCCCAAGCGCCGTCGGCTCGGGCAAAATTGAGCGGACATACTGGAGATATCCATCCAGGAGTTCCGGCGCGACGTCGGCGCCGGACCCTCCCGTCGGCGTGGTCCAGGCAGTATCGAAGACGACTTCGGTCAGGGCCGCTTCCCCCCGCTCGTCGAGCTTGAGGCCGTCCGTGCAGAATAGCTTGATCCCGTTGTCCTCAAACGCATTGTGAGAAGCCGAGATCGCAACCCCTGCGTCAAACCCGTCTGAAGCCGTCAGAAACGCCACCACCGGCGTCGGCGCAACACCGATGCTCGTGACCTGGGCTCCCTCGGCGGCCGCGCCAGCGGCCAGCGCATGCTCGATCCATTCGCTGGACTCGCGCGTGTCGCGCCCGACGACCACGGAGCGTATCCGATGACCCGGCTCCGGAGATCGCACCAGGGCCGCCCCAATACGGGTAACTGTCGACACATCCAGCGGCCACACTCCAGCAGCACCACGAATGCCATCGGTGCCGAACAAACGCTTAGTCATAAAACGGGGCACTACGGGAAGCAATCCGACCGGTTCAACGTATCACAATCTCAATCGCGGCGGGCTCGACGCCGTCCAGGACGAGCTCAGGCCCGAGCTCGACTTGAACCGGCACAGTGTACCCACCCGGACCAAGTCCAGCAAGATCGACCCAAGCGTCGATGAGATCACCGCGAAATCCATCAAGCGCCTTTCGGGGTCCTCGCGCACGCACAGTTACCATCGGGTCGCCTGGGCTAACTCGCCTCGCCGGTATCAGATTCTTAAAACGTACCACCACCCGGCGGCTCACCTGCTGCAAGTCTGCCGTTTCGATGACGACGGTCACCACGGCCGTACTCGCCTCCGGCAGGCGCAACACATCATCCGACACACCGACGCCGACGAGAGTCTCGACGGTCTCAGTCGCATCAGTGATCGGCACGGGCTCAGTAATGACTTCCTCCAGTTCGTCCAGCCGACTCATCGGCCCCACAACTTCCACATTCGCGGGGAAGACGGAGATCTGGCCGACGACATAGCCTGGCGCGGGTTTTCCCTCGACCACCGGCACAATCGGAACGAAGCGCCGACCCGCTCGATCGAGTACCAGGGGAATCGTTGACGGCAACACTTGCGCCACCTCCACCCCGAACGGGGCACGCACGTCGGCCAGCGAGAGGTGAAACAGCCGGCGTCCCGACCGTGCAGAACCCAGGTCTACCACGGCGACCACGTCGCTCGAATCCAGACCGCCGAGCAGCGCTGACGACCCGCGCACCCGAACCTCGACCGTGCTCGGCACCGCCCCGACCAGCGCGAAGCCCTCAGGAACGTTCTGAAACTCCAGCGATGCCTGCAATCCGCGTTCGACGAATGGCTCGCCCGCCACGGCGAACCAGAGCAAAATCGCCAAGCCCAAAGACAGAAGTTTCAAGCCGAAATAACGGAACAGTTTCACCCTCATCGTAGAGCCTCGACCGACTCCAGCGTGCTCTGCGAACGCACCACGAGGCCACGCAACCGTGTCCGTAGTTCGTCGGGTTCAAGATTCCGTTCGATCCGACCCCCCAGCGCGAGGGAAATCTGTCCCGTTTCCTCTGATACAACAACCGCAACGGCATCCGTCTCTTCAGATACGCCGATAGCGGCCCGATGCCGAGTGCCTAGGTCCCGACCGAGCCGCGGGTTGACCGTGAGTGGCAGAAAACAGGCCGCCGCAGCGACACGGTCGTCCTGAACGATCACAGCCCCGTCATGAAGTGGCGACGTGGACTGAAAGATACTGATGAGAAGATCATAGGTCAGCGCCGCGTCGAGCCGGATACCGCTCTCAACATGACCCCGCAACCCGATGGCACGCTCGAGCACGACAAGAGCGCCAACACCTTGCGCCGCCAAGTGCCCCGCGGCGACCACGATTTCTTCGACGATCTCGTCGTCGTCGTCGCCGCGCGCAAAATGTCGGAAAAATGGGCCACGGCCGAAGTGCGCTAGGGCACGGCGGATGTCC
>DBHR01000089.1 GCA_002296225.1 Acidobacteria bacterium UBA823 | reverse complement strand
AAACTGCGCGTAGGCGGCCCGTGGATGGGTTGGATAAAACCGGAGAAACTCGTCGTATTCGTTGACCGCCTGGATTAGCGAGCCAATGTCGCCCTGGGCAAGCAAGGTGTCACCCATCGCAAGTTTGGCGTCGAAGCGGTAGGGGCTCTGGGGATAGGCATCGACCAGCCTTCCAAATACGGTCCGCGCACCAACCCACTCCTCTTCGTTAAGGAGAGTTGTGCCGCGTTCGAACAGATACAGATCTGGTTCTGGGGTTCCTGGGGGCACCGCCGCCCAGTCCGGAACGCTGAAGCTGGCACAGCTTGTGAGGAGGATCGAGAGCAGGGCCAAGGCGCTGCGCGCCTTTCGTTGGTCAACACCGCTCAGAATCATGGGTTCACCGTCGAGAGTTGGGAAAGCCACTCGTGTTCAGCCCGGAGCCCTTCCGTTAAGCTGATGGTCGGAGTGAAGCCGAGGTCTCTTTGAGCCAAAGACGTGTCGGCATACGTGTCCCGCATGTCCCCACGTTGACAGGGTTTACGTTGGATGTCGAGGGGACGACCGGCGCAGGCGGCGACGATTTCAAGGGCGTCACTCACTGAAACCTGCGAGCCACCACCAACATTGTAAATGCGGCCAACAGTCCCGTGAGTTCCTGCTGCTACGGTAGCGGTCACGGTATCAGAGACGAACGTGAAGTCCCGTGTTTGTCGCCCATCACCGTAGACGTAGATGGGTTTGCCTCGTATGGCTGCTAGGAGGAAGCGGTGGAATGCCATGTCAGGTCTTTGTCGAGGCCCGTAGACGGTGAAATACCGAAGGACCACTACGGGCACGCCACTAGTCTCATGATAAAGGCGGCAAAGTAGTTCGGCTGCAAGCTTCGTGACCCCGTAGGGAGAAACCGGGAGGGGCGACGCGTCTTCCCGCATAGGCAGCGCCGCATGATCGCCATAGACCGATGAACTTGAGGCATAGATGAAGCGCTCAACGGGTTGCTCGGCGCACGCCTCAAGGAGACCTTGGGTTGCGTCAAGATTGCGCGCGGTATATGCCCGGAACCCGCGCTTCCAACTGTGACGGACTCCCGGTTGAGCGGCAAGATGAAACACATGGGTCACCCCCGCCACGAGGGTCGCAAGATCGGTTTCCATTAAGTCGATTTCGGTGAATTTAAAGCTAGAGTGACCCATCAGCGATGAAAGGTTTGCTTCTTTTCTTGAGCGTTCGTAATAGTCGGTAAAACAATCGACGCCGATAACCTTGTGGCCGTCTCCGATTAAGGCTTCCGCTAGATGTGACCCGATAAACCCAGCGACGCCTGTGACTAGAGCATTCATGCGAGCACCGCCAAGACAGACGCCGGAAGCCGGCAAGCCCGGCCCTTCCGATTAATTGCGGCGTGCACGGTCCGGCCAACTGCGCTCACGGTGCCATCGGGCAACCGAATGTCATAATCAAACGCGATGCGGGCGGGCGAGAGTAATTTTGCACCCGTGGTGACTTTGAGCTCGTCATCGTATCGAGCGGGTTGACGATATTCGCAGTCCACTTGAATTACAGCTAATGACAATCCGGCTGCTTCCATTTCCTGGTAGGTGCAGCCGAGTGTTCGGAGCAGGTCAGTTCTGCCGATTTCAAACCAGACGAGATAGTTAGCGTAATACACGACGCCCATCTTATCGGTTTCAGCGTAGCGAACCCTCACGCTCGAAGTGGAGGCTCGCACGTTACGCCGACTCCCGGGCGCTACTGGCTTGGCTGGCGTTCCGCAGCGCGCGCGTGGCTTCGGTAGGATCGTCTTGGCCGAAGATTGCCGAGCCTGCCACCAGGACACTTGCTCCGGCCTCAACAAGGGCAGCGGCGTTACCAAGGTTGACGCCACCATCGACGGTAATTGGAGCAGGATTACCCACTTGGTCGAGCAAGGCGCGTGTCGCCCGGACCTTGTTAAGGCTTTGCGGGATGAACGCTTGCCCACCGAATCCTGGGTTTACAGACATCACCAAGACAAGATCGACCTCTCTGGCGACCACCTCAATGGCTGTGACCGGCGTTGATGGATTGAGCGCGATACCGGCCCGAACACCGAGCTCCTTAATAGCGTTGATGGTAGGTTGCAGCTTGGATAGGACTTCTACATGGACAGACAGGGCGTCGGCTCCAGCCTGTGCGAAAGCACTCAGATAGTTGTCGGGTTCCTCGATCATAAGATGCACATCTAACGGAACCTTTGCGACTCGCTTGATGGCCTGGACTACGGGGGGGCCCACAGTCAAGTTGGGCACAAAGTGACCATCCATCACGTCAATGTGGATGGCGTCAGCGCCACCGCGTTCGGTAGCCCGAACGGCTTGGCCGAGGGCCGCGAAGTCGGCTGAGAGGATCGAGGGGGCAATTAGAACGCTCAACGGGTCACCTCGAGAGAAATTGGTTCCCCTGGGGAAATTTGGAACCCAGCCTGCGGATACTGTCGTAACACGATACCCGGCGGCACATTGGCATAAAGGCGGTCGCCGACGACCGTTATACGAAAACCCTGACTCCGCAGAATGTCCGCAGTTGCACTGCCCTCAGATCCAATTAAATCGGGCATAACATAGGTGGCAGTCCGCTCGCCTCGGTTCAGAAGGAGTGACACCTCGGTGCCTTGAGTTGCGGGCGGCGGTTCTTGGGCGACCACCGTATCGCTCGGATAGCGTGCCGATCGAATTTCGGCCACACCCAGAAGGTCTAGGAGATCTTCCTGTATTTGAAACTGAGCGCTGCGCTCGGATTGGCCGACGAAACTCGGAATTCGACTAGGTCGAGAGCCGGCGCTGAGCCAGGCCTTAACGGTACGCTGCCTACGGGCGGTTAATCCGGCTGGTGGGTCCTGCATCATGACGCTATCGGACGCAATTGAAGGGTCTAATCGGCGACCCGGCTCGACACGCAATAGTAAACCGAGGTCGCCCAGGGTCGCTCTTGCAGCCTCAACCGTTTGACCGGATAAATCGGGGACCGTCACTTCCCGGGCGCGGAGAGCAACGCGCATGCCGGCGGCTGCGAAAAGAAGGAACGTCGCAGTTAACGCGCCGGCCAGCAACAGGACTTTCCCGACGCCCCACACGCGATTGGTTAGGGCCATCGAATAATCAAAGGTAGCACAAGTTACTGCTTGTCCCAAGGTGTAGGGGACTAGCGGCGAATGAAAGCGGCAGTGAAAAAAGCGTCGAGGCCATGCGCATGGGGATAACTGCGGAGATAACCCGCTGGATTAACGATTGAGCGAAGATTTGAGTTGTCACCTGTTTCCCGAAGGTCTTCCGCGCGAAAAGCGGATTCATTTTCTAGAAAGGCCTCTACCACCCGTTCATTCTCTTCGGGTTCACTGGAACATGTGGCGTAAACGAGTCGCCCCCCCCGTCGCACGGAGCGGGCGGCTGAGCGGAGCATCTTGAGCTGTCGGTTCGCCAAACGCTGAAGGTCGTCTGGTCGACGCCGCCATCGGATATCAGGATCCCGTCGAACGGTTCCGAGGCCGGTGCAGGGCGCATCGACAAGAGTTCGGTCAAAAATTGCCCCGAATGGTGTGCCGAGGAGGAGGTCGTGCGCTACCAGCCTAACAACCCGGGCGCGGGCTCGTGAGACGGTTTTTGCTAGCACAGAAAGCCTCCTGTGTTTCGAATCTGCTGCGATGAGAAGGCCAGTATTCGCCATGTCAGCAGCCAAGGCCACTGTCTTGCCACCCGGCGCTGCGCATGCATCAAGAACACGTTGTCCGGGCTCCGCTTGAACGAGTTGAGAAACGAGCTGAGAGGCCTCGTCTTGCACTAGGAAGGAATCGCTGGCGTTTAGGTCTGGCAGGAACTGATTTCCAGCGGTAACGGTCAACCCGTCACGAGCGTACCGGGCGGACTCAACCATTACACCGCGATCGCGGAACTGGGCGGACAATTCCTCGCGGCTGGTGCGCAGGGTGTTCACCCGGAGCGTCAGCCGAGCAGGTGTATTGTTGAAATCGGTCCATGCAAGTGTCGCCGAATAGCCGTAGCGGTGCAGCCAGCGCTCCACGAGCCATTTGGGGTGGGATTGGGTAATGCTCAGAAAGCGCATCGCGTCAAACTGGAGCTTCTTTGGCCAGGTCGAAAAATCTCGTTCAGACGCAGCCGCGACCTCGATTGGCGGCGGTGGTCCGGGCAGCGGGAGGTTAGGCTGGGAACGCAGCAGAGCTCGAAGTGCAGCGTTGGTCAGGCCGGCTGAATGGCGGCGGCCGGCTGTCCGCGTGATGTCGACTGCGTCGTGGACTACGGCAAAGTGGGGAACCCGGTCGAGGTGGAGTAGCTGATAGGTGCTCATTCGGAGCACGTCGCGCACGACCGGGTCGAGTCTAGATAGCGGACGGTCGGTGAAGTGAACGATTAGGTGGTCAAGTGCTGCACGCCATCGAAGAGTCCCTGTTACGATCTCGTTAACGAGGGCACGATCTTGCCGGCCCGGCAGGCCTGAACGGACACGGTGCAATGCGTCAGGCAGGTCAGTGGAATGATCCGTGACCGCGCGGAGCGCGCGAAACGCCGCAATCCTGGCCGGGGCGATCATGGAGACGTCCGTGAGGTAAAGGACATTCCAGGTTTGATGCCATGGCCGGCTAAGAAAGCGCGGGTCTGCATCACAGGGCGACCACTTGCTTGAAGTTCAAGGATGTCGAGAGCCGTGCACCCTCCGGCCACTACGGTTAGTAGGTCGCCGCGTGCTTCATGAATCCGGCCTGGTTCACTAAACACATGGACTGATTCTTGGGAACCCGGCACGTGAACGGCCGTGCGGTGAATCGTATAGCGGTCCCCCTGGGTATCCTCGTGAGCCCCTGACCGCTCGGCCGCATCTCGTTCGAGATACGTGAATGTGCGGGGCCATGGGTGCATTGCTCGAACTTGATTATGGATGCTCCCTGCCCTCATGTGCCAGTCGATTTGTCCGTTAGCCTTCGTTAGACGGGGAGCGTAGGTCGCGGCTGCGTCGTCTTGTGGCTTCCCAGTCAGTCGTCCGGCTATGAGCGGCTCGACGTGTCGGAGAAGCAGTGACGCCCCGAGGTGCGCGAGGGCCCGCTCGAGGTCCACGGTTGTATCGGTTGGCCCAATTGGGTGCTGCGCCTGGGCGAGAATTGGCCCAGCATCGAGCTCGTTCACGACCCGCATCAGCGTAATGCCCGTAAGTTCATTTCCATTAAGGATGGCGTGTTGGATGGGGGACGCGCCGCGATAGGCTGGCAAAAGCGACGCATGCAAGTTGACGAGTCCGTGCGCGGGAAGTGTTAGGACCTCGGCCGGAAGGAGCCGTCCGTATGCCGCGACGACGCCAAGATCTGGTTTGAGTCTCTGTAGCGCTTTCAGAAACTCGGAGTCGTCCAAGCGCTCTGGCGTAAGTACCGGGACGTGGTGTGTGACAGCGACCGTCTTGACGTCTGATGGTGCCCGCTGTTGACTCCTACCCCGAGGCCGATCCGGTTGTGTAACGACCGCGACGACTCGATGGGACGACGCAATAAGTTTCGAGAGGGACGGAATGGCGAAAGCGGGTGTGCCAAAAAACGCGATCTTCACCACTGGCCCTTTCTGCGCAGTTTACTAATGCGTCGCACGATGAGGTCTCGTTTGATTCCTCGCAATCGATCGATGAACAGGGTACCGTCAAGGTGGTCTATTTCATGTTGCATCGCACGGGCCAAGAGGTCTCGACCCTCGACTTGTTGTGGCTGCCTGTTACGGTCGAGGCCTTCAACGACGACATGACTAGGTCGGGTCACTCTCGCGCTGAATCCTGGCAGGCTTAGGCAGCCCTCCTCTTCCATTTGAGTGTCGTGCTGTAATTCGAAGCTTGGATTAATCATGACGATCAAATCCGTCGGGGATTGGCCGAATGAAATGTCGACGACGAAGACCCGCAGACTGATACCGACCTGTGGCGCTGCCAGGCCGATTCCTGAAGCTGCGTACATGGTTTCAATCATGTCGTCGATAAGCGTTTGGATGTCGTTTGGGCCAGACTCAACGATGGTAGCTGGCCGATGAAGTGCGGGGTCGCCGCACTTAAGAATCGGGCGAATCATGGCAACCCCCTGGAGTTAGTGGATTAGGTTGCTTCGGTCTTGGCGGTTCCAGGGAAACGAGATTGACGAAGCTCTTTGGAGGCGATCACATGGCGGCTGATTTCGCCAACGGAATCACCACCAAATTTCTCTAGGAAGGCGTCCGCGACAATGAGCGAGACCATTGCCTCGGCGACGACGGCGGCCGCAGGAACCGCACAGACATCGCTGCGCTCGACAGTGGCTGGTGCCTCGGTCATCGTCTGCAGGTCGACGGAGCGGAGCGGTTTCATTAGCGTGGAGATCGGCTTCATATAACCCGAGACCCGTAGGTCCTCACCGTTAGTGATACCGCCTTCCAGCCCGCCGGCATTGTTTGTTGGTCTAGCAACGGGAATCGGCGAATCGTCGGTTTCGTCGCGGGTGGGACGGAGCACGATTTCATCGTGCACTTGGCTGCCGGGAAGGCCCGATGCGGCCGACCCGATTCCGATACCAACTGCTTTAATCGCCGGAATTGACATAATTGCTTGCGCTAGACGGCCGTCTAATTTTCGATCCCACTGGGCGTAGTTTCCAAGTCCAATCGGTAGCCCCCGTAGAATCACCTCAAACGCACCACCAACCGTATCGCCAGCAGCACGCGCGGAATCGATGCATTTGACCATAACCTGTTCAATGTCCCGATCAACGCAGCGAAGCGGAGCATCCGCAGGAATGTTGCGCACATCTTCGAAGGAGATGGTTTCGAATGAAATCTTTATGCCACCTATTGCCGTAACGTGGCTTGCGACCTCGATGTTGAACACCTCAAGGAACTGTCTAGCGATGGCGCCCGCGGCAACTCGGGCGGCCGTTTCTCGGGCGCTAGCCCGTTCGAGAACATCCCGAATGTCCATCCGATTAAACTTTAAGGCACCCGCAAGGTCTGCGTGCCCGGGTCGAGGTCGGGACACCCGGGGCTTCCGATTGGCCTGCACAGATTCGGAAGCCGCCGCTTCAGCCCCCATCGTTTCCTTCCAGTTAGTCCAATCCTTGTTCCTGACCAGAAGGGCGATCGGGCCGCCAATGGTTTCGCCGTCACGGACGCCGGACAAGACCTCTGCCCGATCAGATTCGATTGCCATCCGTTGGCCACGACCGTAGCCTCCCTGACGTCGCCGCAGTTGGTGCGTGATGCTATCGAAGTCAATCGTTAGGCCAGCGGGAAGGCCTTCTAGAATCACGACGAGTCCCTGGCCGTGCGATTCGCCAGCCGTAAGAAAGCGCAGCATGATGCTCACATTGTATACGAACCATTTACGCCTCTTTCGAGGGCTGGTTGGTATTACGCCCGAGGATCGTCGATCGTGAAGGGAAGTGAAGGAACCCAGCTTAGGTGGGTGGAACGGCGCGATGCACCGGGCCGGGTTATGCGAAAAGAGTGTTCACGATCGCAACGGCGGAGAGGATACCCGCAATGTCGGCTAACAGGCAGGCCGGAAGGGCATGGCGCGTTCTAACAATGCTGACGGCGCCGAAATAGACTGCAAGTGTATAGAAAGTGGTTTCGGTGCTGCCTTGAAACGTGCTCACCATGTATCCGATCAGGGAGTCCGGTCCGTGGGCGTTCATGGCTTCAGCCATAACGCCGAAGGCGCCGGAGCCTGTTAGTGGACGAAGTACGGCCATGGGTAGAGCTTCGGCAGGCATTCCTATTAGATTCGTAAGCGGGCTAATCAAAATGGCTAACCAGTCAATCCCACCAGAGGCTCTTAACATGCCAACGGCCACTAAGATCGCAACGAGATAGGGAATAATTCGCAGCGCAACGTCAAATCCCTGCTTAGCTCCAGCGACGAGAGATTCGTAGACTCGGACGCCCTGTTGCCAACCATACAGTGTTAACCCCGCTATAAGTGCCGGTAGCATCCAGAAGGACAGCATCCCCCGGACCAGCGTCGGGAAATCAGACGCGTCGATTCTGTTGGGCGCTAGGTTGAAGATGAGCTCCTGCCCAAGCAGCCATAGAAACACTAGCCAAAAGATCCACACCATCCAACGGCGTGACAGAGAGGCCCTCGGCGGTTCTTCTGTAGTGCCGGTTATGTCCTTCTGGGCGCATGGTTCTGGCGCGATAACTGCGGGTTCCGTGGTGCGGTATCGGGGCAGCTTCGACAGGAGGGTTGCGGCCAGAATTCCCACCAACGTAGCGGATGCGCTAGCGACCAAGGTCGGGAGGAAGATGCCGGCCGCGTCTTGAGAACCGAGCGAAGCCCGCAATCCGATCACCCCCGATGGCAGAATCGCTAGGCCTGCCGTATTGATCGCCAAAAAAAGAACCATGGCATTTGTGGCGGTGCCCTTTTGCCCGTTAAGAGTGTCCAGTTGTTCCATGGCGCGAATGCCGAATGGTGTTGCAGCGTTTCCCAATCCAAGCATGTTGCTTGAAATATTCAGAATCATGGCGCTCATTGCTGGATGATCGACCGGCACCCCTGGGAAAAGGCGTTGCATTACCGGTCCGAGGGCCCTAGCGATGCGACGCATCAGGCCTCCGTCTTCGGCGATTCGCATGAGACCAAGAAAAAATGCCATCACACCAATCAGGCCGATTGCCAGCTGAACGGCATCCTGAGCCGAATCAATCACTCCTTGGGTGAGTGCTTCCATCCTTCCCGTGGCAGCTGCTAGAAGGACTGAGGTAACGACGACGGTGACGAAGAGGCCGTTGAGCATGAATCCTTGTCAGAAGGAGACGCTGGATTAGTTAACGGACGGAATTAGTCAGAACGGTCGTTAAGGTTGCCGTGTTGTTCATGCTGTCTGTGACGCGCACCATGAACTGACTAACGGCGTTCCCTTCGGGTGTGTGGACCGAGAACCGCTCGAGTCGTGAATCGGCAATTCCATCGATCGGATAAACGGATTCCCAATGGCCCCCATCAAGCGAGACCTCCACATGCTCAATGATCGACTGCGCATCTTGGGCCGTGAATGTTAACGGAGGGTCCGATAGTCCTGGCTGCGCAGGATCGATGTTGATGGACGGCGGTGTATTATCGATTACGAAGGCGGTGCTTGCACGGAAGCCGGTGAGTGTCGTCTGGGGCGAGTTCGACGGGGCATCAGAAGCTTCAATCATGATGAGGTAGCGGCCGTCTGGTACTGAGGCCGTGTTCCATACGAAAATTGGGTCGGTGAGGTTCTCGGTTAGTGCGACCCAAGCGCTGCCGCCTTCCTGCCGGTAACTGACTGTATAGTTCAGTCGGTCGCCGTCGGGGTCCTCGGCTGTCCATTCGGTACTCTGGAGTCCCTTACGATAGCCTCGGCGACCGTGCCCAGGTTGTGCCGTCTGAGCGGTGGCCTCGGCTTCGAGACGAACGATCGGCGGAGTGCGTTTGGATACAGTGTCGTAGCCTGCGAGCTCGGCCTCCGTATTCGAGAATGTTTTCTGGAACACTGTGCCAGCGGGGTGACCGGTAATCGAGGTGACAATTGGGGCCAGATTGCGAGGTAGATACGCAGTTGTTACGGATGTTAGGGTTGGGGTGGCATTGCTGCGTCTAAGGACGGCACGCCACTGGATGTATCGGGCCTTTGGACTTACAACTTGCTCACCGGACGCAGTGCGGTAGCTGTTCGACCAATCGCTCCACATTTCATCGGGACTACGGGTGTTCCCGGTTCGGGAGTTTAGCTCGACGTGGCTTCCGGCCGGCTCCGCGGCGGTCCAGCGAATGGTCCCCCAAGCAGCGATCGTCTTAGCATCACGGACATTTGAGAGGTAGGTTCCTTCGAGAGCGAGCGAGTCGGACATCGTGAAGAGTTTTGCCGGATTAGCCGTTCCGAAATGGAACTGACCGTCGGGAGCGTAGGTCATCGTAGTTACCTGTCCAGCCTCTACGCGCGTCACTAGCGTGACTGTGGCGGGGTTTCCAGACAACCGGTAGATTCGGCCGTCTGGACCGGTTCCAATTAGGACCCGGCCTTCCCCGTCAACGATGACCTTGTACGGAACATCACTTAATGATTCCCAGATGACGTCCCATACGCCGTCTGGTTGGACCCGAATGACGGCGCCGGAAGCGCCGGAGGTGGCTTGGCTTCGTAGGGTGGAGCGAGCCAGGACCTGCCCGTCGGAGGCAGTCACCTGGGTCGGGGTGCCGACCCTTGGAAGCGAGAGCGGCACTGGGGTCGATGCAGTTTCGCCATTTCCGCCCGGTTGTCCGTTGATGCCGGCCAAATAGACCGTGCCATCAGGTTCCACGTGTAGTCCTCGGAGTTCCGTGTACGCCGAATCAAGAAGAACAAAACCCTTCGCGTCGGAATCGATGCGTAATAGTCGGCCTGGCGAGTCGGTTCCGGCCAGTAGACGCCCTTCGGGATCAAAGGCTAGCGATAGCACGTTAGTGGTTTTAGTGTCGTAGAACACTGTCGCCGTGCGATCGCTGGCTACCCGATAAATCATACCCTTGGTGCCGGTTGCGACGTAGAGGTCGCCGTCTGCGCTAAGCACCATGGACCAGATGTATGTCTCCTCTGGGTCGAACAATACGGTCGAACGGCCGTCGACCTGAACTTCGTACACTTTACCGTTGGGACTAGTGCCCACAAAAAGGCCACCATTGGGCCGGGTGACCACGGCGTGAACTTCGGTCTCGTCGGCGTCGAAAAAAATGGTTGAACGACCGTCAGTGCTGACTTGGTAAACGCGACCTTCGTCCCCGGTTGCGACCCAGAATCCGTCATTGCTGTTGGGAACGGCGGCCCAGATGAAGGGTCCCGAGAACTCGTGAAGTAGATTTGTTTCTGGTGCCAGGGAAACCCTGCCGGTCTCGTCGATGGACAGATGCTCAAACTCTCCCTTGAGCAGATCGGTCACCGTTGAAACGTGCCAAAAAGTCGGTGAGGCTGCGAAGTTAAAGGATATGGTCAGCACCACTATTAGCACCGTTAAGGGGCCAGGTCGGGAACCAGACCGGACCGACGCTTCGGGTATCGTTTTCATGGTGAATCGAGGTCTAGCGTCAGAACTCTAGCGCCGGAAAGGGCTTCCTTCGTGTCAATCTCCCACGCGCCGAGGGTTAGCCGGTGAAGCGGCGTCATACTGCCACGACTTCTGTCGGCTTGATAGACCGCAAGGGCGGACGGAGGCAAGGCGGCGAGTTGTTCTCCCGCGACGAGAACGCCGGGGTGGGTACTCAGTAGGCGCAAGTAGAGTCGGTTGTTACGATACCCCTCGTTTAGGAGCCTAATTAGTTGATCTAAGTTGCGCGGCGCCACCGCGTTCTGCGTTTCCTGACGCTCCAGGCGTGTCAATTCCGACCCGGCGGACACTAGTAGCGATACGGTCGGTGGCGCATTTGCAGGTATGCGTATTGGAACGCTGCGAATTTGTTCAATACCCCGATAGTTGCGGGTTGCGATGTTGAGTGTCGCTTCTTGACCTGCCCGGAATCGTTTTTCGGAGAACCAGACCCGTTCAATCGTCACGCTGTCAATCTCTTCGGAGGCTGAAATCTCAAGGGTTAAGCTCTTGAGTGAGATCGGAGCGAATTCATTCTGGACAAGCAACGTGATGGGCGTCAGCAGTGAGGTTGCAGCCGCAAGCGATGGGCTCCCTCCCGTGAAGACGTCGTTGAATGCAAGGGGAGTGTAGTTTTCGAATGTGGCGGTTCCCGATACTGCGAGCGTAGCTGCTCCGGCGTCGCGCTCGTAGGCTTGCAGGGTGTTGAGGACCGTCAGGAAGGTGAGGAGTGGTGTGAGTATCTGGTCGTCAACGATGTTGAATTTGAATTGTCGGCCAAGTTGATCACTGGTTGCAACTCGGAGAGTTATATCAATGGGGATCCCTCGTGGTATGGCGCCAAGAGTTCCGGTGATGCCAGTCATTCGGTCTTGCTGAAAGGTGCCGATCGGCTCGCCCACGGTGGCGATTTTGGTCGACGCTAACAGGCTAGGTAGTGTTGTGTGCACGTACGCCCGATTCATCGGGAACTGCACTGGGCCCAAGTTCTGAAATTGATGGCCAAAAGCGTAAACGTTGTCGTTCTCTATCAGGGTGACCGTACCGGTGCCGGCTAGTGAGAGGTCGCCATCGATAAGCGTGATGCTCACGGCGTCGCCGGGTCTAAGCGCATCGGTGTTTGTCAGGGAGTTGTCGGTTTGCTCGCCACCGGGCACTGCTGAAATGCCGGTGCCTTGCAGCGTTGACGCCAAGAGGCCGGTTACCTCCCGGCTGAAACCACTCAAACTTAATGGTGTCGTGATTGGGCGGAGTGCCACACCGAGGTCCGAGATTGCGGTGGGCGACGTTGTATTGCCTACAAGGCTGTTCAATGCCAACGGAAGGGTTAGAGTCGAACGCAGCGAAGACCTAAGCGAGTCAATAAGGCGTTCGGGAGACATCGGAAGCTCGACCGTTGCTCGAGCGATCGGTGAGCGACGTGGTTCCTCCTGAACAGCATCGAGCATCTCTTGGATCGGTGTGATCCCAGCGATCGGTTCTGTCGTGAAGGACCCCAAGGCGTAGGAGAGAGCGCCAACCAGTTGGCCGCCGATATAGATGGGGCTTCCGCTCATACCCGCGATCACACCCGTGTTCGCGAGTGGACCGCCTTCGAGGCGTGCCAGAATCAGGTTTCGCTTTGGTCCATTTATATTGCGAAGGACACCGATGATTTGGACCGTGAACTGTTCAACTTTGGTTCCCTCGAAGACCGTCAAGCCGATACCAGTCATTCCGGGACGAATGTCCGATAGAGCCATTCGGTCGTCATCGCCGAACGCCAGGACGACAGACCCGGCGAGCATCAGGGCGGCCAGCGCAAGATTCTTCATTAGGACAATGATGTGAAGGAGAGTTGGGGGATAACAACTCCTTTATAGTCAGGGAGATGATTGACAGTCAAGGGGAAAAGGGCGACCGGGTAGGCAGGCCTGGTTTGACGGCCAGGAAATTGACACCCCCGACATGCTTTGTTAACCTGCGGTCTTGGAGTTGCGGTAGTTTTGAAGTGACGTAGATATTGGATGTTCCGATGACTAAGGACGTGATCAGCGACCGTTCGGAGCTTGTCAAGGCGAGACGTCTTGAAGCGTTGCCGACCCACTGCTGGCGATTTAATTCCTTTACCAGATTGTCTGAGGAGGCAGCCGTGCGGGTCTGAGCACACACAGTCATCAACGAAGAAACCCACTAAGCCTCTTCAGCCTGAACCGGTTGGAGGGGCTTTTTGTATTTGATTGGAAGTAGATCATAGAGATTTGGATGTCGCAACCTAAGGTGTGCGTCACCGTTACGGGAAAAACAACTCGAGAACTTCGGCAGCGACGAGATGCCGCGGTCGGGGCCGACTTGATTGAATTGCGTCTTGATGGAATCGAGGATCTAGACGTTGCAGGTGCTCTTCAGGGTCGGTCGAAACCGGCGATCGTGACCTGCAGGGCGGTTCGGGATGGAGGCAACTTTACTGGTTCGGAGTCGGACCGGAGCCGCATCTTACTTGAGGCGTTCAAGAACGGATCTGAGTACGTAGACATCGAATGGACGGGCGCCGAAGATTCAAGGATTACTGAGCATGCACCGCGAGTCGTGCTGTCATGGCATGAATTTGAGAGATGCCCAAGAGATTTGACGGACCGATATAGGGCTATGCGGGCTACGGGGGCCGCGGTGGTAAAGATTGCTGTAGGTATCCAACGCCTTGTTGACCTATTGCCTCTGGCGGCCTTGGGCAAACGCGCCGCCCGAGAAGGCGAGCGGGCGGCCATGATTGGCATGGGAGGGCCAGGCGTCTCGTCGCGGATCTTGGCGGGCCGGTTTGGAGCTTGTTGGACCTATGCGGGCTCTGCGGCTCCGGGGCAAATTGACGCAGTTCGTTTGGTCAAAGAGTTTCGTTTTCGGGATATCTCGGACACGACGGAGATCTACGGAGTGGTTGGAAATCCGGTTATGCACTCAGTGTCGCCGGCGATGCATAACGCCGGGTTTACGGCCATCTCTCGGGATGCTGTCTATATTCCTTTGGAAGCGGCTGACGTTCATGATTTCTTCGATTTTGCCGAGGCCTTTGGCATTGCCGGTGCCAGCGTGACAGCACCATTTAAACAGGAGGTCTATCGCGGCGCGCAAGACGTCGACATGGTCGGTCGACGCCTTGGTGCCGTGAATACGGTGCGTGCCACAGCGCAAGGTTGGACGGCCATGAATAGCGACGTTGGCGGCTTTCTCGAGCCATTGCAGGAAATATTTAATCTGAGTGGTGCTAGGGCGACGGTAATTGGTGGTGGCGGTGCAGCGAAGGCTGCGAGCGCGGCGTTGGTTGACGCTGGAGCCTCGGTTCAGGTTTGCGCTCGGTGTCGCGACCAAGCTGAAGAAGTCGCGAGCGTGAGCGGTGCAACGGTCGACGTGTTTCCCCCTCGGCCCGGCAGCTGGGATTTGCTCGTAAACGCGACGCCTATTGGCATGGTCCCGAGAGTTGATGAGTCGCCAGTTTCAGCTTTGTCGCTGGACGGGAGCTTGGTGTATGACCTCGTCTACAACCCTCAGCCGACCTTGCTGATGCGTGAAGCGGCATTGCGTGGATGTAGGACGCTCGGAGGGTTGGCTATGCTCGTCGCCCAGGCCAAACAGCAGTTTGAGTGGTGGATGGGCATCCGGCCGCCGGAATCCGTTTTCGAAGATGCTGCTTGCGAGAGGTTGACGGTTGGTGCGGAGGAAACGTTATGAGGCAGACGTCGTTTGAGGAATTTGAAACGCTCGCCACTCAGGGAACCTTCGTTCCCGTATATAGAGAAATTCTGGCCGACCTCTTGACGCCCGTCTCGGCGTTTCTGAAGGTCGCGGAACATTCGGACCATGCCTTCCTCTTGGAAAGCGTTGAGGGTGGTGAACAGGTCGCGCGATATTCGTTTCTTGGCAAGGACCCGTTTCTAGTGCTTCGTGCACGAAAGGGTCAGACCATCGTCGAGAAGGCGGGTGTGGTGAGTCAATCTGACCAACCCTTCATGGAAGCTCTTCGCTCAGTGATGACGGAGTACGAGTCACCGCCGGTTCCTGACTTGCCTCGATTTACTGGTGGTGCTGTTGGTTACCTAGGATACGACGCAGCGTCTTGGTTCGAGCCGACCCTGGCTGCGAGCTGGCCAGATCGAGTCGAAACTGGCGACGCTGAAGCGGATGATGCGGTCTTTATGTTGTTTGATACGGTGTTGGCCTTTGATCATGTAAAACACCGCATTTTGATTATCGCAAACGCGAGAGTAAGACCGAAAGAGCCCTTGAAGTCGTTGTATCAATTCGCATGCGCCAAGATTGAGTTTCTCGAACAAGAGCTGCAACGGGCGCTTTCACGGCCAGAACCGAAGGACGCAAAACCCGCCTCGGTGACGTCAAATATTTCTCAAGAGGCATTTGAAGACGGGGTCCGGCGTGCCAAGTCTCACATTGAGAAGGGCGACATCCTTCAGGTTGTTTTGTCGCAACGGTTTCAAGTCGAATTTGAGGATGACCCGTTCTCGGTCTATAGAGCTCTTCGGTACGTGAACCCGTCTCCGTACATGTATTTCATTCGACTTGGGGGTACGGCGATTGCCGGTTCCTCCCCTGAGATGCTGGTTCGCGTCGAAGATGGACGGGTTGAGACTCATCCTATCGCTGGAACTCGCCCGCGCGGCATGACCGAAGAAGCCGACGACGCCTTAGCCGAAGAGTTAAAGGGCGATGAGAAGGAGCGCGCCGAACATGTCATGCTGGTTGACTTGGGCCGGAACGATCTCGGACGAGTTGCCGAATACGGTTCCGTCAGGGTGGCACAGTTTATGCGAGTGGAACGTTACTCGCACGTCATGCATCTCGTTTCTAAAGTGGAAGGGCATTTAGCCGAAGGGGTCGACCGCCTTGATGCCCTGGCAGCGTGTTTTCCTGCCGGGACCGTTTCTGGTGCCCCAAAGATTCGTGCGATGGAGCTCATCGCCGACTTGGAGCCCACGCGCCGTGGCATTTATGCGGGGGCGATCGGCTATTTGGATTTTGCCGGTAATCTCGATTGCTGCATCGGTATTCGGACGGTCACGGTTCACGGCAAATGCGCATCGGTTCAAGCGGGAGCGGGCATCGTGGCAGATTCGGATCCAACGGCCGAATACGATGAAACCCGTGCGAAGGCTCGAGCGATGCTGCGGGCCATCCGTATGGCCCAAGGTGAGGTGTAGCAATGGTGCTGGTTCTGGATAATTACGATTCCTTTACTTACAACCTGGTGCAATATCTGGGACAACTCGGCGCAAGGCCAATAGTGCGACGAAATAACGAAGTCACCGTGGATGAAGCTGAGGCGCTAAAGCCTGACCGGGTGGTAATTTCACCAGGACCAGGGCGACCAGAGCACGCGGGGATTTCCATTGGTCTCATTCGACGGCTGGCGCCCCGAGTGCCGGTGTTAGGGGTGTGCCTTGGCCATCAGGCGATCGGTGTGGCATTTGGGGCATGCATCACAGGGAATGGCGAGGTACGGCACGGAAAGTGCTCGACGATTGAACACGACGGTCGGGGGATCTTCGAGGGCGTCGAAGCGGGATTCAACGCCACTCGATATCACTCTCTAGTGGTGTCTGAGGTTGGTCTTCCGAAACAACTTGAAGTTACCGCTCGGGCGACTGATGACGGGGCCGTGATGGGCCTTCGCCACCAACGGTGGCCGACTCATGGCGTGCAGTTTCATCCCGAATCGATTCTCACGAAGGTGGGCTCTCAGCTCGTGAATACGTTTTTGGAGATGTGATGTTTTCGACGCTGTTGGATAAGTTATTAAAGCATCACGACCTTTCTTCTTCAGAAGCGGCAGCCGCAATGGAAGAGATCATGGCCGGCCGTGCCGCGCCTGCTCAGATCGGTGGGCTACTAATTGGCTTGGCGATGAAAGGAGAGCGCCCTGACGAAATCGTCGGCTTAGCCAGGACGATGCGGGCGAACGCCGTGCGCTTAGTCAGCACACGGGGTGAAGTGTTTGACACTTGTGGTACCGGCGGAGACCAATCACATACGTTTAATGTGTCGTCGGTCGTGGCGCTAGTGTTGGCGGGCTGCGATGTAACAGTGGCTAAACATGGAAATCGGGCGGTGTCTAGCCGGTGCGGAAGTGCGGACCTGTTCGAAGCGCTTGGCGTTAACGTGGCGGCGGCCCCCGTTCAGGTGGAGCGTTGTCTTGATGCGGTCGGTATTGGATTTTTCTTCGCACCGACTTTTCATCCGTCAATGAGGCACGCGGGACCGGCACGGAAGGCTCTTGGCGTGCGCACTGCGTTCAATCTTCTGGGTCCGCTAACGAACCCCGCTGGTGCGACGCGGCAGTTGGTAGGCGTACCACGGCCGGAACATACTGAGCTCATTGCCCGGGCCTTGGCTTTATTGGGTTCGGAGCGGGCGTGGGTCGTGCATGGGGCGGACGGCCTCGATGAGATTTCTACGACTGGGCACACGAAGGTTTCCGAATGTTGGCGAGGGGTTGTGAACACTTTTTACGTACATCCGGCCGAGCATGGTATGCAACGTGCTGAAATGCGTGCGCTGCAAGGGGGCGACGCGAGCGAGAATGCGGCGATCACTCGCTCGATACTTTCCGGCGCGAAGGGACCTACTCGGGATGTCGTTGTTCTGAATGCGGCTGCTGCGCTACTGATAGCGGAACGCGTACGGACCCTTCGAGATGGGATCGTGTTGGCTGCCGGGGTGATCGATTCAGGCAAGGCAAGTCGGAAGCTTGACCAGATGGTAGAAGTCTCCAATAGACGCATGGAGGCGAACCCCGCATGACCCTGCTTCCGGATTATAGTGCCTCGACTCATGCTGGGACACCGGACCTATTAACGGCAGTCGTGGGAGCAACGAGGGTCGCGGTGGCCGAGCGCCGGAAGTTGATTCCTAACGGGCAACTAGAGCGGGAAGCGGCGGCGAGAACGCCAAGGGCAGAGGAGTTTCGGGCCGCGTTGGCGCGGAGCGAAGGTTTTAACGTGATCGCCGAGTGTAAACGTCGGTCGCCTGTAAGGGGGATCCTGCAGAAGGACTACGACCCAGCCGCGTTAGCTCGGGTGTACGCTCGGGCTGGGGCTGCGGCGATTTCTGTTTTGACGGAACCATCGTTTTTTGACGGAAGCGTGGAACACCTCAAATCGGTTCGCGATGCCGTCGACCTTCCAATCCTTCGTAAGGAGTTCGTGGTAACGGAGTATCAGCTTATTGAGGCCCGGGCAGCGGGTGCAGACGCAGCCCTGCTCATTGTTGCGGCCTTGGAAGACAACATCCTTGCGAGTCTTCTTGCGTCGGTCGAGGCGCTGGGGCTCGCGGCCCTCGTTGAGGTCCATGACGAAATGGAACTGGAACGAGCGGTCGGAGCCGGCGCGGGAATTATTGGGGTCAATAACCGAAACCTGCGCACATTAGAAATCGGTTTGGAGACCACGGCCAGGCTCATTGAGCGGATGCCGGGAGACGTCATTGCGATCGCAGAGAGCGGCTTGCGAACGCATCGCGACCTCGTCCGTCTGCGGGATGCTGGATATCACGGGTTTTTGATCGGCGAGGTCCTAGTGACCGACTCTGCCCCAGGAAGGGCGCTAGAGGCGTTACGTGAAGGCTAGGGATACATTGGTGCGAGTGAAAGTTTGTGGGATTACGAATATCGATGACGGCGTGCGGGCAGTGGGCCTCGGTGCGTCAGCGCTCGGCTTTGTGTTCTGGCAGAAGAGCCCAAGGTGCGTGTCGGTGGAGCGGGCAGCCTCGATTATTGAGGCTGTCGGGCCGATGACGACGTCCGTGGGCGTGTTCGTCGACGCGGATGCCTCAGAGATTCGCGAGACTGTGGGGGCAGCTAAGGTCGATGTGGTGCAGTTACACGGAGACGAGCCGCCGGATTTAATGAGGAATCTTAATCGGAAAGTGATCCGAACGGTTGCGTTGGGGACGTCTGGTCCAGTTTCGCCAGTCAATGCAATCCCGCTGGAGGTGACGGTGTTATTCGATGTTCACGATCCATTAAGAAGAGGTGGCAGCGGTCAACAAGTTGATTGGGCGGAGGCCGCAAAGTGGGCTCGTCAGCGGAGCATCATCTTATCCGGAGGGTTGAGACCTGACAATGTGGGTTTGGCGATTACTACGGTTCGTCCATACGGTGTGGATGTTTCCTCTGGGGTAGAGGCCGAGCCGGGTCGCAAGGATGCTCAAAAGCTCGAGGCGTTTTTCGCCGCGGTAGCGATGCAGTGCCCGCGAGGCGAAGAAAGGTGATCCATGGCTGAGTCTTCCGTAATTTCGGCACCGATATTCGGTCGGCGCGATCCCGACGAGCGGGGCTACTACGGGCCGTATGGGGGGCGCTACGTTCCCGAAACACTTGTTGCGCCGATTGAGGAACTGGAGGCTGGCTATCGAGCTGCGCGCGAAGATGCAACATTCTGTCAGACAATGCAACGGTTACTGACTGAGTATGTTGGTCGGCCGACGCCGATCACACGAGCGGAACGACTAACAAAGGCGTTAGGAGGCGCTGCAATCCTGTTGAAACGTGAAGACCTGGCACATACCGGAGCCCACAAGATTAACAACGCCATCGGCCAGGCACTGCTCGCGTCTCGGATGGGAAAGCGACGCGTCGTGGCCGAAACCGGTGCGGGTCAGCACGGTGTTGCGACGGCCACGGCATGCGCCTTGCTGGGACTGCAGTGCGAGATTTACATGGGCGCTGACGACATGGCGCGCCAGGCTCTGAACGTTGTTCGGATGAGGTTGTTGGGTGCGTCGGTCCGAAAAGTTGAGGGAGGTAGTCGGACCCTGAAGGATGCGATCAACGAGGCGATGCGAGATTGGGTGACCAACGTCGCGGATACCTATTATTTACTTGGCTCGGTGCTTGGACCGCACCCTTATCCACTAATGGTGCGTGAATTCCAGTCGGTTATCGGGCGGGAAGCCAGAAGCCAGGTCGTCGAGATCCTTGGCGGCCCCCCGGAAGTCGTCGTGGCGTGTGTCGGTGGAGGCAGTAACGCGCTCGGAGTGTTCGACGGTTTCGTGGAAGATATGAACGTGCGACTCATCGGCGTGGAAGCTGGTGGAAAAGCGATTCAGCCTGGTGGACACGCAGCACGCTTCGCCGGTGGGACGATGGGCGTTCTCCAGGGAACACGGAGTTATGTGCTTCAGGACGCCGCCGGAAACATTCAGGCGACGCACTCGATTGCGCCGGGTCTGGACTACGCTGCGGTTGGGCCTGAGCATGCGTGGATGCGCGAGATGGG
>DBHR01000057.1:465-13088 GCA_002296225.1 Acidobacteria bacterium UBA823 | reverse complement strand
GGGTCTGGGAAGAAACGGAGCGGCTGGTGGTAGCGGACACCCCAACTAACCCGCTCGTCCACATACGGTTCAAACAACTGGCCACCCCACCAACCGTGGTCAGACCGAACGAGCGCCTGCGCTACATCATGCAACAAGCACGCCATGACAGTCCGTTCGGGGTGACCTTCCTTGAGTGCGTGGGTAGCACTGCGGATGACATGCTGCCCCGGCGCGAAGCGATACCTGTAGAAATCGACCAGTGTCGGCTTTGCCGGCATCTCGGCTAAGGAATAGCCATCACGGAACGCGCGGCCGGTCCCACGCGCCGGTGGGCCCTCTTGACCCTGCTGTCCGCCGTCGCCCGCCTGGTACCACGCCGGACGGATCGGAGATAACGCGCCGGTTTCACCGAACTCGTCGACATACCACTTGTCAAGTTCTGTCGAAGCCAAATGCTCAACAGCTTCCGCTCGGTCTTCCGGTGACATCAACTCGACTGCGGCCACGCCACCCACGGATGCTAGGAATTTTCTTCGATCAATTTCCATGATTTGCGATCCTCCAAAATGCAACCAGTCTCACTGGCTCCAACCAACGCCGGGGCGAGACTGTACTACAACAGAAAATCTAATACCAGCTTAGCCCGCCAACCAATTAGCATTCTCGGTCGAAGGCGGAATCAGCTTTATACGTTCGGTTCTTCGGCAGAACCACGGCAAAAGGTGCGCCGTTTCGCGACGATACCATCTG
Source organism: Acidobacteria bacterium UBA823 (assembly GCA_002296225.1). Taxonomy (GTDB): domain Bacteria; phylum Acidobacteriota; class Vicinamibacteria; order Vicinamibacterales; family UBA823; genus UBA823. The sequence goes on along the minus strand of DBHR01000057.1, from coordinate 12,356 downwards.
GAATTCCTTTAGAAACCGGCTGACCTGATGGCACCCTTGCTTGTACCCAGCACGTAGGTGGAAGTCAACGGAAACCGGGACGGATACCGAACCCTCATCCGAAGCAATAGACCAGTCCATCTTGGGCGCCGACGACGATCCGACCGCTGGCGATCGCCGGCGAGGCGCTCACGGCCGAACCGACTTCGTATTCCCACTCGGGTGTACCATTGGCCAGATTGAGACCGTAGAGTCGCCCATCGTTCGATCCAACATAGATGCGATCACCCACGATCGCGGGCGACGAATCGATCCGACCCCGCGTCGTGAAAATCCACCGGGGTTCGCCGGTTTCGGCGTCGAGCGCGTGGACCATGCGGTCACGTCCGCCGAGGACGACCAGCCCGTTTCGAAAGGCCGGTGACGAGTAGAACGGGAAATGCCGCGTGGGATGCGCGTAGCGCCAACGCACCGTCCGTTCGTCGAGGTCGATCGCTAACACCTCATTGGCGAACGTGCCGTAGAAGGCCGTCTTACCTACAATCGTCGGCGACGCGGCGGTATAAGCACCCGACGAGACTGTGAAGATCTCCTCGCCGTCAGCCACCCGCACGCCTCGGAATTCCTCGTCGCAGCCACCGAAATAGGCGATGCCGTCGACCACTGCAGGTGTCGCGTGCACGTAGCTGCTCGTTTCCACTTTCCAAATTAGTGCGCCGTCGGCTATCGAGAGGCCGTATAGATGACTGTCATACGACCCGACAAGGACAATATCGTCGACCACGACGGGCGAAGACTTGATTTCACTCTCAGTCTCGAACGTCCAGCGGGCCTCACCGGTGTCGATGTCGACGGCGTGAAGTAACCCTGACAAGTCCCCGATGTAGACGACGCCCTCGGCCACAGCCGGAGACGATTCGCCGATCCCCAACTCCGACGCATGGTAGCGCCACCGGAGCGAGCCGTCATCGAGGTCGAGCGCTACAAGGTCACCGGCATAGGTCCCTACGTATACGATGCCATCGGCAATTGCCGCTGATGAGTCGACCATTTCGCCTGTATCGAAGGTCCACAATAACTGGGGATTAGCGGGCGCTGGTGAGGCTGATACGCCGCTCAACGACCTATCACCTCGGAACTGGGGCCAATCGAGAGCTGATTGCGACTCGTCCGCGGTCGGTTGGTCGATCGCATCCACCGTTTGATTGTTGACGCCTCCTAGGCTCAGTGCCAGGATAAGAATCACTGCGCGCATCAATAAATCTCCTCAGCGGCCTCCATAATCAACGGCGTCACGCGGCCTCGGTCTAATTTTCGGCGAGGGCGAACAGCTGATTGCGGGAGCTCAGGAAGAGCACACCGTTAGCCGGGACCGGTGTGCTGTAGACGGCGCCGCCGAGGTTCATTTCGGCGATGACCTCGAGCCTCTTGCCCGTCTTCAGCACGACGACATCGCCGTCCTCGTCACCTAAGTAAACGCGGCCATTGACGACGAGCGGCGAGCCCCAGATGGCAGCGAACGTGTCGTGCACCCAATAGACCTCCCCAGTTTTCGCATCCAGACAATGCAGGAAGCCGCTGAAATCAGGCTGATAGATTAGTCCATCGTGGATCGCCGCGGTCGAGACCGAGCGGCGGATGTCGGTGTAGTACCAGACCCTCCCGGTCTGGGTGATGTCCCCGCGCTTCGTCGCATCGATCGCGTACATGTTGCCGATGCCCTCGCCATGCTCCGGGTCCTGCCCGTTGGCGATGTAGACGAGATCATCGTAAACGACTGCCGTGGCGATTAGTTCATTGCGGGTTCGTGGCCACACCGAGTCTTTCGGGTTCGTATCGAATTCCCAGAGTTTTTCGCCGGTGGATACTGCGTATCCGCGAATCCAGCCGTCACCCTGACCCATGATGACCTGACCAATGCCACCGATCGTGCCAACAGTCGGCGAGGCCCACTGGCCGTGGAGAATCTGGTCTTCGACCGAGTTGTCCTCCCAGATTAGCTCGCCGGTCATCTTGTTTAGCGCGATGATCGCCGGGGCCATCGGCGATTGGATGTTGACGTGACTCTCGTCCTGTCCGTTCGAGGTGCCTACGAAGATCAGATCACCGTAGCTGACGGGTGACGAATTTGACATGTTGTGCGGGAATGCGCCGACTTCCTCGAGCATGTCAAACCGCCAGATCACATCGGCATCGATCTCGCTCGAATAGGGTTCGTCCTGCACCCACCCGTCGTTCTCGCCGTCGCGGAAGCCTTCGATGTCGAGTGCCACGACCTCGCCCCGGTTCGAGACGTAATAGACGACGCCGTCCTCGACCAGCGGGGAGGAGCACACGCCTTGGTAGGGCCAGTCATGGACTCGGCCAGCGGCCAACTTCGTGTTGGTGTGCTGCCAGAGCAACTCACCGTTTTCTTCGCGGAAGGCCATGAGGACACCCATGTCGCCTTGCTGCCGAGGATCTCTGACGGCTTCGTTGTTTGTACCGATCAGCACGATGCCCTCGGCGACGACCTGGTTGCCGTAGGTCTGCGAGCCAAGTTCCGCCACCCATTTAACGTTCCGGCCGGTATCGACATCCCAATCAGTAGGCAAACCGGTCATGTCTGAGTACATATTCCGGTCCGGCGTGCCGCCCCACATCGGCCAGTCGCTCCGCGGCGAAGGTGATTCCTGTGCCACCACGAGAGAGCCGAGCACAATGATGAATGCCCCGATGAGGCCGAACGAAATCGATCGTTGTTGCACCGCTTTTAATCCCTGCCCTTGGACTCCCGTGTGCTGTCTTCTAGTCCTTGTAGACGCGCACGTTGTCGAAAAAAATCTCGAATGGCGCGTTCGCGTAGATGCCTGGACTACCCAGGCGATGCGGATTCGCATCGACCATCTGGATAGTCCAATCGACCGGCTCCGCCTCGTTACGTGGCCAGACCTTGCCACGCGCGCGCACGTTGCCGTCGTCAAGATTTGCAACGTTGAGCTTTAATCGGTACCACGTGTCCGGCTCCCAGGCGAAGGGGATTGCGATGGTGCGCACGGTCTCGGGCTGCCAGGTCTGCAACTCGAGTCGCTGATGATTACCCATCAGCACCATCGTATGCCGTTGGGCGTTTACCCCCGCGTCACCCATCTGGCGGCGCCGTCGGATGGCGGAGACATCCGCTTCAATGGTGTAGTCGGAGAGGTTAGAAGCACCGCTGTAAACCCGAGCGCGGCGGGTGAACGGGTTGTCTGATTTCTTAACGAAGACTCGGTTGCCGTTGACGTCGCGGACCTCAAACTTTCCGGTTGAGGCGATCCAGTGCGTTGGGGAGCTACCGATCGCGTCTGCTTCAAAATCGTACTCGTTGGGTAGTGTTGGGATGACACGCAGTCGCGCGCTACCGCTGACGTTATTGGTCGTGACCGTCACCGAACCGGCCTGGGCGCCGGCGTTGGGATTGGCAACGAACTCCCCGTTCGACGTGATCGTGCCTTCGAGGGCGTCGAGTCCCCACGTCACGTCGCCTTGGGGTACTCGCCGGCCATGGGTGTCAAATAGGTCGGCTCGAAACGACACAGGCTGTTCAGGCTCGATGACCAATTCAGTCGGTGAAACCCGGACATGGACTACTGGGTCGTTCGACGTCGGCAATACGGGCGGCGTTGTTAGGTGGTGCTCGACTCTCGGTCCCTTTGGGCCGATAGCGTACAGCGTCTGATCGGTGACGATGTAAACGCGGCCATCAGCGATTGCGGCCGACCCGATCAATTCCTCAGGTATGTCGACGGTGCCCAATTGCACCTCAGATAAAATCTGAACACTGTTGCGCCCGGGTTCGAGGATGAAGAAGCGACCCGTAACCGAGCCGATATACAAGTTACCGTCGGCCAGAACCGGCGACGCCCGCTGAATCGTACCGATGTTCAATTCCCAGAGTTTGGCACCTGACGAGATATCGAAGGCTGCCAAGTTTGCGCTGTTATCTACCTGGTAAATCCGATCTCCGTCGATGACCGGTGAAGCGTAGCCACCCTGGAAGCCAGCAATCTGCCAAGTGACCGCGTCGCTGCCAAGGTCGCCGGTCCTCGTGGCGTCAATCGCTGCGAGCAGACCCATCTCGTTCGTACCAAGATTCTCCTCACTATGGCTCACGAAGGCTCTGTCGCCCGCAAGCACGACACCCGCATTGATGCCGCGTTTGCTCATTGGAAACTTCCACACCGGCTGGCCAGTTTGCGGCTGGAGTGCGTGCACGGCGCCGTCGCCACCGCCGGCAATGAGGAGTCGAGTTCCGGCGACGTTGGTGATGATCGGTGTCGAGTAGGTTGTGTCAAAGGCCCGGCCGCCAGGCGTACTTACCCAGATGGTCTCACCGTTGTCCTTGTCGAAGGCCATAAAACGGTGGCGACCGACCGCCTGGCTTCCCCAGCCAGAGGACAACCCACTGATGATCACTAAGTTGCCGTCCAACACAGGAGACACGGTACGCCCACCGTGGGTCGTGATGAGTCCGAAATCCTCGCCCAATGAGCGCTCCCAACGCAGTGCGCCGTTGGCCGTCAGCGATAGCAGACTTCCACCGACGCCGAGTACGTAGAGATATCCGGTGACGGGATCACTGACGGGCGAGGCCCAGCCCACGCGATGCGGTGGGACATCACTTAAATAGATGTTGAATCGGTGCTGCCAGAGTAGTTCACCGTTGATCGCGTCGAATGCTAGCAGGCGTTCCTGGAGGGTCTCACCCTCGCCGACGGCGTTCTGGATGTACACGTGTCCGCTACCGACGATCGGAGTTGAGCGTCCGCCGTAGGGGGCCCTCCAGGCGAGATTTTCGCCCTCAGGCGACCAGCTTGTGGCCAGACCAGTCTCGGGTGAGGTGCCATCTCGGTTCGGACCGCGCCAGTCGGGCCAATCGTTCGCCGACGCTACACTGATAGAGAAAACGGTCACGTTGGCCAGGATGGCAACGACGCCGAGGCAGTTCAGGTGCAGAGTAGGCCTGGTCATTTTCAGCTGACGGCAAAGATGCGCGCTGGCCCCCCTGACCCACGCTCGTGCTTCGGCGCGCCCACGATGATCGTCGTGCCCACTGCAGGGACAGTAGCGAGATTTGCCATCAACTCCACGCCGTATTTGCCAGCCGGCAGAAACGTCCGATGAGCTGGGTAGCCTTCGGCATTTCCGGTATCTAAGCTGAACGTGTCCACACCCACACCGACGATATCGCGCTCGTCGCAGAGAAACGCGGCCGCGTCTCCACTGAAGCCCGGATAGTGCGTCACTCCCGCCTCGTCCGCATTCGTGAACGCGTCGGCGTCGCCAATTCGGTCTCCCCAACCCGACAGCATCGCGACGAATGCACCCTCAGGCAGGCGACCATGTTCTTGTTCCCAGGACAGAATGTCATCGACCGTAACGGCCGTGTCGGGGTCGTCACTGGCGCGCGCCGCAATTGACACGACAGCCAGTGGCGCAAAAAATCGCGCGGCTGGCAACTGATCCGTTGTCAAGCCGCCCTCGGCAAAGTGCATTGGCGCATCGATATGTGTTCCGGTGTGCTCACCGAGGATGAGGTCGTTGTTATAGACGCCGTTCTCTTCGAGGCTTGACGTTTGATTCATCTGCGGTCTCGTGAGCGTGGGGTAGACCGGGATCGACATTGTGAGGACGTGTGTTAGGTCGAAGATACGATCAAACGTCCGCGGCTGTCGCTGCGATTCAGGCGGTGCCTCCGCCGGAGTGCTTTGTCCGCACGCTGCGGCCAGGGTGGCTCCGCCAATCGCGCCAAACAGTTCCCGTCGCGACACCGTCCGCCGAACCGAATCGATTACGCTCGGTGCACACATAACCCCTCCTTCTGATGACGCTGCTATCGTTTGGGGGCCCAAGTGTAATGCGTTCTGGGTCTATAATTCCAGAGTTCATGGCTGCGACCTCATCCATCCAGAAGGCCATGGCAAAATATCCCCGTGAGGCACTGATCCGGACACCGACTCCGCTCGAACGCCTGAAGCACTTGAGCGAACGTTTGGATATCGACCTGTTCATCAAACGGGAAGATCTTACTGACTTAGCCCTGGGCGGGGACAAGCCGCGCAAACTGGAATACGAGTTGGCCAGGGCGGTTGCCGAAGATGCGACCGTGCTGGTGACCTGCGGTAGCACGCAGAGCAATCATGCGCGGTTAACGACCGCTGCCGCTAAGAAACTCGGACTTGAGTGCGCACTCGTCCTGAGCAACGACGAGTACAAGACTTTTCAGGCCAACCTCCTCACCGTGTATCTGATGGGCGCGGAGGTCCGGTTCGTCGAGACTGAAGACCACTGGGACTTGGAGCGGCATGTCCTGGCGTTTTGCGATGAGCTAAGGGCTAGGGGAGAGCGGCCGTACTACATCCCGGTCAGCGGCACGACGCCGACGGGTTGTCTTGGCTATGTTCGTGCCGGTCTGGAGTTGGCCGATCAGCTCGACGCGCAGGGCATCCGAGCCAATGCGATCTACACACCGTTCGGTACAGGCGGTATCTTCTCTTCGACCTTACTAGCGCTTCGTGAGCGTGGCATCGAGTGCCCGGTCATCGGCATCAGCGTGAATGCGTGCCTAGAGAAGTGCCAGGAGAACTTGGAAAAGTGGTGGGCAGGAGTGTGCGGACTGCTCGACGTCGATCCAAGCCGCCCGCGCGGCGGCTACGAGGTCCACGATAACTACATCGGGCGGAAGTATGGAGATGCCACCGAAGGCTGTCTCGATGCCCTTATGCTGATGGCCGAGACCGAAGGGATTCTGCTCGACCCGGTTTATTCGGCCAAGGTGTTCTCAGGGCTGCTCGCCCACCACGCGTCCGGTCGCTGGTCATCCGGGCAGCGGTTAGTCTTCATCCACTCGGGCGGGACGCCAGCCATCTTCGCGTATCACAACGAGATCAAGCAACATCTTATCAAGCGAGGACGAACGATCGACGCGTGAATCGGACTACAGCGTTTGCCTTTGCCTTCGTCGTCAAGTTCGCGAGGCTGGTCCGGTTCTAAGTTAGGTCTTCAGTTTTCGGTTGCAAGTAAAACGAGCACCGCTTCAGACCTTGGAATCGATCTAGTTGCTCGAAGTACGCAAACAGCAGTTTTGGCAACGTTGATGCAACATCTCGCGCGCCCAGGGTGCCTGCTCGGGCGCGCATGCTGCGCTATGATGACTAGAACCGCAAATTCTTTGCGGTATCGTTGAAAACTTGAGCGCCCCCTGTGCCACGGCTCGCTCGGGCGAGGCGAGAATGTTATGGCGGAAATAACCATTATCACCCTCTGTTTAATGCTGAATGCCCTGCTGTCTGCAACGGAAACGGCGTTTGTGTCGATCGGCCGACCCGAACTCCGTGTTATGGCCAACGCGGGCTACCCGGGGGCCTCGCGCCTTCTGGCGTTGCGCGAGCGTCCCGAACGGACGCTCTCGGTTGTTCAACTCGGAATCACGATGGTTGGCTTGATCTCGGGTGCGGTCGGCGGTGCGGGAGCGAGCGAGACCCTACGACCGTTATTTGAGCGTGAGTGGGGACTAAGCAACGCGTGGGCGGATTTCATCGCGATCACGATCGTCGTTGCGCCGCTGACGTATCTAACGGTTGTGGTGGGGGAGATTGCGCCAAAGGCCATGGCGTTGCGTCGTCCCCACAAGATCGGATTGCGTGGCGCGTTCTGGTTGACCACCCTCGACCGGCTGCTATCGCCTGCGGTGACCTCGTTGGAATGGTCGACCAAGGTCGTGATGCGTCTGTTTGGGGCTGCCCGGGACGCGGGCAAGACGGACGCGGAACGGGATGAAGAGCAGCTATCGGACGCACACGAGCGCTACATCCTCAACCTCGTGAACATCGAAGCCAAGAGTGTAGGTGATATTGCACTGCCGTGGAAGAGCGTCACCTTCGTGACGATGTCGCAGTCAGCCGAGGAAGTGATGTCGGTTGTCGTCAAATCTGGCCATACGCGGTTGCCGGTCTGCGAGGCGAACGGTTCAGTCACGGGACTGCTCCACACCAAAGAGTTCATGGCGTTCAGACTGGCAGGGGAACACCAGTGGCACTCGCTTGTGCGCTCGGTGCTTTCCGCGCGTCGGGGCGATCCGCTCTTGAAGGTGCTTCGTGCAATGCAGGAGCGCCGGAGTCACTTGGCAATGGTGTATCGGCTTGATGGTTCTCCGCTCGGCGTCGTGACGTTGGAGGACATCATTGAAGAAGTCTTCGGCGACGTGTTCGACGAGGACGATGATCAGATGCTCGGCCGGTTGCTGACCCGCGGGCGCAGTCGAAGTGCGCGCGGCGGGCGCTTGCTATGACGACGGTCGCGGCACTTCCCTCGGCTCTGGCGTCGTGGGACGATATCGTCCAACGGCTGCACGGTGACGCTCCGGCGCTTTTTCTGGACTACGACGGCACGCTGACTCCAATTGTTGAGCATCCCGAGGACGCGGTTCTCACGGCGGCGATTCGGGAGGCGGTTCGGGCGGTTGCCGCCGTGTGCCCGGTCAGTATTGTGAGTGGCCGCGATCGGACCGTCGTTGAGGCGTTGGTCGGGTTGTCCGGTCTTGGCTACATTGGGAGCCACGGCTTCGACATTTGCGGTCCGCCCGAATCGCCGTTGCGGCATGAGGTGGGCGTTGAATACCTTGATGCATTGAACGCGGCCGAGTCCACCCTGCACGAACGTCTCGCCAGGATCGCTGGGGCTACGGTCGAGCGTAAGCGATTCGGCATTGCTGCACACTATCGACAGGCGCTCAGTCGGCGTGCGGAAGTCGAGACGGTGGTGCGGGCGGTCCACGCTATGCACCCGGCGCTGCATGTTGCTTTGGGGAAAGCGGTCTTCGAGCTGCGTCCGGCTATCGACTGGGACAAGGGGCGGGCAATCCGTTGGCTACTCGACCGTTGGTCGGTGGCGCCTCGACTGCCGTTGTATATCGGTGACGATCTCACGGACGAAACCGCCTTTGAGGCCCTGTCCGCTGACGGTATTGGTATTGTGGTAGCCGATGATAATCGTTCGACGGCTGCGCAGTTCACCCTGCGCGATCCACGCGACGTGCAGGCCTTCCTCGATCGGCTCGTCGCGACGGTCCGGTCAACTCTTGTCTAACCGGGCAGGATAGTCGACTCGAGCCAATCAGACGTCAAGGTAGTCAGCCTCATCGGCGCGCTCCGTGATGAACCGGTAACGCGCCGAGGCATCCTTGCCCATCAGATTGTTGATCACCCGGTCCGTGATGATGTCGTCGGTAATGGTGACCTTAAGGAGCCGCCGGGTCTTAGGATTCATAGTCGTCTCCCAGAGCACTTTGGGCATCATCTCGCCTAGGCCCTTGAAGCGCGTGATCTCCGGTGTGGCTTTTCCAGGACCCGGCTTACCGTGTTTGGTGATGATCGCGTCACGCTGGGCCGTGTCGAGGGCCCAGCGGGTTTCCTTACCGATGTCGACCCGGTAGAGCGGTGGTTGCGCGAGGAACACCTTGCCACTCCAAATGAGCTGCGGTAGGTGGCGGTAGATGAACGTCAGTAGTAGCGTCGCGATGTGATTGCCGTCCGAGTCAGCGTCGGCCAACAGGATGAGCCGTTCGTAACGCAGCCGTGACAAGTCGAAGTTTTTTCCGAGACCGCAGCCGAGTGCGGTCACCAAATCAGAGAGCTCCTTGTTTTCCAAAACTTTTGTGATCGTGGCACCCTCGACATTCAGGACCTTCCCGCGTAGCGGTAAAATGGCCTGACGGGTCCGGTCGCGACCCTGCTTCGCCGACCCACCCGCCGAATCACCCTCCACGATGAAGAGCTCGCTATCGGTCGCGCCGGGCCGAGTGCAATCACTAAGTTTCCCCGGGAGATTCAATCGATTCGACGTAGCGCTCTTACGGGAAACTTGCTCCTGGGCCGCGCGACTTGCCTCTCTGGCGCGCGCCGCGAGAATGACCCGCGCGACGATCGCCTCGGCGACGGATCGGTTGTGGTTCAGCCAGTGCTCGAGTACCGGACGTACTGTCGAATCGACGACAGCTGTTAGCTCAGGATTGTTGAGGCGGTCCTTCGTTTGCCCCTGGAATTGCGGGTTACCCATGAATACGCTGAGGATACCGATGAGCCCTTCACGCAAGTCTTCCGCGGTAATCGTGACTCCCTTGGGTGACAGTTGGTGGGTGTCGATGAAGTTGCGCACCGCCTTGCCGAGTCCGGCACGGAAACCGTTCTCGTGGGTTCCACCCGAGCCAGTTGGGATGCCATTGACGTAGCTGCGTAGGTTCTCCTCGGTTGATTCTGTCCAGTGCAAGACGAGCCCGATACGGACCCCGCTGCCGTTTGCATCCTTGAGCATCACGAACGGGGTCTCATGGACGACTCTGGCCGATCGCTCTGACACGAGGCCCCGCAGGTACTCGACCAGGCCGTCGTTGTGCTGATGGACGACCTTGGTCTTTTGAGTCTCGTCCTCGAAGGTAACTTTTAGGCCCTGATGGAGGTAACTGATGATTTCTAGTCGCTCGCCGATGAGAGCGGGGTCAAACTGGACCTTGGGGAAAATGGTCGGGTCGGGTTTAAATAAGACGGTGGTACCTGTGCCGCGGGCGGCCCCGAGTTTCTTGACCGGTCCTGTCGGTTTCCCGCGTTTGAACCGCTGTTGCCATTGGTGGCCATCGCGCTTGGACGTCGCCACGAATTCCTTTGACAACGCGTTCACGACGCTTGCACCGACGCCGTGCAGGCCACCCGCCGTCTTGTAGGTTTCTTGTTCGAATTTCCCACCGGCGTGCAGGGTGGTAAAGATGACCTCCATGGCGCTTTTCTTGGTCTTGGCGTGTCGGTCCACCGGAACACCTCGGCCGTCGTCAGTTACCGTCACGGAGGCGCCGTCGGCGTGCAAGGTCAGCGCCACCGACGACGCGTGGCCGTTCATCGCCTCGTCCACTGCGTTGTCGACGATTTCCCACACGAGATGGTGGAGACCGGGGGAGCCCACCCCGCCGATGTACATGCCAGGGCGCTTTCGAACGGGTTCAAGCCCCTCGAGAACCGTGATGTCTTTCGCTGTATAGCTTCGTGCCATAAGTGTGCCTGTGAGATGCCCGTCTTAGTTGTCGTCCGGCAAGGTCGGCACTTTGGGCTGGGCCGGGATGATCCGCATGAACTGCCCGCGCTGGAGGAGTTCCCGGCCCTTGCCACCGCGCCCAGTGACCTCGTATTTTGCTGTGCTGATGGTCTGTGTCGCGCTGCGGCTGGTTTCCACTGTCAGCAGGTGGCGTTCGCCCGTCGATGCCACGAAGCCGAGCACGCGGTCGATGTCCCGCTTAATTTTGATCAGGATTACACCCTTGCCGGGTCCCGAGAGGTAGTTAATCTCGTCAGCACGGCAAAGGAGTGCTCGTGCCTGCTGCGTTGCAACGATCAAGATTTCTTCGCCGGTCGTGGTGGCGACACCGACGACCTCGGCGCTTTTCGCGGGACGAGCGAACCGGCGCCCGGTACGGGTGCTTGGTTCGACGAACGACTGGAAGCCAAAGCGCAGGCTGTAGCCGTCGCTGGTTACCGCGACTCCGTGCACCGGGGGCACATCGTCCTCCGTGGCGGCGGCAATGTTGCCGATTGCTCGAGGATCGAGGCTTACCGCTGTGACGATCCGCTCGCCGTCTTTCAGTTTAAATAACCGTTGAATCGGTTCACCGTGACCGGTCGATGCCGGTACGTCGATGATCCGACACGTGTAGGCGGTGCCGTAGTTAGTGAAGAACGCAGCAGTCGATCTTGTGCTGCCAGCTAGGACGCTCAGCACCGAATCGCCTTCACGCAGACGGGTTGTAGATAGGTCAGGGGGGTTCTTCTGGCGTTTTACCCAACCGTCGCGCGATACGATGACGAAGTTATCTTCTTCGACGATGAAATCTTCAGCTGAGTATTCGA
>DBHR01000057.1:0-121 GCA_002296225.1 Acidobacteria bacterium UBA823 | reverse complement strand
CGTCCGGCGGCCGTCGGCCTTTGCGCTTCCGTAGGCTTTTTGGATGTCTACAATTTCGTCGCGGACTATCGTCCAGCGGGCTTCTTCGTCCTTTAGTAAGCCACCGATTTTTCGTGCCCGT
>DBHR01000038.1:6157-8028 GCA_002296225.1 Acidobacteria bacterium UBA823 | reverse complement strand
GAAACTAGCCGACTGCCAGGAACGCGATCCAACCAAGAGTGAGCTCTACATCGTCGAAGGGGAGTCCGCGGGTGGGTCGGCTAAGCAAGGTCGTGACCGTCGGTTCCAGGCCATCCTGCCGATCAAGGGAAAAATTCTAAATGTCGAAAAGGCTCGCTTCGACAAGGTTCTTGCCAGCGACGAAATCAAAACGATGGTCGCGGCTCTTGGCTGCAACATCGGAGACAATTTCAATTTGGCGAAACTGCGATATCACCGGATCATCATCATGACCGATGCCGATGTTGATGGGTCGCATATCCGCACGCTGTTGCTGACATTTTTCTACCGCCAAATGCCTATATTGATTAAGCATGGATACGTTCTTATTGCGCAGCCGCCGCTCTATCGGGCGAAGCGTGGCAAGAAGGAGCATTACATCAAAGATGAACGCGAACTCGAGAGTTGGTTGATTGCTCGTGCCTCCGAATCTCGGGTTGTGCGAGCGCCGACCCGTCCAGCCCCAATCGCAGGGACAGAACTGGAAACGCTGCTGAAGAAGCTCATTGTCTTCCAGAAATATGTGCAACTCGTTGAGCGGCGAGGGCCCGAACGCGCCGTCATTAAGGCCTTCTTGGATCGCGACGCGCGCGACCGGGAGTTCTTTACTGACGAGAAGGCTCTCGCGGTGCTGGCCAATGAACTAACGACTGAGACGCGGAAGGTCACGGTCCGTCCCGACGTAGAACACAACGCTTTCGCTGTCGCGATAGAGGATCGCGCGAGCGGCTACCCGAAAAGGTATTTGGTGGACTCCGGGTTCGTCACGACCGGCGAGTACCGCACACTACTGGCGAGCTATGCCGATGTCCGAGGACTCGAAGGACCAATAACAGTTTCGAGTACAAATGGGCACCGCGAGAGTGGAGCGGCCGAGGCCACTACTGGCACTGCCGACGAAACACAGATCGGCGGCGCCCCGCTCGACGAAGCAACTCGCCTCGCCACCGAGTCTCGCGAAGCTAGCCACACTGACGGCACCGTTCAGATTGACTCGATCGACGATTTAGTTGAGCACTTCATTGCAGCCGGGCGAAAAGGGGTTGCCATCAATCGCTACAAGGGGCTGGGCGAGATGAACGCGGACCAACTTTGGGCAACGACCATGAAGCCCGGGACCCGTACATTGCTGCAGGTGCGGGCCGAAGACGCCGAAGCCGCCGACGATATGTTTAAGACCCTAATGGGTGAAAATGTAGAGCCCCGCAGAGAATTTATCGAGAATAACGCGCTGAATGTAAGAAACCTCGACGTGTGACGCAAGCTCAGCCTTCAGTTGACGCACGCTCCGCGTGCGTCAACGCGACGTGACCTCGCATGACCGATTCCGAATTAAAAATCCCTGTCAACATCGAAGATGAAATGCAGCGCTCGTATATGGATTACGCCATGAGCGTAATCATTGGGCGGGCGCTGCCTGATGTACGAGACGGGCTGAAACCTGCCCACCGGCGCGTGTTGTACGGCATGCGGAGCATGGGTCTTGCGTCGAATCGTGGGTATCGGAAGTGCGCCAAGATCGTCGGCGAGGTGATGGGCAACTTCCATCCCCACGGCGACGCCTCGATCTACGACACGCTTGTTCGCATGGCGCAAGACTTCAACATGCGCTACCTGCTTATTGATTCGCAGGGGAACTTTGGGTCCATCGACGGTGATCCACCAGCCGCAATGCGGTACACCGAAGCTAGACTGCTGGCGCTCGCCGAGCAGTTGATGGTTGATCTCGACAAAGAGACCGTTGATTTTGTTCCTAACTACGATGAAACCACCGAGGAGCCAACGGTGCTCCCAACGCCGTTCCCAAATCTACTAGTGAATGGTTCAGCCGG
>DBHR01000038.1:0-5832 GCA_002296225.1 Acidobacteria bacterium UBA823 | reverse complement strand
ATCGCGGTCGGCATGGCGACCAACATCCCGCCACATAACCTCCGAGAGATTATTAACGGGCTTGTGTGGCTGGCTGAGCATCCCAGTGAGACAAAAGAAGAGAAACTAACCAAACTACTGACTTTTATACCTGGCCCAGATTTTCCTACTGGGGGTTACATCGTCGGCCGGCGTGGCATCCGGTCGGCGTACCAGACTGGTCGAGGATCGATCCTGATGCGTGCCAAGACCAACATTGAGACGGCGCCAAAAGGTGACCGGGTTTCGATTGTTATTGCCGAGATTCCCTACCAGGTCAACAAGGCGAGATTACTCGAGAAGATAGCGGAACTGGTGCGTGAGAAAGTCATTGAGGGAATCTCGGACTTGCGCGACGAGTCGGACCGTGACGGGATGCGCGTTGTGATCGAGCTGAAGCGAGGCGAAGTGCCGGAAGTGGTGTTGAACAACCTTTGGAAGCACACGCCCCTACAAACCACTTTCGGCGTGATTATGCTCGGCATCGTCGGCGGACGCCCCCGCGTTCTCACGCTTGCAGAAGTGCTTGAGCAGTTCCTGGAGTTCAGGCGTGAAGTGGTGCAGCGTCGCACTGAGTTCGATTTGCGTAAGGCACTGGCGCGCGCCCACATCCTCGAAGGGCTGAAGATCGCGCTCAATCAACTCGACGCAATTATTAAGTTAATCCGCGGTTCGAAGGCGCCAGCAGAGGCGCGTGCCGGCCTGATGTCGGGGTTCAGTCTGACCCGGTTGCAGGCTCAAGCCATTCTTGACATGCAGCTTCAGCGCCTTACGGGACTTGAGCAGCAGAAAATTGTCGACGAATTGACCGAACTCCTGAAAACGATCGAACAGCTTCGGTCCGTACTCGGCAGTGACACTCTATTGCTGGAAAACGTTCTAAATGAACTCCGTGCCGTACGTGAGAAGTTCGGTGACGACCGGCGGAGTGAGTTCGTGGACGAGACGGGCGAACTCCGCATTGAGGATCTTATCGCTGAAGAAAGCATGGCGATTACGGTAACGAACACCGGCTATATCAAGCGGACTCCCGAAACCACATACCGCAGCCAACGGCGGGGTGGGAAGGGTCGCATTGGCATGCGGGTGCGCGACGAGGATTTTGTCTCACAACTTGCTATTGCGTCGACTCATGCCTATATCTTGATTTTCACGAACCGCGGGCGTGTGTATTGGTTGAAGGTGCACGAGATTCCCGATGTTGGGCCTTCCGGAAAGGGCAAAGCGATCGCAAACCTGGTTTCGATGGCGGCCGGTGAGCGGGTTGCGGCACTAGTTGCCGTTCGCGAATGGCCCGAGAACGACGGTGAGCGATTCATTGTCATGGGCACGAAGCGGGGCAAGGTGAAAAAGACCGATATACGGGCCTTCCGGCGTCCAAGGGTCGGGGGCATTATTGCTCAGGCTGTGGGTGCTGATGACGCTGTCATCGCGGTGGTGGCGACCGACGGCACTGGAGAGCTCTTTTTGGGCACCCAGGGCGGCATGGCGATTAGATTCGCTGAGACCGGCATCAGGCCCATGGGCCGGACAGCCACTGGCGTTCGGGGTATCACCCTTCGTGCTGGTGACGAGGTTGTCGCCATGACCGAAGTTCGGCCTGGCGGCGCGCTGATGACCGTCTGCGAAAATGGATACGGAAAACGGACAGAATTGGGCGAATATCGCGTGCAGTCCAGGGGTGGAGTGGGTATTATTAACATCCAGCGTAGTGAGCGGAACGGGAAGGTTGTCGGCGTCGAACACGTCAGCGGCGAGGACGAGTTGATGTTGGTGACCAAACAGGGCAAAATCCTCCGGACGCTGACGTGGAGCATCCGGGCAATCGGCCGGGCGACCCAGGGCGTCAGGTTGATCGAAATTGAAGAGGACGACCGCGTAGTCTCAATCGCCATAGCTGACCGTGAGCGCGATGAGAACCACGCAGATGAACTGAGTGGAAACGAGGGGTAGGGTATCGTGGGAACACGGAACCTCGGTTAGCGACCCCGTGAAGCGAGAACACTAGTCATTGACTGAAGGAGGCTGACGACATGCATCGGCCACGATCCATTGCAGTAGTACTCTTCATTCTGACGGCGACCTTCGCCGGATGCT
Source organism: Acidobacteria bacterium UBA823 (assembly GCA_002296225.1). Taxonomy (GTDB): domain Bacteria; phylum Acidobacteriota; class Vicinamibacteria; order Vicinamibacterales; family UBA823; genus UBA823. The sequence continues at coordinate 3,717 of DBHR01000038.1, read as the reverse complement.
CGAGTGTGCCTGAGGAGACATTGATTTCAAGCTTCTTCCGCGCATCCCGCTTCCGGGACAACATGACATCGGCCAATCTTTCAATGGTGCCGTTTAGTTCTGTTGAGCGAGGGGTTGTACCGAGTTTTGAGGTGGAAAGTATTTCCGAAGTAATGACGACGCCGATGCGTGCCCGCGCCCTCAATGAGGCATTGATGGCAGTTCAGGCGTCGGAGTCAGAATTCTCTGAACGGAAGCAGGCTTACCAAGATGAGAATCTTGAAGCGATCGAACGTGTCCTTGAAGCTGAGCAAGCTGGCAACGAACCCAGTCGCCGTGCCGATCGAGCGGTTCAGGAGGAATGGACCCAATGGCGTGGGGAGATGGCTCAGCATGCCCAGGAGGTCTCAGACGCGCGCGCGGCGTTGAGCGAGGGACGCATCGTAGCGGAGGGTAGTACTTATAGCGCAATAGACCTGATCGACGTCACGCTGTATGACGGCGAGATTTCGTCAAAGACTGTCCGCATCATTGCGGATGTGATCACCCCGGACGAGCAAAATGTTCAGCAAACGCTCGACATCGAAATTCAGCGGGCCGAGCTCGTGGGAGACGATGGCACACCGCTAACCGGGCGCTGGATTATTACGGCTATCGACGAAGTTAGCTAGATCGCGCGACGGGCTGCACTCTCAGCCTTCGACCTTTTTGATTTATCGGGGCGGCGTCCATTAGGGCGCCGCACTGACCCTCATGTCGTCCTGACTCAGAGGCTTGGACGGCGCACCAAGACCCTACCAGCGCACCATGCGCGACCCGTCCGACGGCAGACTGATGCGAGATCCTACGGCGACCGATGATCCGAGCATGGCCGAGCGTGAATCAAGTCAGGGGTATCTTGGGCGCCTGGTACGCGAGTTCTGGCGCGGCCTGCCATTTTCCGCCCTGCTCTTCGTCTTTTGGATTGTTCTATCGGGAAAGTTTGATGGAGGCCACCTGCTCGCCGGCGCCACATGCGCCATGGCCGTTTCGTTGTGGACCGGCCGGCTTCTCTGCCTGCCTCCGCAGGTCGGCTTATCGGCATCTCACCCGTTGGCTGGTGTGTTCTGGCTACGGTTTCCGATGTATTTACTGTGGCTAGCTCGGCAGGTCGTCACGGCGAATCTACACGTGGCCTGGATCGTGCTGCATCCGCGGATGCCGATCCAGCCATGTTTAGTGAGGCTGGACAAACCAGCACCGCATACATTCGCCCGCCTCGTGCTCGCGAATTCCATCACTCTAACGCCCGGGACGGTAACTCTCGATGTTGATACCGCCGGCTACCTAGTACATGCCTTGACCTCACGTAGTGCAGCTAATCTTAGAAGCGGCGACGCGGTTCGGCGATGCCAAGCGCTGTTCTTACACACGGATCCGGAGTCGGGCCAAGGGGGAAGCCGATGAGCCCGTTGTTACTCGGCACAGCGTTCGTGCTTGCCGCGGCGATGGTGTTTTCACTTTACCGCGTGCTTGCCGGGCCGACCGTTTTCGACCGTCTAACTGGCTTAGGTCTCATCTCGACTAAGACAATTGTGTTTCTACTGGTGCTCGGATTTCTAACTGATCGCGTCGAGGTCTTTGTCGACATCACGCTCTCGTATACGTTGATCAGTTTCGTAGGTACACTCGCGCTAGCTAAGTACTTCGAGGCCAAAAAGGCGGATCAGCCATGACCCCAGTTGCTGACGTCGTGTTACTTGTAGGGCTTTTCTTTATTGCGGCTGGCGTGGTGGGCGTGCTCAGGCTGCCAGACTTCTACACGCGGTTACACGCCTTAGGTAAATCCGACACGCTGGGTGTGGCCCTAACCGTTGGTGCTTTGGCGCTACGCGGTGGTGCGACTCTTACCAGCGCAAAGATCTTACTAATTGTTGCCTTTGTAACCCTTGCCAATCCGACTGCTACCCACGCGCTTGGCCGGGCGGCATATCGGGCCGGTATTGCTCCGTGGCGACGTTAAGGATGCCTTGTGATACCAACGCTTGACCCACTCGCTGTCGTCTTTCTGACCCTCATGATCATCTGTGCGATTTCAGTGCTCGCGGTTCGCGATTTGCTAACCTCCGTGACCATTTTCGGCACGTTCAGTTTTTTTTCGGCCACCTACTTTGCGATTCTCGGTGCGGTTGATGTCGCGTTCACAGAGGCGGCTGTCGGTGCTGCCATTACGGCGGTTTTCTTTGTTACGGCGATCTTCCGTACCGACCGAGGTGCTGACTAGTGTTCCGACTGTCGCTTGTCCCGCTCGTCGTGCTGGGCGCCCTCCTTATGACGGCGGCAGGCGGCTTGCCACCGGTCGGCGACCCCGAGTCTCCAGCGGCCACACATGTGTCACCGCGGTACATTAGTCGTGGGCCTGAAGAAACAGGTGCCACGAACCTCGTCACCGGGGTGTTAGCCGACTACCGGTCCTATGACACGCTAGGCGAGACAGCGGTAATCTGTGCGGCGGGTCTTGCATGCTGGCTAATCCTAGGCGCGCGATGGCGAGAAGACGGTGGGGCGCAATGAAATTAGCGTTCGGAAGCCCAGCACTCGACGCTGCGAGCCGTCTGATGACACCGTTCATGCTGATGTTTGGTGCCTACGTGGTCGTACACGGTCACGACAGTCCGGGCGGAGGATTTCAAGGTGGCGTGATTATTGCGGCCTGCATCATCCTGGTTAGGCTTGTCCGTGGGCGAGCTGGGGGCTGGATGTTAGCGCCCGAGCGTGCGCTGGCTTTTGCATGCGCGGGGCTGGGCATTTTTATAGGGGTCGGGTTACTCGGTCCAATTTTTGGGGGTAACTTTCTTGACTACTCTGCACTTCCACTGTTACTTGAGGCGCCAAAAGCCCGTGCCGCTGGCAGCATGGCGATCGAGATTGGTGTCGCTGTAACGGTAACTGGGGTTCTGTCCCTCATTTTTGACGCGCTGGTCGAAGCGCGGGATGACGGATGACATGGAAGGGCTCTGGAGCGTTGGAACGGCGCAATACTTTCTGACCACAGTGCTGCTGATGGTTGGACTCTACGGGATCGTCGCCCGCCAGCATTTGCTGCGCAAGCTTATGGCGATGAATATCCTTCAGGTGGCGGTCATCGTGTTCTTCATTGCGTTGTCTGCCAAATCCGGCGCAACAGTGCCTGTGGTCATCGAGGACGGGCTCGAAATCAACGTTGCTTCATACGTGAATCCACTTCCCCACGCCCTGATGCTGACGGCGATTGTTGTGTCGGTTAGCACGACAGGCGTTGCCCTCGCCCTACTCATTCGTATCCGGCGGCGTTACGGTACGCTCAGCGAAACGATGCTTCTCGCCAAGTTACGAGAATGAGTGCGCATCTGCCGGTTCTCGTCGTCATGGTTCCGCTTCTTGCCGCGGTCGTGGTGCCGCTGCTTGGCCGCCGGTCGCCGGGTGCTGCACATGCGGTCACTCTGACAGCCTTGGGCTTCGCGCTGGCGGCCTCAGGCCTCTTGCTTTCGGCGGTCGTAACGGGCGGAGTATGGCGGTATGAACTTGCTGGATGGGCGCCGCCGTGGGGGATCGAATACGTTCTTGATCCACTGAGCGCCGGGATGATGGTGCTTGTCAGCTTTCTTGCGCTGGCCACATCGATTTACGCTTGGTCCTACCTCTCTGCGAGCGACCCACAGCGAATCGGTATTTTCAATTCGCTCTATCTTTTGTTGGTGACTGGGCTACTTGGAATCG
>DBHR01000114.1:709-35419 GCA_002296225.1 Acidobacteria bacterium UBA823 | reverse complement strand
AACGCCCCGGCGTAGTGTTCGATCAAAAGGGCCACGAATCGTTCAAAACTCCCGAAGATCGCTCGGTGGATGACGACCGGACAGTGCTCGGCATTGTCCGCGCCGATGTACTTCAGGTCGAAGCGGCGGGGGAGCTGATAGTCGAGTTGGATCGTCGCGCACTGCCATTTGCGGCCGATGGCGTCAGTCACGTCGACGTCGACCTTGGGTCCGTAAAACGTGCCATCACCTTCGTCGATCGTGAAGGGCAGCCCCACGTCATCGAGTGCGTTCTTTAACTGTGTTTCGGCGCGATCCCACTGAGCCAAGTCTCCTAGAAATTCCTCGGGCCGCGTCGATAACCGTAGCTCAGGCTCTAATTGGAAATCGCCGTAGACGCGCTCGACTAGGCGAAGCAGCCGCGTGACCTCTTCGCCGATCTGGTCTTCGGTGACGAAGCAGTGGGCGTCGTCTTGGGCGAACTGCCGCACCCGGGTCAGCCCGGCTAACACCCCCGAGGCTTCGTTACGGTGCAGGGGGGTCTGTTCATGAAAGCGGAGCGGCAGATCTCGGTAGCTGCGGACCTCGCTGGCGAAAACCAGCATATGGCCCGGACAGTTCATTGCCTTGACGCCCATTGGCTGGGAGTCGGCCGATTCGACGAGAAACATCTTGTCTCGGTAGTGCTCCCAGTGTCCCGAGGTTTCCCAGAGCGCTTTTTTGAAGACGACTGGCGTTTTGAGCTCGACATAGCCAGCTGGATAGAGCACCTCACGCATGTAGTTGGCCAGCAGGTTGTAGAGGACCGTACCCTTAGCGAGCCAGAACGGTGCGCCTGGGGCCCACTGGTGGAACAGGAAAAGCTTTAGCTCTCGCCCCAACTTGCGGTGATCACGCTTCTTGGCTTCCTCCAGTCGCTGGAGATGCGCCTTCAGATCTTTGTTGCTGAAGAACGCTGTACCGTACACGCGCTGCATTGCTTGGTTATCAGCGTTGCCTTTCCAGTAGGCGTTCGAGATCGACAAAAGTTTGAACGCCTTAAGGTGCTTGGTCGAGGGGACATGGGGGCCGGTGCAGAAATCGATGAAGGCGCCCTTGATCGTGTAGCACGAGACGACCGGTCCACCCTTTTCCTCGATGAGTTCGACCTTGAGCGGCTCGCCGCGATCGGCGAAATGCAGTTTTGCGTCTTCCTTTGACATCATCTGACGTTCGTATGCCAGATCGCCCTTGGCGAGTTCGTGCATCTTCGCTTCGATGGCTTTGAGGTCCTGAGGGACAAACGGGCGCTCGACGACGAAGTCGTAGAAGAAGCCTTCCCCGGTGGCCGGCCCAATCCCGCACTGGGTGCCCGGGAAGAGGTTCGTGACAGCAGCTGCGAGCAGATGCGCTGTGCTGTGGCGGTACAACTCGAGGGCCTCTGGGCTTTTCGACGTGACCAGCCGAAGCGAGACGTCATGGTCGAGCGGCGCCGACAAATCGACCAGCCGATCATTGACGACGGCCGCCAGAGCAGAATTGGCCAGCCGCGGCGAAATCGCCGCGGCCACGTCGCGTAGGAGGGTGCCGCGTGGCACCTCGCGTTGCGAGCCATCCGGAAGCGTAACGGTAACCTGCACCATCACTAATGGGTGTGTAGCTGTGGGTCGCGGGCTGGCCACATGCGCATGCGGTCGCTCGTCACCGACACTGATCGACCCGACGCCTGGTAGGCACGGGCGGACTCGAACCGCCGACCTCCTGCATGTCAAGCAGGCGCTCTAACCAACTGAGCTACGCGCCTAGATCTTGAATACGCTGACCTTACGAAAACGTGGAGTATAGCAATGCGGCTTCTGGCGAGTCAACGAACCACGCCGAACACGAAGCCTGTGTCGCGGCGGATTTTTGATCAAGAAACGGAATACTTTCGACTGGCGTCTAGCTCAATGGCGCCATAATAGACGAAAGACCACACGCATCTGGCAGAAGCGCTTTTCGTTAGAGCTCCTGACTCACGAGGCCTTACGTGTTTAGTTGTCAGCTTTTCAGTTTACAGGCGCCCCGGAGGCGTTACGGTCGTCTGGTTTGTATCGTCGCCGCGGTCTGGGTCGTTCTGGGCGCGAATCTCCAAGCGAACCAGGCTGCACCCCCCACGGAGTCCGGGGTCGACGCACTACGGGTCTATCTCGATTGCGATCGTCGCGCCTGCGACTTCAACTACCTGCGGCAGGAAATTACCTTCGTCAACTATGTGCGCGATCGTCGTGACGCCCAGGTGCACGTGCTCGTCACACGAGAGCGTACTGCGGCTGGCGGGCAGGCCTACACCTTGGATTTCTTCGGTCTGGAAGAGTTTCTAGGGCAGGACGACCAGCTGATGTTCTATACGACGCAGGACGACACTGACGACGCCGAGCGCAGCGGGTTCGCACAGATATTTAGACTGGGTCTGATGCGCTATGTGGCCCGAACTCCGCTCGCCGATCGAATTGAGGTCTCGTACCAGGGCGTATCCGGTGAGCAACAAGTCAGCGCGCAACCCGAGGATGACCCGTGGAACTTCTGGGTGTTTCGGGTTCGCGCTAATACCGAGGTGGAGGTCGAGGATCTCGAGACGTCGAAGGAGTTCGGCGGATCACTGACGGCGAACCGAACGACCGACGCTTGGAAGATTAACCTCGGTGTATACGCTGACTACGACGAAGATAGTTTCGAGTTCAGCGATGGACGTAAGTTGAAGGACGTGAGCCGGAACAACGCCTTCACGACGCGGTTTATCAAGACAGTCGGTGAGCATATGGGCGTTGGATTCGGCGGGTCGGCGGTCACGACGACCTTTCTCAATCAAGACCTGACGTGGCGTGTTGCTCCGGCGTTTCAGTACAACTTCTTTCCGTACTCCGAGTCGACACGGCGTGAGCTCACAGTGACGTATGCGATCGGATTTAGTGATTTCAATTACAACGAGATAACAATTTTTGACAAGCTTGGGGAAACTCGTGTCGATCAGAGCGCGCGTCTCTCGCTGGACACGAACCAACCCTGGGGGGACGCGGGTGTGAGCTATGAGTTCTCCCAGTTTCTCGACGAGCTCAGCCAGTCGCACCAAGTCGTCTACGGCAACGTCGAGTATCGGCTATTTCGCGGGTTCTTCCTCAACATCTCCGGCGCGTTGTCGCGTGTGCGCGATCAAATTTATCTGAAGCGAGGTGGTGTCACGGATGAGCAAATCCTGCTGCGCCGCCGGGAGCTAGCGACCGACTCCGAATACCGCTTCCGGGTCGGCTTCACCTATGCGTTCGGCTCCATCTACAACAACGTCGTGAATTCACGATTCGACGGGGCGAGTGGCGGATTCATCCGAGCGTTCTAACGGCACGCTCGGACTCAGGCCGCGGCGAGTCGTTCAATCGCTTTTTCAAGAACCGGGTCAGACTCCGGTGGTTCGGCGCCAAGTTCAACGACCGGCGTAGCGATGGCTATGCCTGGCTCGAGGCCTTGCTGGTGCAGGCGCTCACCAGTGGCGGTCAGATACTGGGCCCAATAGAGCCACAGTCCACTGCCGTCGGGCAGCTTGATGAGACGCTGCTCGGCCACCCGGCCGAAGGTAGGTTCACCGACGAGCTCGGCTCTGGCATTAGCGGCGAGTGCCGAAGCAAATAGTTCGGCTGCACCCGACGTGGCGGCGCCGATCAGGATGACTGTCGGCAGCGTGATGCTGCCATCGCCAGCTTCGGCGACCGTCGTATGCTGCGGTTCTCCTCGGCGCTGGCGGACCGCCAGAGTGCCTGAGCCGACGAACAGCCGGGCAGCCTCCACGCCGTTGGCATAGTTTCCGTCGGCTGTGCCACGGAGATCGATGACGAGCTGACCGGCGCCGGCTGCACGGAGGGAGTTGACTTCCGATGTGATGTCGTCCGCGACTCCTTCGTGGAATGCTGCAACTCGGAGAAAGCCGATGCCAGAGGCCACGAGTCGGCTGGTGACGGTCGACGTGGTGAGTTGGGTTCGTTTGAGGACGATTTCCTGCGGCTCGGTGGCGTTGCTCCGAATTACGGTCAGGGTTACGGTCGAGTCGACCGCGCCCCTCAAGAGGCGAGCGCCCTCAAGAATCGACATATCACGCGTAGACTCACCGTTGATGCTCCGGATGTAGTCGCCAGGACGCAGACCAGCGGTCGCCGCCGCTGAGCCGTCCCGTGCCGAGAGCACCCGGAGGTAGTACTGGCGGGTGAGCGTGATACCCGTCCGTCCTTTGGGCACTGGGTCATTGGTTTCGAATACCGTGACCTCGCTTCGTGTCAAGTACGCACTGTCGGCGTCGAGCCCTCTCGAGAGGCCCCGCAAGGCGCCGGCCATGATGCGATCGACCTCGACCTCCTCAACATAGCTTGTGAGGATCAGCGAGACTACGTCTTCGAAAATTTGCAGCGGGCGATAGCTATCCTCTTGCGCAAACGTACGGCCGAGATAGCCACCGAGCACCACGTACGCCAAGATCGGCGCCGAAAACAACAGGACGAGTCCACGCGTACGCTGGTTCACCGTGACAACTATTCTAGTGGATCGATCAGTTCGCCGTCGATCCGAAGTTCAAAGAAGATGCTTCGACACTGGTCGACGAAAGGGTTCGATAAGGCGTCAGTAGACAGTGCCTTCCCGCCTAGCTACGCTAAGTGTGTGAGACTGCTGGGGCTGGATGTCGGTGACCGTCGCGTGGGTCTTGCGGTCAGCGATCCATCGGGCACGTTGGCGCGTCCACTGTGCCTGGTCACGCGCCGCAACGGGATCGACGACGTGGTGCTGGCGGTGGTGGACGAGATCAGACGATTGCAGGCCGACGCTGATGGGCTCGAAGGTATCGTGGTAGGACTGCCTCGACACCTGGACGGTAGTGCGAGTGAGCAGACAATGCGGGTGCGGGCGTTCGCCGATCGCTTACGCAGCGAGACCGACTTGCCGCTGGCGTTCCAGGACGAGCGGCTGAGCAGTCGCGAAGCCGAGAGTCGCCTGGCCTTGTCCGACCGGGATTGGCGGCATCGAAAGTCGTCGCTCGACGCTGCGGCCGCGGCCGTCATATTGCAAGACCATCTGGACGAGAATCCATGACGCTACGACGGCTAGGATTCTTGGCCCTTGCCGCGCTGTTGGCCGCTCTCATCGTTGCCGGAGTTACTGCTACGCGTCTGGTGGCCCGCTGGGAAGCGCCGTTTCATGGATACTCCACTGCTGACGTGTTCGTCGAGATTGCCCCTGGTTCGAGTGCGCTGGCCATTGCCCATCAACTGGTCGGCTCGGGCGTCGTTCAGGACTTATGGGCGTGGCGTTACGCCCTATGGAAGACCAGCCTGGGTCGTGAATTGAAGGCGGGTGAGTATCGGTTCAACCGGCCGTTGTCGGCGCTTGAGGTTATCGACAAGATCGCGCAGGGAAAAGTCCATCTTCGTCCGATTACGTTCCCCGAAGGACTAACGATCTCGGCGATGGCGTTGATCTTCGGGCAGAGTAGCTTCGGAACTACTGCAGCATTTCTTGAGGCCAGCCGACGTGTTGAAATGATTGTCGCGCTCGATCCCGAAGCTTCGAGCCTGGAAGGCTACCTGTTTCCTGATACCTACTCCTTGCCGCGCACGGCCACGGCCGACGACCTTGCCGAGACGATGGTCGCGCGTTTTAAGGTAGTGTTCGGTGAGTCGCTGCGGCGACAGGCGGCCGAGACCGGTTTGAGCGTGCCGGAGGTGGTGACCTTGGCCTCGCTGGTCGAACGTGAAACGGCGCTGGCCGAAGAGCGTCCCCTTATTGCGGCCGTCTTCAGGAACCGGCTTAGCATGGGAATGGCGCTCCAATGCGATCCGACCGTCATCTACGCGCTTGACCGTGCTGGGCTATACGATGGCAATCTTACGCGCGCTAATCTCACCTTTGATTCCCGTTACAACACCTACCGGTACTCCGGTTTGCCGCCAGGTCCGATCGCCGCCCCTGGGCTTCCGTCGCTGGAAGCGGCCGTGCAACCGGCGGACGTCGGATACCTCTACTTTGTTAGCCGGAACGACGGGTCACATGTGTTCGCGTCTTCACTACGCGAGCACAACCGTAACGTCCGTGAATATCAGCGCCGGTTCTTCAGGGGACAGTGACTCAGGAGCGAGTGGGCGGGTTGGGAACAGTTGGGTAAATGGCGATCAGCGCTCGGCCCACTTGAGCTTTTCTCGGAGCACAGTGAAATAACTTCGCGACCTCGCTCTGAATAACTGAAGTGGACGTTCAGTCGCCGCCACGCTCACGACGTCGTCACATTCCAACACCACCCCAAATTGACCGTCGAATGAAGCGATGACCTGGTCGTGGTCAGAGTCGAAGATAGGCTGAATACGAACGTCCGAATTGGCCGGGATGATGATCGGACGGTTTGTGAGGGTGTGCGGTGCGATGGGTGTAATCACGAGGGCGTTCACGGCCGGATGCACGATTGGCCCACCTGCTGCCAGGTTGTAGGCCGTTGAGCCGGTGGGGCTAGCCACGATCAACCCGTCGGCCTTGAATTCGGCTACGAATTGTGAACCGACCGACACCGAGAGGCCAATAATCTGCGAGATTGCGCCTCGGGTGAGCGCCACGTCGTTCAGGGCAATTCGGTCGGTAACGACCCGATCGCCCCGGCGCACAATTGCCCGCAACATCCGCCGCTGATCGAGCTTGGCCGTTCCGTCAACCGCAGCTTCGAGTGCCGGAAACAGCTCGGGAAGCGTGACCTCAGTAAGGAAGCCGAGCCCACCGAAGTTGACGCCGAGCAGGGGAACAGCGGCGTTCTCCTGCGCGATCCGGTCGCCCATGTCGAGCAGCGTACCGTCACCGCCCAGGACGAGAATCATGTCGGTAGAACTAGGCATCTCATTGCGGCTGCAGGTCTCAACCCGGTCTGCCAGGCCGGCCAGTGCCGCTGTTTCGGTTTCGAAGACGCCCGTCAAGCCCCTAGAGGCGAGCCACGCGCTCAATTCGACCAACGTACCCTCGGCCTTCCGTAGCCCCGATTTGGCTACAACCCCGACACGCGCGATTGGGCTCGTGTGGCGTTTGGCACCGGTCACGCTGTGTCCTCGCGATGACGCAGGTGGAGAAAGAACTCTCGATTGCCTTTGGCGCCGGTGATCGGCGATTCGATGCTGTTCACAACCGTTAATCCTATCCGATCTACTGCGGCGCAAACCCGTTCGATGGCTCGCGCCTGCACCGCAGGATCTGTGACGAGACCACCCTTACCGACCTCCGACCTGCCGGCTTCGAACTGTGGCTTGACAAGTAGCAGGATCTCCCCACTTGGGCGCAAACGTCCCGGTAATTCCGGCACGATCAGGGTGAGAGAGATGAACGCGACGTCGACGGTTACTAGATCGAAATCGCTCAAGTCGGGCGGCCAGGTGGCGGTGTCCAGTGCTCGTGCGTTGATTCGATCAAGGACGGTCACGCGTGGGTCCTGTCGGAGCGACCAGGCGAGCTGACCCCGGCCGACGTCGAGGGCCACGACCCGCGACGCTCCCGCGCGCAGCAGCACGTCCGTGAAACCGCCGGTCGACGCACCGATGTCCAGTGCATCGCGGCCACGCGCAGCCACACCTAGCTCGGCGAGCGCGTGGGCGAGCTTGATCCCGCCACGGCTGACGTAGGGATGATCTGGCTCGATTACTTTGACGGTGGCTTCGGATGGGATCATCATTCCGGCCTTGGGTGCAACGTTGCTGTCGAGCCGCACCTGTCCGGCAAGGATCATGGCGCGTGCTCGCGGACGCGAGGCGGCGAGGCCTCGGTCGACGAGTAGCGTATCTAGGCGACGCTTTTTGGAATTCGTTGTCATGTGGCGACCGCGTCATCGGACATCGTCGCACGTGCGAAGGCACTGGGCATTATTTGGTTCGCGACAGCACCCAGTCGACGAGTTGCGTGAGTCGGCCGCTGAGACCGGCCTGTTGAAGCGCATTGCGTGCGCGGTCCGCCGCTTCAACCGCGTGACGTCGGGATGCCTCTAAGCCGTGCAGCGACAGGTAGGTCGGCTTTCCAGACGCTGCGTCCTTTCCAGCCGTCTTGCCGAGTTCAGATGTTGCGCCCTCGGCGTCGAGGATGTCGTCGATGATCTGGAAGGCGAGACCGAGATGCCTTGCGTAGGTGGAGATTACCGTTACGGCCCCAGCACTAGCCCCTGCCATGATCGCTCCCGCAACAGCCGCCCCTTGGATGAGCGCTCCCGTTTTTCGCTCGTGCATGGCTCGGAGGTCCTCGGCGTTGAGCGTCACGCTAGGCACTTTGCCGAGACCGCTTGCCTGCAGATCGATCGCCTGTCCGCCCACCATGCCGGCGGCGCCGGCGGCCTCAGCGATGACTGCGATGGCCCGCAGACGTCGATCTGCCAGCGCTGGTTCGGTCTGGTTGCCTGGCCGTGCCATGACGGCGAACGCCTCGGTCAGGAGACCATCACCCGACAGAATGGCCAAGCCGTCGCCGTAGATGACGTGTGCCGTGGGGCGCCCGCGACGTAGACTGTCGTTGTCCATTGCCGGCAGGTCGTCGTGTACGAGCGAGTAGGTGTGAATCAGCTCAATAGCGCACGCAAACGGCAGTACCAAAGTCCGCGAGGGTCCCGTGCCGGTCGCCGCGTCGACTGCATCGGCCGTCGCGAGCGTCAAGATCGGGCGAAAACGCTTGCCGCCGGCCGTCAGGCTGTAGCGCATCGCCTCGGCAATGACGGGTGGACATGCCGACGGCAGGATGATCTCTAACGCCCGATCCACATCTTCGCGGCAGACAGCGAGATATTCGGCGAGGTCGGGGGGTGTGGTCACTGGCTAGGTTCGTCCACGCCGGCTGCGTCCAGCGAGCCTGGTGCGGCACGCACTTCGCCGCGTTCGGTCAAAATCTCAATGCGGCGTTCAGATTCCTCAAGCCGTTGACGGCAGAGCCGAATGAGTTGCTTGCCGCGCTCGTAACGTTTTAGGTCCTTTTCGATCTTGGGGTCACCTTCTTCGAGCGTCTTCACAACTGTTTCCAGTTCGCCGACGAGCGACTCGAAATCTTTGCTCTTATCACTCATGTCCACACGCTCACTGTGTTAACGCTCATCCCTCTGAGGACCTGGGGGAGCGCGTCGTCGTGGTCACTGTGCAGCCCAGTTCACCACGTTTCAAGGTGACGTGCACGATATCGTGGGTTTCAACTGCGCCGGCATCTGACACGACCGCGCTACGGTCCTCGTTCCAGCAGACGGCGTAGCCTCGGCCCAGAACCGCCAGCGGATTCAAGTTCTCGAGTCGGCCCACAAGCGCGACGAAAGATTCGCGCCGTTTTGACAATTGGCGCGTCATCGCACCGGCGAGCCGACCCTCCAAGGCCGCGAGCCTGGTAGCGATCGTACTCAACATCCGTCTAGGGTCACGAGCTTCGAGGCGCAGATCTAGCTCTCGGACCCTTACGTGCTCTTTACGAATTCTCATGAGCGCAGCGTTACGCAGGCGCTCGTACATCCTGTCGAGTCGCTCGCGGAACTCGCTCTCAGGAGCCACTGCCAGTTCGGCCGCGGCCGAAGGTGTCGCCGCCCTGACATCTGCGACAAAGTCAGAGATGGTGAAGTCGGTCTCGTGGCCTACGGCCGAAATGATGGGGACGCTCGAAGCGACGATTGCACGGGCCACAACCTCCTCGTTGAACGCCCACAGGTCCTCAATGGACCCACCGCCACGCCCGACGATGACGACATCGACGCCTTGAATTTCGGTGATCTGGATAATCCCGTGAGCCACGTCATTGCCGGCGCCCTCTCCTTGAACGCGCGCCGGGCGGATCAGTAGATGTGCGTTGGGATGGCGTCGACGTAGAACGTGAATGATGTCGCGCAGTGCCGCACCGTCCAGTGACGTGACGACCCCGATTATTCTTGGCAAGGTCGGTAGTAGCCGCTTACGTGATGGTGCGAATAGGCCCTCGGATTCGAGACGGTGTTTGAGTTGTTCGAAAGCCAGGTGGAGTGCGCCCACGCCGTGAGGCTCCATATACTGACAGACGATCTGATATTCGCCCTTCGGCTCATAGACGCTTAGATGGCCGCGCACGATGACTCGCATCCCATCGTCTGGCGTAAAGCGGAGGTGTCTCGCCGTCGACCGGAACATGACCCCCTGCAACTGGGCTCCAGCGTCCTTAAGCGTAAAGTAGACGTGCCCAGTGCGCCATCGCCTAAAGTTGGATAGCTCACCGTCAATCCAGATTTCGTCGTAGGTGGTCTCAAGCAGCTCCCGCACTTCCGTGGTCAGTTCGGAGACTGTGAAAATGCGGCGTGTCGGAAGGTCGAATAGCTCTGCCATCCTAGGAGGCCGATCGCGCCGCAAGGGCCTCAACATCCTGCAGGCTCAGGCTCAGCGGCACAATCTCGGTGGCTTGGCCCGTAGCGGCATCGGCGGTTACAACCACTGCATGCAGCTTCGGATTACCTGTGGCGGTTTCGAACCGGCTGGGTAGACCGGTGACGAATCGCGACAGAGCGGCGCTCGTCTCTACACCGATGATCGAGTCGTGGGGGCCGGTCATTCCGACATCCGTGATGTAGGCCGTTCCGCCTGGCAGGAGGCGGGCATCGGCGGTTTGCACGTGGGTATGCGTGCCCACCACCGCAGTGACCTTGCTGTCGAGAAACCAGCCCATCGCGATCTTTTCTGACGTTGCTTCCGCGTGGAAGTCGACCAGAATAATGTGGGCGTGCTCTTGCGCGATTCGGATCTGCTCCAGCACGACGCTGAAGGGATTGTCGAGCGGCTGCATGAAAATGCGACCCATGACGTTTATGACCGCGACTGGCTCGCCTGACGCCGTCGTGACCGTGCAAAGCCCGCGACCGGGTGCAGCGTCAGGGTAGTTGGCTGGGCGGATCAGCCTGGGCTCAACCGCGATGTATTCGAGGGCCTCTTTCTTATCCCAAATGTGGTTGCCAGACGTCATCACCTCGATGCCGAAGTCGCGCAGCGACTCAGCGACTTCACGCGTGATGCCAAATCCACCGGCCGCGTTTTCGATGTTGGCTATGACGAGGTCGATTTCGTACAGGTCGACGAGTGAGCGCAGTCCGAGCCGGACGATCTTACGTCCTGGCTTGCCAACGATGTCACCGATGAAAAGCAGCCGCATGATGAGTGACTGGGGCCATTATAGTGCTCGTGCGAGGTCTAGCTTGCTGCCGCATATAGTCCTGTGCCTTTCGGAAAACCGATAACTGTGGTCGATGACTGGGACCAACTCAACGCGGCAGTTTCTGAGGCCTGATTGCGCCGGTAAAGGGATGGCGGTGTCCGGTGATTTCGGGTATCCTGTTGTGTCATGGTGGATGAAAAGATCGACAACGTTGGCTCAGAAGAAACGGTCATCGAGGCTGTCAAGGAGCCGCTTCCGAGGATGCCGCCTATTCAGAGCCGTTTTCTTTATGTCGGCGTGGCGGCCCTGCGCGCCAAGCAGTTGCGTCGCGGGTCGCTCCCACGGTTGGCTCACCTCCAGCCGGATCCCGAAACGGGCGTGCGTCCCGCTTTGCCGTCTAGGCTCGAACGAGTGGCGATGCAGGAAGTGGAGGAAGGGCGGATCGTCTACGAATTACCGGACCAGCCGCCGACTGAGAAGGACCCGACGTGAATTTTACAGAGCTCGCAGATCTAGTTGTAGGAACGCTCCTGGGCTTGGGCGCGACAACTATATTTCTGCTCGTGCTCTTCATCGGATTCTGCGTCGTTGGCGGTTTTCTAAAGCTGCGGTCCGGCAGTCGAAAGACCCTCGTCATTCGGAACTTCGCCGACCTGGATGGCGAGTTCAAATATTTTCCGCCGGACGCTCCGCGTGGTCCCGTGGACCAGTTGAAAACACCAGAACTTATGGAACAGGCGGCTCGTAAGGCCCGAGTGGGAGCCTGAATTACACTGCCTGCGCTGGTGGTGTCCCGTGTCGTACGGCGCGTGTTGGGGCTCTCCCGATCAGACCACCGGCGCTTTCTTCCACCAGTTGGTAATTCGCTCATACCCGTCTGCGATCCTGAGGATCCCGGGTTCGTCAAACGCACGTCCCACCAGTTGGGCGCCGACTGGCAGCCCGCCCTGAGTGAACCCTGCCGGGAAGCTGATGGCGGGCAGCCCGGCGAGATTGGCGCTGACCGTGAATATATCGAGAAGGTACATCTGTAGCGGGTCGTCAACTTTTTCGCCGAGCGTGAACGCTGGAACGGGACTCGTCGGCAGCAGCACGGCGTTGACGTTGTCAAGCACCTGATCGTAATCGCGGCGGATCAGGGTCCGTACCTGTTGGGCTTTCAGGTAGTACGCGTCGTAGTAGCCGGCACTGAGTGCGTAGGTGCCGAGCATGATCCGGCGTTTCACCTCCGCTCCGAACCCCTCGCTACGCGTCCGATTGTACATCGTCATGAGCGTCGCGGACGGCGCATCGAGTTTGGCACGGTTCGTATAGCGAACACCGTCGTAACGGGCGAGGTTTGAGCTAGCCTCAGCATTGGCGATGAGGTAGTAAGTCGGAATTGCACAGTGCGCATGGGGAAGCGCGACGTCGGAAACGGTTGCGCCGGCTGCACGAAATGCGTCCACGGTGGCTCCGAAGACCCGTTCAACTTCCGGATCAACACCCGCTTCCAGAAGGGCGGCTGGCACGCCCAAACGCACGCCCCGCAAATCACCATCGAGGGTTTCGGTGTAGCTAGGAACCTTAGCGTCCGCAGCGGTCGAATCGAACGGGTCAGGGCCGGCGACAACTTCTAGCAGAAGTGCCGCGTCGCGCACGGTGAGCGTCAGCGGGCCGACTTGGTCCAGCGATGATGCGAAGGCGAGTAGCCCGTAACGCGAAACCCGCCCGTAAGTCGGCTTGAGCCCAACCACGCCGCAAAGTGCCGCAGGTTGCCGGATCGAACCGCCGGTGTCCGAGCCGAGGGCGCCAGGTGCCAGCCGCGCGGCGACGGCAGCAGCCGATCCACCGCTTGAACCGCCTGGGCTCCGCGTGGGGTCCCAGGGGTTGCCCACGGGGCCGAATGCTGAGTTCTCGTTGGAAGAACCCATGGCAAATTCGTCGCAATTCGTCTTACCGAGCACGATCGCGCCGGCCGCTTCCAGCCGCGAGACCGCCGTAGCGTCGTAGGGAGGTACGAAATGTTCGAGGATGCGCGATGAGGCGGTCGTCGGTACGCCTCGTGTGCAGAGGTTGTCCTTGACGGCGATCGGCACGCCGAGCAGCGGGCGGGGGTCGTCACCGGCCCGTGATCGGTCGATGGCTGCTGCGCGTTTGAGCGCCCGCTCGCGCATCACGTGGTTGAAGGCGTGCAGCGTACCGTCAACTGCCGCAATCCGGTCGAGATACTCTGCACAGACGTTCGAGGCGGTCGTCGCGCCGGTCACGACCGCGTCACGCACCTCGATCAGGGTCTGGGCCATCGCCGTCATCCGATGACTTTCGGGACCTTGAAGAAGCCCTCGTCGGGCGTGCCGTCGGGCGCGTTGGCGAGGGCGTCGGCGCGGGGCAGCGACTCACGGATTTCGTCGGCGCGGAGCGCTTCGTGTTGGGACAGCGGGTGCGTCGTCGGCGGTGCGTTCGTCGTGTCGATCGCCTGCACGGCTTTGGCGTAGGTTAGGATGTCCGCCAATTGCCTAGCGAATGTGTCCTTCTCCGCCTCCGATAAATCCAGATGGGCGAGTTTGGCGATTCGTTCAACGTCGGTCTTGGTCAGGCTTGAGGACATTGAGAGCGCTCCGCCTACACCATGAACAGTCGTTTGAGGAACTGCAGGCCGATCAGGAGGACCATCGGAGACAGATCCAGACCGCTCATAGATGGGAGCATCCGCCGGATGGGCCCGAGAGCAGGTTCGGTCAGTGCAGTCAAGAATTGGGCGGCCGGATTACTTGGTGGCAACTGCACCCATGACACGATGACCGCGCCGATGACGACCAACGAATACAGATCAATCAATGTTCCTACTAGTAGCATTGCAACGTCACCTCACTGGCTCGGGTTCCGCATGGTTGGCTGCAACCACGCGATCAGCCCATTCGATTCCAACACCTTAGCGCGGACATAACGTTCTTGCCCGATGAATTCGTAAACCGCGGGATTCGCCGTTGTTTCTTCGAGGATGCGCCCGCCGACCCCAATGAACTGGGTTCGGTACTTGCTCCACGGACTCTCGTCGATCGTGACTTCCATCACCTGTTCGGTTACGCGGTAGTCTTTCAGGCTGACGCCCGTCGAGGCGTAAAATTCGCCCGCGGTCATCGCAGTGAGGATGTCCGTCGCGGTCAGCCGCCTAGCGCGCACCATGATCCATCCTTGGCCGGGTCGAGACGCGCCGCGGTTCCACGGCTGCTTGAAAACATGCGCGTCGTCAACCGCGATCCCGTAGAGCAGGACGCCGCTCGTGAGGATGGCATCCCACATCGCTTCGAGTCCAGGTCTACCGCCTCCACCCTTGTTATTCACATGGGGGTGGCCATTGAACACCTCGAAGAGCCGGTTATCGCGTACTTGGCGTAGGTCTTCGGCGGTGATGGACCACCCGAAGTTCGGGTGGTTGATATGGGGGACACCTGCCGCCGCCCGGATCGCGTCCACGTTGCGCTGCATTACCTCGACGACGCTATTGCCGCCCTGCGGCTCGACGAGCGACTGCACATCGAGGCCGTTGATATGGATATCCTTGTCCTCGAAAGCGTCCGTCACCTCTTCGCCTCGGATGACGAGGAAAGGGCGACATTGCGGGCAGGCTGAATACTGCTCATCGGCGCCGTAAAGCGCGTTGAGGCCGTCGACGGAGGTCAGAACGTTGTGATCCGAGAGGACGAGGAAGTGATAATCGCGCTCGCGGTACCACCGGACCACTTCGCTGGGGGTGCTGTCGCCGTCACTGTTGACCGTGTGCGTATGCGTGTTGCCCTTATACCAACGCCGGGTCGGTTGCTGAGTCTCTCCTAGGTCGCTGTTCCCAGCGGCCATCGCTACGACGGCAAATGTTGCGGTGGTCGCGACGAGAATCCGCGTGAATAGAGAGCGCATAGATCATCCAATGCCTGCAGGGTCGCAGACCGTTCAGATTATAGCGTTTGGTCGGTAGGACGGTAATCAGCGTCAACCAGTGGAGTTCCTGATTCAGGCGTGTGTCAGGGGGATCTCAATCGACGGACCTGGACGGCCTGTCCGGTCGCGAAGTGCTTCGACGCAGAATTTTTCCGCGAACCACGCTAGCGGCGCCGAAGTTAGGCGTCGAGGAGTTGGCGGAGTGTTGCTAGGTTCTGCGTGTCAGCTGGGTCTACTTCCGTGGCTTTGCCGGGCTGGCGTTGTTCCTTCGGGGTTTCGAGCACCATTGGTAAATGGGCCAATTGCGGGTCCTGCAGCAGCCTGCCGAACGTCTCTAACCCGACCCAGCCGCGACCGATATGGTCATGACGGTCTCGACGGCTACCGCAAGGATGCTTTGAGTCGTTCAAGTGGAGCACGCGCAGCCGGTCCAGTCCGACTTGGGCTTCGAAGTCATCGAACGTCCGCGAGTAGCCGTCGGGTGTCGCGATGTCGTAACCCGCTGCCAGTAGATGGCAGGTGTCGAGACATATGCCGAGATGCTCCTTGGCAGACGTTCCGCCGATGATGGTCGCGAGATGTTCAAACCGGTGTCCGAGATTCGTGCCTTGTCCGGCCGTGTGCTCCAGAAGGAGTTCTGTTCCGTTTCCTCGTGACGCAAAGACCTCGTCGATGGCCTCGCTGACGAGACGGAGTCCGCTTTCTTCCGTGCCGGTCGTGTATGAACCAGGATGCAACACGACCCCCAATAAGCCGAGCGCGTCTGCGCGGTCCAGCTCCTCTGCGAGAGCGTTGATTGAGCGTTGCCGTAGCGCAGGGTTGGGTGCCGCAAGGTTGATGAGGTAACTCGCGTGCGCGACGATCGGTCTAATGTCGAGGTCGCTAGCACTCGCTCGAAACGCAGTGACCTCGGCTGCGGGCAGTGGCCGCGCACGCCATTGACTTGCAGATTTGGTGAAGATCTGCAACGTGTCGCAGTCAGCGGCCCGCGCCCGCTCTACGGCAAGGGGCAAGCCACCTGCGATTGACATATGGGCGCCGAGGCGGGGCATGGTCGTCCGAGGAGGCTAATATATCACCATGATAACAGTCGTACGGACGATCAACATTGTCACCAAATGTGGTGGTAATCACGGAGGTGCCGCCTGACTGCGCCAGCGAAGAACCGAGAGTTAATGTCCGTATACCTCGTGCCTCTCAGCAACGGACGGTATGCGCTTTACTGCGAGGCGAACGATGTCGAGGTGGGGCAAGATGCCGGGCAGTCTCGCGGGTTTCTGCGGCGATGGTTCGAGGAGATCCGTGCGCACGTCAAGGAAGCGGAACCTGGTGGTAACAGCGGCCGAGTTGAGCCCGAACCATTGTCGGCGTCTTGGCTGCACAGGGGTGCTGCGTGGCTCCACCGACGCGTGCTTTCCTGGATGGCGGCTTTTATCGCTGAGCAGCGGTTGCTCTGGCAGCTTCGTCGGCGAGCGACGTCGCGACTATTGCACCCTAATGATCTCGAGGCGACCGCGGCCCAGGATGTTATGCGCCGGATCCTGAAGCGCGACGCCGATCGCCATTTGTTCTGGTTGGTCTTTGATGCTATCGCATGGGCAGTAACCGGTCCCCTGCTTTTTTTTATCCCTGGGCCTAACCTGGTCGCCTACTACTTCGCTTTCCGCGTCTTCGGCCACTATTTCTCCTGGCGTGGTGCACGGCAGGGGCTACACCGCGTGCGGTGGCAGCTTGTTGCGTCGGCGCCGCTTGCCGAACTCCGGCGCGCGCTGGAACTTGACCCGGTCAATCGTGGTCAGCGCATACGCGAGGTATCGTCGGCGCTTGAGCTCGAGGGGCTTGCGTGGTTCGTCGAGCGGACGACTACGCGCTCTATCTGACGATCGCTGAGAGGACGGGTGCTATACTGCCGGCGTTGCACTTCCGTCCCTTCGTGTTTCGCGTACTTACCCTGCCTGTTGATATGTCATCCACACCTTGGATGGCGGTGGGTGCCTTGTGCCTCGCCACTCTCTGCTTTGCTTCACCGCTCTCCGCTCAGAGTAATGCTGCTTCCGACGATGACGATGATGGTGTCCGTGTTTTCAGCGGCTATCGCTTTCATTTGAACGCTGCCACTCTCATCGACGACGATGAGCGATTCAATTGGGACGCTGACTACGGTGGGGATATCGATGTAATTGATTTCGGGACGGGGCGGTTCATTTTCCTCGCAAACTTCGAAGCCATCCTCGGAGAAGAACTGCGGGCGTTCGACGTGAACCAGGGGAACTACATCCTTGAGGGCACAGTTACCCATCGTCTCGGGTCGACCGAGATTGGCGGCACGTTCCATCACGTGTCGCGTCATGTCAGTGATCGACCGAAGAATTTTCCGATCGACTGGAATATGGTGGGCGCGCAGGTTTGGCACCGCATCGATGTCAACAGGATCCACCTTGACGTGGGGGCTCGGGCCTTTCGGACGACCCAGCGCTCGTTTGTTGACTATGCGGGTGAATTCGGTGGCTATGCGCGGCTCAGATACCGGCTAAAGGAGCGTCTTGCCGTCATTGCATCGGCGGACGCCGTGTACAGACCCACCGATCCAAGCGTGGTGGGTCGAAGCGGCGTCAGCGGAGGGTCGATCGAAGGAGGCGTGCGTTTCGAGGGCGATGCCGTTGCGGTCGAGTTGTTCGTTGCCGTGGAACGGCGCGTCGACGCTGATCCATTCGATCGGCTTCCCCGAACATGGGGCATGGCCGGCTTTCGCCTTCTTGCTCGGGAGTGAGCACTTACTGCCGGAACCGGAGTCGTCGCCCCGGCTGTGCCATAATCGAGCCAATCATGAGAAGACGGCTGTGTACGTGCGTCGCCATTGCGGCGATCGTTGGTGCAGGTGTCTCGACTGCAGCTACGCGACCACCCAAGCTGCAGTATGAGATCGCGACCTTGCCCAATGGGCTGACGGTCGTGCTATCCGAAGATCACTCAACGCCGATCGTGCACGTGGAGCTTTGGTATCACGTCGGCTCGAAGAACGAGCGTCCTGGACTTACCGGGTTTGCACATTTATTTGAGCACCTCATGTTCAACGGCTCGAAGAACGTGAGGTCCGATGAGCATACGTCGATGATTGCGAGCAACGGTGGGCAGAGCAATGCCTACACGACCGAGGACACCACGGTATTTTGGGAAACGGTGCCTGCACACTACCTGCCGGTCGTTTTGTGGATGGAAGCCGACCGGATGGCGAGCCTCCAAATCGATGAGAAGGCGTTGGCTAGCGAACGTGAAGTTGTCAAGGAAGAGCGACGGATGCGCGTGGACAACCAACCGTTTGGCCGACTGTCGGAGATCATCTACGACCAAGCCTATTCCGTGCATCCCTACAAGCATCCTACGATCGGTAGTATGGCGGATCTCGAAGCGGCGTCGGTAGAGGACGTGCGGAGCTTCTATGAGACCTATTACGTTCCGAGCAACGCCACGATCGTGCTAGTTGGGGACTTCGAATCCGGAGCGGCGATGGACCTTGTGACGCAGTATTTAGGTCGGGTGCCTGGCGTCGAGCGACCCGTGCCCCGCGATATTCCGCAGGAGCCGCCGTGGGAGCGCGAGCGCCGCGTGGCGCTTGAGGAATCATGGCCGTTGCCGGCCGTAGTGGTAGTCCACAAGATTCCGTTCGATGGCCACCCCGATTCTTACCCGCTCCACTTTGCGTCGAAGATCCTCTCGGATGGCCAGAGTTCGCGGATCTATCGACGGCTCGTCTACGAAGAGCAGCTTGCGCTGGCGGCGTTTGGGCAGGGTGCGATCGTGGAGGATCCGAGCCTGTTCTTTGCGGTTGCGCTGGTGCAGCCGGGTCGGATGCCGGCCAATGCCGAGCGCGCGCTCCGAGACGAGCTGGAGCGTCTGAAGACCGAGCTGGTGTCGCCGCGTGAGCTGGAGCGCGTCAAGAACCAGTTCGCTCGTGACTACATCCTCGGACGGACGTCGAATCAGCAGAAGGCGATGCATCTCGCGCACGCCGCGGTCATCCACGACGACATCACCACGGCCGACGGTGAGTTCGATATCTTCATGAACATTACGGCTGAGGACGTGCAGCGTGTTGCCCAGACCTATTTCACCAACGACAATCGCTTGATCCTTACAATCATGCCGCGGAACGCCACGTCTGGAGGCGCCCCCTGATGGCGGCGAAGCTGGTCGCCCGGCTGGCGAGCTGGGTCTTCGTGGCTGTGGTGGGTCTCCTCCTACCGACCAACCTGTTTGGGCAGACGCTCACGGGATGGCCGACCGAGTCTCCGCCAGCGTCACTGGAGCCGGCGGAGGTGCAGTTTCCCCATTACGACGTGCGCACGCTCGACAATGGCATGCGCGTCGTAGCCGTGTTGCACCACGAACAACCTATCGTGAGCGTGCGGTTGTTTGTCGGGGCCGGAATGGCGCGTGAGCCAGCCGACAAGGCAGGCTTGGCCAGTCTCCTCGCAGCCCTCCTCGATCAGGGTACGACGAGTCGGACCGCGCAGGAGATTGCAGAGACCATTGACACAATCGGCGGCGGTCTTGGTGTCGGTGCCAGCCGCGACCTTACCTTCGTGAACGCGGTTGTGATGAGCGACAGCTTCGAACTGGTTATGGAAATCGTCAGCGACATCGTCCGGTATCCAGCGTTTGCTGTCGAGGAAATCGAGCGGCAGCGGCAGCAGGTTGTGTCTGGTCTGCAAGTCAGCCTACAGGACCCAGACTATCTGGCTGGCATCGTGTTCAATCGCTTGGTCTACGGGTTCCACCCCTACGGTCGACCACAGTCGGGAACGCCCGAGTCACTGCCGACGATTACATCGGACAATCTCCGTGCCTTTCACGAGACCTACTTCGCGCCAAACAATAGCATCCTGGTAATCGTTGGTGACCTCACCGCCGACCTAGCTTTCGAAACGGCCCAGCGGGTCTTTGGCGACTGGTCACCGAAGCCAATCGATGTATTACAAGTCAGTGAGCCGCCGCCACCGACGCACCGGCTCGTGGTGGTGGACAAGCCCGGTGCGGTGCAGACCGAGATCCGCGTCGGGCACATCGGGGTGCCGCGGAAGCACGTCGACTACCTACCCCTCGACATGGCGGTCCGGGTGCTTGGCGGGGAGGGCAGCAACCGGCTGCACCGCGTGCTACGGGCCGACCGCGGACTGACCTATAGTGCGGAGGCGTCGATACATACCTTGCAACTCACCGGTGATGTCGAGGCACGGACCAATACGCGCACCGAAGCGACGGCTGAGGTGCTTCGCCTCACGATTGAAGAGTTTTGGCGGCTGCGGCGGCAGCGGATCAATGCGCGTGAGTTGGTGGGCGTCCAGGCTTACATGTCTGGCAGCTTTCCGCTTCAGATCGAAACGCCGGATGCGATCGCGGTGCGAGTGTTGAACGTGTTGTTCTACGGCCTGGATCTCGGCGACCTGGCGACGTATCGAGAACGCGTGGGTGCCGTGACGGTGGACGATATCCAGCGCGTGTCGCACGAATATCTGATGCCGGACAGGCTGTCTATAGTGCTCGTTGGGGATGCGTCCGCGTTCATTGACGACTTGTCTGGTATCGGATTCACGGGCGTCGAGCGGGTGCCGCTGAGCGACCTCGACCTGTCGACGGTCGACCTGACGCGCAGCGGGTTGGGCTCCTCAGAGTAAGGCACGGTTCCTCGCTTTAGTTTTATTACCCGTGTGCCACCGTTCGGCAGCCCGCGACGACAGGTTAAATGACCAAAGTACTGATTTCGTGCGGTGAGGCCTCGGGCGATATGTATGCTGCTGCGCTGACGTCGGAGCTCGTGCGACTTGATCCTGGGGCGCAGGTCTTTGGTCTGGGTGGTGACCGGATGACCGCCGCCGGCGCCAGGCTCATCGGGCATTATCACGGGTTGAGTGTAACGGGATTGGTCGAGGCGCTTGCCGTCCTCCCGCGCGCCCTGGCGATGTATCGGCGGCTTGTTGACGCCATGCGTCGTGACCGGCCGGACGTGCTGGTGGCGGTGGATTTCCCGGACTTCAATTTTCGGTTGGCATCGGCCGGCCGGCGGCTCGGATTGCCGGTCGTCTACTACGTAGGTCCTCAGGTGTGGGCTTGGCGCCGTGGACGGTTGCGCACGCTCAAGCGGTTCGTGGATCGAATGCTCGTTATCTTTCCGTTCGAGGAGGCGGTCTATCGCGATGCCGGCATTCCAGTGGAGTTCGTCGGTCACCCGCTCGTCGACCTAGCCGAGGCCAAGACGCCACGCGCGACGTTGCTCGCCGAGTGTGGGCTTAAGTTGGCGGCACCGACCGTCGCGCTGTTGCCAGGCAGCCGGCCTAATGAAGTCGAGCAACTGTTGCCGATCTTGGTCGAGGCGGCCCGGATGATCGTTGCGGGTGTGCCGGAAGCACAGTTCATCATCGCCCGTGCGCCTAACCTCGACGAGTCGTTGTTCAGTCCGCTGGCGCACTGGCGCGGACCGAGGCGTCCGGCGGTCATCGAGGCGCGGACCGACGACGTGCTGTCGGCCGTCGACGTCGTCGCGACCGCCTCGGGCACGGCCACGATCCAGGCGGCGATTCATGGCCGGCCGATGGTTATCATCTACCGCGTTTCACCGCTGACCTATGCCATTGGCAGACGATTTGTGCAGGGGGACACGTATGGCATGGTGAATCTGGTCGCCGGAGAGCCGGTCGTGCCAGAGTTGATTCAGGAGCGATGCACGCCCGGCGCGATCGCGGAAGAGATCGTCGGCTATCTGACCGACCCCGAGCGAACGCAGCGTACGCAGGCCTCACTGCGGTCTGTCCAGGCCCGTTTGGGTGGTTCCGGTGCGAGCCTCCGTGCGGCACAAGCGGTGCTGGAGGTGGCGCACACCGGCCGCAACGGCTGTGACAGAGGAGGGACGAGACCAGCGTGAAGAATTCATTCGAGACGCTCACTAGTTTGACGGTTAGCGGCAAGTCGATTCAGTACCACAGCCTGCCGGCGCTCGAGCGGGTAGGATTTTCGAATGTGGCCCGTCTGCCGTATTCCCTCAAGATTCTCTTGGAGAACCTCCTGCGCTGCGAAGACGGTCGGGTAGTCACCGCGGATGACATCGCGGCCGTTGCGCGATGGGATGCGGTCGGCACTGAAAAACCGGAACTCGCGTTCCGACCGGCGCGCGTGCTACTTCAAGACTTCACGGGTGTGCCGGCGGTAGTCGACCTCGCCGCGATGCGCGACGGCGTGGCCCGACTCGGCGGTGACCCGACGCGTGTCAATCCCTTGCAGCCAGTTGAACTGGTGATCGATCACTCCGTCCAGGTCGACCACTTTGGGCGGTCCGATGTCCTGCAGCTCAATTCCGAGCTGGAATTCCAGCGCAACCTAGAGCGATTCGGCTTTCTCCGGTGGGGACAAAACGCGTTCGATAACTTCCGGGTCGTGCCGCCGGAAACCGGGATCGTGCATCAGGTCAACCTGGAGTACCTCGCGCGAGTCGTCTGTCGCGACACCATCGACGGCCGGATCATCGCATATCCTGACACGTTGGTCGGCACGGACTCGCATACCACGATGGTCAACGGGCTCGGCGTGGTCGGGTGGGGCGTGGGCGGCATCGAAGCCGAGGCGGCGATGCTTGGCCACCCGATCTCGATGCTCGTCCCAGATGTCGTCGGGTTTCGGCTGACCGGCAGGCTGGACGAGGGCATCACCGCGACCGACCTCGTCCTCACCATTACCGAGCAGCTTCGGCAGCACGGCGTCGTCGGGAAGTTCGTGGAATTTTATGGCCCTGGCCTTGAGTATTTAACGATCGCCGATCGGGCAACGCTAGGAAATATGGCGCCGGAGTATGGTGCGACGATCGCGATCTTCCCGATCGACGGGATGACCCTGGACTACCTCAAGCTCACTGGCCGAGACGAGGAGCACGTAGCGTTGGTCGAGGCCTACGCCAAGGCACAAGGCCTCTTCCGCGACCCGGTGAGTAATCCTCAGTACACGAACACCCTCGAACTTGACCTCGGAACGGTGGAAGCGAGCCTGGCGGGACCGCGCCGGCCGCAGGATCGCGTCGCCCTCGGCCAGGCCAAGGCGGAGTTTGCGCGCACGCTCACCGAGATGCACGGCGAAACGCCGGCCCAGACCGGCGACGGTCTTGAGCACGGGTCAGTCGTCGTTGCTGCGATTACGAGCTGCACGAACACGTCTAATCCAAGCGTGGTGATTGGTGCCGGTTTACTCGCCAAGCGGGCGGTCGAACGCGGCTTACAGGTCAAACCATGGGTCAAGACGAGCCTTGCTCCGGGTTCACGAGTGGTGACCGAGTACCTGAAAGCAGCGGGGCTGCTTGAATACCTGGAACGTTTAGGCTTCCACCTCGTGGGCTACGGCTGCACGACGTGCATCGGTAACTCCGGCCCGTTGCCGGAGGACGTGTCGGCCGCCGTCACCGAGCGAGACCTGGTCGTTGTGTCAGTCTTGAGCGGAAACCGGAACTTCGAAGGACGGATTCAGGCGCAAGTACGGGCGAACTACCTAGCTTCTCCGCCGCTCGTTGTCGCCTACGCGCTCGCGGGCCGGATGACCCTCGACCTGACCCGCGAGCCGCTGGGGCGGGATGCGGACGGGCGGGAGGTCTTCCTGAGTGATATCTGGCCGACGTCACAGGAGATCCAGGCAAGCATGGGCGCCTCGGTTCGGTCCGAGATGTTCACGGCGAGCTACGGCTCGGTCTTTGACGGCGACGCCCGCTGGCAGGCCCTGCCGGCACCGGAAGGAGAGCGGTTCGCTTGGGACCCTGCCTCGACCTATATTCGGCACCCGCCGTTCTTCGAAGATTTGACGCTTGAGCCCGCGCCAGTCGAAGACGTGCGTGGCGCCCGGGTGCTGGCTGTACTGGGGGATAGCGTGACGACTGATCATATTTCGCCCGCCGGTGCGATTCCCGTCGACAGCCCGGCGGGCCGCTATCTCATCGAACAGGGTGTGCCGCCAGCCGAATTTAATTCTTACGGGGCGCGGCGCGGCAACCACGAGGTGATGATGCGCGGGACCTTCGGTAACATCCGGCTTCGCAATCAGCTCGCGCCGGGTACCGAAGGGGGGTGGACACGGTATCAGCCCGACGACGAACAGCTACCGATTTATGACGCTGCTATCCGATATCAGGAAGCCGGGACGCCGTTGATGGTGCTGGCGGGGAAGGATTACGGCTCGGGGTCGTCACGTGACTGGGCCGCCAAGGGAATGCGGCTGCTCGGCGTGCGCGCTGTCATCGCCGAGAGCTTTGAGCGGATTCACCGGAGCAACCTCGTGAACATGGGCGTGCTTCCCCTGCAGTTCAGCGAGGGTGACGGGGTGTCTTTACTCGGACTCAGCGGACGCGAGGTGTTCGACCTGCGGGGCATCGCCAACGGGCTGTCGCCCCGCGGGTCGATCGTCGTACGCGCCCTGCGGGCCGATGGTGGAGAGGTGATATTCAGAACCGTTGTCCGAATCGACACACCTGAGGAACTCGTGGCATTCCGTCACGGCGGCATCCTGCCATACGTGCTCCGTCAACTCGTTAAGTTGTAGTGCCGTCCACAGTGGGTGGCCCACGACGCTTACTCCGATGGTGAGGGCTTCCGAGGTCAAGGCACGTGCACTCAAGCTCGGCTTTACCTTGTGTGGGATTGCCCCGGCGGGTCGCTTCCCGGAGCTCGCCTTTCTCCGCGAATGGGTCGATCGCGGGTATGTGGGTGAGATGGCGTATATGACGCGGACCGCCGAACAACGTACGGACGTGCGTGCCGTGCTGCCGTCGGCGAGGTCCGTTGTGATGCTGGCGACGGTTTATCATGTCGACCGCCCATACTCGATCGAACACGTTGATCCGACCGAAGCCCGCATCGCCCGTTATGCATGGGGTGATGACTATCACGATGTCGTGGGAGAACGTACTGATGCGCTGTGTCGCTGGATGGCCGAACGAGCGGGGCCGACGTTCGATGGCAGGGCCTATGTTGATACCGGCCCGGTGCAGGAGCGCGTCTACGCACAGTATGCCGGCCTCGGTTGGATCGGCAAGAACACCTGTCTGATCAATGCAGAACGCGGCTCGTGGCTGTTCTTGTCGGAAGTGATCTGTAATCTGGATCTGCCACCTGACGAGGCTGCGCTGGATCAGTGCGGGACCTGCACGCTCTGCCTTGAGGCGTGCCCCACCGGAGCCCTTCCGGAGCCGTGGGTGCTCGACGCGACTAAGTGTCTGTCGTATCTGACGATCGAACTCAAGCGCGACGTGCCGGAGTTGCAACGCGATGAGCTTGGGGCCCACGTATTTGGATGTGATATTTGCCAGGACGTCTGTCCGTGGAACAGCGCTCCGACCCAGTCGCTCGACGCCGCTTGGGTACCGCGCCCTCTGTTCGATCAGCCTCGCCTGCTTGACCTTTGGCGACGTTCGGATGCGGAGCTACGTACGGCGATGAAGGGCTCTGCGCTGAGACGGGCGGGCGTGAAACGGCTACGTCGCAACCTCGCGGTTGCGCTGGGTAACAGCGGCGATCTGGAAGCCCGAGCCGTGCTTGACCAGACCGCGGCCGGGGCTGGAGCAGAGGAAAGGCCGTCGGCGCACGATCCGCTGGTCACTGAGCACGTCGGATGGGCTCGGCGGAAGCTTTCCTCAACGGGCCAGGGTTAATGCGATTTTGATCTTTGGCGGGCGTCCACTTACCCTGTGTAGAGCGTTGTTATGGAAGCAGTGAAAGAATTAGATTCGCACGGCCGTTCGTTCGCACCGACGCTCCTGTTGTCGATGCCGCAGCTCGCTGATCCGAATTTCCATCGCTCCGTCATCCTGCTCTGTGAGCATGGCGCCGAAGGCGCCTTCGGACTCGTACTGAATCGACCCACGGAAACCTCTGCTGCCGATGTCGTCAGGCTGGATCCGAAGCCGAGCGATCACGGCGCACTGCGGTTATGGATTGGTGGACCGCTTGAGCCCGAGCGCGGCTGGATTCTCTTTGGTGAAGAGTTTGGCGAAACTGACGCCGTATCTGTTTGCAACGGTGTCTATTTATCCACGTCGGCTGACTTACTGCGGCGGTTACTGGAGACCGAGTCGGGTCCGTGTGCCAGGTTGTTGACAGGATATGCTGGATGGGGACCGGGGCAACTGGACGCTGAAGTCGCGGCGTCATCGTGGCTCACAGCAGCGGTGGATCTTGACCTCGTTTTTGGAACCGATCCAGGGCAGATGTGGGAAGTCGCGCTACGACGGCTGGGTGCGGAGCCGTCGGCGCTGCAGATGAGCCACGGCGTGCACTGAGGTGGGACGACCGTTTGAGGTCGACCGCAGTCTACCGGCTAACGACCCAGCCGTTCCGGCATTTCCGCCACGACATACGCCATGACCGCGACGGCCGCGACGTTGCGTGCTACGTCGGTTGGGTCGATCTTGTCCATTGTATCGGCCGGCGTGTGGTGGATCGCGAAGTAGTTCGAACCATCGACGTCGAGTGACATACTTGGGATGTTAGCTGCCCGGACACTAGGGCCGATGTCGGCGCCGCCGCCGCTCGGTCCGATGCGGTGGGCGTCGATGCCGCGCAGGAGCGACCCAATTGCTTCGACCGTCTTACGCGCACGAGGGTTACCGGTGAACCCAAAGCCTCTAGGCCGGAACACGCCCGAATCTGATTCCAGCATCATGACGTGGTTGGCGAGCTCCTCGGCGTAGCGATCGCGATAGGCCGTTGCGCCGCGGAATCCATTTTCCTCGTTCGTCCATAGCACGACGCGTAGCGTCCGACGCGGTCGCAGATTCAGTTGCTGCAAGATGCGCAGTGCGTCCCATGTAACGATGGAGCCTCCACCATCGTCAGTAGAGCCGGTACCGACGTCCCACGAATCGATATGCCCGCCGACCACGACGACCTCCTCCGGCCACTCCCGTCCTCGGATCTCGCCGATCACGTTTGCCGATTCCGCGTCCGGTAGCATGTGGGCCTCCATCTCGAGCCGTACCCAGGCCGGCGTACCGCGGTCCTGCATTCGCTGCAAGAGCTCTGAATCTTCGACGGTGATCGCCGCGGCAGGAATCTGCGGGTCGGTCTCCGTGTAGGTCATTGCGCCAGTATGCGGAGTCCGGGCTCCACGTGGTCCCACCGAGCGAACAAGACTGGCCATGGCTCCGTGGCGGGCTGCGCGCGAAGCGCCAGTCGTCCGATAGCGCACCGTCTGGGGATATGTTGTGAAAGGTACGTTGTAGACCACGATTTTTCCTGATACTTCATCCGCGCGCGTTTCTAGTTCGTCGAAGCTGCCGACGACAATCGTCTCCGCTTCGAGGCCACCAGGTGGCGTGGCAATGCTGCCACCCAAGCCGAGCATCACGAGCTCTTGCTTAGCCGGTCGAACGATCCGAGCGCGCTCTTGCCCCCGCACCCAGTGCGGGACCATGACCGGCTCTAGGTGGACGTTCTCCAGTCCGTCCGCCAGCATCTCATCGACCGCCCATCGGATCGCACCCTCGAGTTGGGGGGAGCCACTCAGCCGAGGACCGAACGAGTCACTCAACTCCGCGAGACGATGCCAGGCGAACGTGTCGGCCATCGCCGCACCGATGATCCGGCTTGCCGGCTCGCGATAGGCATCGAGCCAGGCCAGCTCATCTGCTTGGCCGGTCACCAGCGCTGACTTTCCTAGGCAGGCTCCGACCACCAAGACGGTAGTCATCAGTATTCCCCGGTAACGTGGCGCAGGGCGTGTTGACATCTAATCAATCTTCAACGTTTGAGACTCTGGAGGCGACGGTGATCTGTGGCTAGGATTCACTGTGCCGTATAGACGTGACGGCGCCCATGAGGTATTCGAGTCTGATAGGGTCATTTGGCGCTAGGTCGTGATCCACCGCTTCAGGGCCGACGCGCACCGTGTGCACCGTCCCCTCGGGGTCCTTGGAATCAGAAAAGGACACGTCCCAGGAAACCTGGCCATGGATGCTGATTGGCTGCACCCGCCGGAGAATGGCCTGCCGCGTTCCCTTTAACATCATCCAATCATAACTCGGCTTCCGGCTTTCCAGTTTCAATTTGGCCCGAGCGGTTCGTCTCATCGGGCGGCTCGGCCCCCGCTGTTCTCAGGTGGGTGCTTTGACCGTCCAATAAAAACTGATCCGGGCTTGCGACGGCAGTCGCGTGGTGCAGGGGAGACGCGGTAGTATGGTTCAATGGGATATTCAACTGAGCGAAGGGCGCGTGCGTGGCCGTAGTCTGGTCGGATAGGATGTTCGGCCGAGCGAGCCGAACGAAGGGTACGCCTGTGACGGATACCGCGGCGCGACAAGTGTCGGTACGCGGCGCTTGGGTCGAAGCGCGCGAGTTGGTTTGGATCCACCGCTCCCGCCTCGCGGTCGGCCTAACGCTGATGCTGGTGAATCGGCTGGCTGGACTCGTTCTGCCTGCGTCCTCGAAGTACCTCATCGACGACGTGATCGCGAACCAGCGTAGCGAACTGCTGTTGACACTGGCGCTGGCCATTGGTTTGGCGGCGGCGGTCCAAGCTGTGACGGGGTTTGCGCTCTCGCAAGTGCTCGGGGTTGCGGCCCAGCGCGCGATCACGGAAATGCGTAAACGCGTGCAGGTCCACGTGACCCGCCTTCCGGTCGGTTTCTTTGATTCGACGAAAACCGGCGTCCTGATCTCCAGGATTATGACCGACGCGGAGGGGATCAGGAATCTTGTCGGGACGGGCCTCGTGCAATTGAGCGGTGGTCTTGTCACCGCTGTGATCGCACTTGGCGTCCTGTTCTACCTGAGCTGGCAGCTGACGTCAGTCACCTTGCTGATTCTATTAGCGTTCGGTGGCACGATGGCCACCGCCTTTAAACGCTTGCGTCCGCTATTTCGCGAGCGAGGCAAGATGAATGCCGATGTTACTGGCCGCCTGAATGAAACGTTGGGTGGCATCCGGATTGTCAAGGCCTACACCGTTGAACGGCGTGAGCAGCGGGTGTTCGCGAATGGTACACATCGGCTGCTTCGCAACGTGGCCAAGACGATCACTGGGGTGTCGGCGATTAGCGCTGTCTCGACGCTGGTCATCGGGGCCATCGGCGTGCTCATGGTTCTCGTTGGTGGCCAGGCGATACTCGCCGGGACGATGACGCTCGGCGATTTCATCGCCTACATCTTCTTCACAGGGCTGGTGGCGGCACCTCTGGTTCAAATCGCTTCGATCGGCACGCAGATCACCGAAGCGTTCGCTGGCCTCGATCGGATCCGCGAGATTCGCCAGATGGCGACCGAAGACGAAGAGGATGCAGTTCGGCGGCCGTTGCCCGAGGTGCGTGGAGATGTGACTTGCGAAGGCGTGTGCTTCGAGTACGTCGAAGGAGTGCCAGTACTTCGAGACGTGTCGTTTGAGGCCAAGGCAGGCACGACCACGGCTTTGGTGGGGTCCAGCGGGTCTGGCAAGAGCACGCTGATCAGCCTGGTCCTCGCGTTCAATCGCCCTAAGTCTGGTCGGGTCACCGTGGATGGCTTGGATCTGGAGTCGCTCCGACTACGAGACTACCGTAAACATCTCGGTGTTGTGCTGCAAGAGAACTTTCTGTTCGACGGCACCGTGGCCGACAACATCCGGTTCGCGCGGCCGGATGCGACGCCGGACGAAATTCGTCGGGTCAGCCGGGTCGCGCACTGCGACGAATTCATCAGCGAGTTCAAAGACGGCTATGACACCGTGGTTGGGGAACGGGGCGTGAAATTGTCTGGTGGGCAGCGGCAGCGGGTTGCCATCGCCCGGGCTATACTCGCCGACCCGCGCATTTTGATTCTTGACGAGGCGACGTCAAGCCTTGATAGCGAGAGCGAAGGCTTTATTCAAGACGGCCTGCGCAGCCTCCGGCACGGGCGAACGACGTTTGTCATAGCGCATCGCCTCTCTACGATTCAGAGCGCGGATCAGATTCTCGTGATCGAGAGGGGTGAGATCGTTGAGCGCGGAAGTCATGTGGAGCTGCTAGCGCTCGATGGCCGGTATCGTCAACTTCACGAGAAGCAGTACAGGCTTGAGCGGGATCGCTTTATCAATCCCGGGGAGGACTTCACGCCCGACCTGCCGCCCACGCCGGCGGCCCCGGCCCGCAACCCCACATCGCTTTGAAGCGTGTCAAGGAAAAGATAAGACCGAGTCTCAGTTTGGAGATCGATCCATGCGTTGCCTCCACGTGATCGACTACCTATAGTGAGAGGATGCTTGACGGTGGAAGGCGTGCGGTCTTCGTCCGGGTTGCCTCGTTCGTAACACTCTTGGTTCCCATCAGTGTCACCGCTCAAGTGCCCTCGACCCCCCGCGAGATGTACACCGCGTGGTGCGCTGGTTGCCACGCCGAGGATGGCACCGGCCAGGTCGCCGTGCGGACTGTGACGGTTGAGCCGATGGACTTCACTGACTGCTCGGTGACGACGCCTGAGCCAGATGCCGATTGGGAGATCGTGATCGCCCAAGGCGGGCCCGTGGCCGGATTATCATCACAAATGCCGGGCTACGGTGATGCGTTGGGCCAAGATCAAATCCACGCGCTCATTGGCTACATTCGCACATTCTGTTCCGAGCCTAGCTGGCCACTTGGCAACCTGAATTTCTCCGTGCCAATCTTTACGGAGAAGGCCTTTCCCGAGAACGAAGTCAAAATCCGACCGTCGGTGTCGCATAACGACGACGACCTGAAAATTAAGGCGGTCTACGAGCGACGGGTTGGCGCGCGCGGTCAGGTTGAGGTCAGCGTGCCTTGGCAGATGAACGTGCCCGACTCGGTCACTGCGTCGACCGGCCTCGGTGACGTCTCGCTGGGTGCGAAGTATGTGCTGCATGCGGACCGTGCATCAACGCGAATTTTCAGCGGTGCGGTCGAGGTGAAGATGCCCAGCGGAAGTGAGAGTCGTGGCCTTGGGGGCGGCACAACGGTGCTGGAGCCGTCTCTGTTGGCCGGCTTCGCCCTTCGGCATTTCACGCTGCAGACCCAGTTGAAGCTCGAGGTGCCGATAAAAGGGGCGGGCGAAGCGACCGAGTTGATCTATAACATCCATGCCGGACGCGACTTCTCAGGATTGCCGAGCGCCTGGTCGCTCGGCGTGGAACTCAACGGTGTCGATGACCGGCTTGCGCTGACCCCGCAGCTTCGCAAAGGGCTCACGAAAACCGGAGCGCTAGCCGCGGCGTGGGGCGTGCGCATCCCGGTCGTTAATCGGCAACACCAACAGATGCAGTGGGTGGGATATTTGCTATGGGAGTATCGAGACCCGGTTCGTGCCGCGCCGTGAGAGCGGCGGTGTGCGGGGTCGTGTTGCTGGGCATCGGTGCGGCCGTGTCAATGGGCGCGCAGACAGGCGTCATTGCCGGGCGGGTGACCACTGCGGTGCCAGGGTCGATCGAACCGCTCACGGTGACGACAAATGTCGACGTCTGCGGCGAGACCGTGCCCGACGAGTCGGTCCTCGTTGATGCAGAGGGTGGGCTGGCGAACGCCGTCGTCACGGTCGTGGGTCTTGCCGCGCCGACTGGGGCTCCGCCGATTCTCGTGTCGAACGACGGCTGCCGCTTTCAGCCTCGCGTGCAGGTGTCACGTCCCGGCGAGCAAATAGCACTGACAAGCGCCGACGATGTACTGCACACGAGCCACGCGTATGCCGAAGACGGGCGTTCGCTTTTCAACGTGGCGATCCCGATGCCTGGTCTTACGATCACGCGGCAGTTAACGGCCCGAGGACTAATTCGGCTGGTCTGTGATACCCACACCTGGATGCGCGGGTTCGTCATGGCCTCGGTTGACCGCGCGGTTGTTTCGGCGGCAGACGGGTCGTTTCGCATTGAGGATGTGCCACCTGGCACGTATGAGTTACGCATTTGGCACGAGCAACTTGGGGTCGCTTTCCATGCCGTTACCGTGGCCACGGACGGGGTCACGGAGGTTCGCGTCGACATGCAGCCGTCCGGGGAAGTGGTTTCGTCACGTGACAACTGACCCACGTTGGGTTGAACACTATCGCGACGAGCGGGACGCGGCGTTTCTCTACCGCGCCCTTGCTGGCGTTGAGGCCGATGAATCTCGGCGGAAGCTGTTTGAGCGGCTTGCCACCGTCGAAGACCGCCACGTGCAACGTTGGGAAGCGCTGTTCGCCGAGGAGGCGCAGCCGATTCCCACACACCGACCCTCTTGGCGGACGCGGACGCTCGCGTGGATGGCGCGGAGGTTTGGTGCGGAGACGGTCTTGCCAATGCTCTTGGCCGAGGAAGGGCGCGAGGTCACCGCCTACCTCCGCCTGGCCCACGGGACCGGACCCTCTTCGGTACACGACGCCGCGTTCCAGATCGCGACCGAGTCGGCCGAACACGCGCAAGAACTGTCGAGTTTACTTGGGCGGGAGGGCGAGCCTTGGCACGCGGGCGGCCGCGGCGGGTATCTTCGCAGCGTCGTCTACGGGTTCAACGACGGACTGACCGCGAACTTCGGCCTGGTCGCGGGCGTGATCGGTGCTGGCGTCAGCCCGACCATTGTGATTATCAGCGGCATCGCCGGCGCCATCGCGGACGCACTGTCGATGGGCTCGAGCGGCTACTTGGCCGCAAAGAGTGCAGCCGAGGTCCACGCTCACCAGATTGAGATGGAGCGCGACGAGTTGGAACTGATGCCTGACGTCGAAGAAGAGGAGCTCGCGCTCATCTATGAAGTAAAGGGCTTTACGGCCGAGCGTGCGAAAGAGACTGCTAGGCTGATAATGCGCGACCCGGCTCAGGCGCTCGAGGTCAAGGTGCGTGAGGAGCTGCAGTTGACCGCGGCCGAACTTACCCCGGCGATTGACGGCTGGGTGACCGGGACCGCGACGGCGGTCGGCGCCCTGATACCAATAGCACCGTTTCTCGCACTGGACGCTCCCGTAGCGCTCTGGGTATCGCTGATCATCAGCATGTCGGCACACTTCGCAATCGGTGCCGCCCGGAGTCTTTTCACGGGTCGGAGCGTCTGGGCAAGTGGACGGGACATGTTCGTCGTGGGCTTTGGTGTTGCCGCAGTGGGGTATTTCATCGGTGAGGCCATCACACGTGTGTTGTGATCCGTACGTGGGTCAGCCCTTATGCTCTGGCTGCCAGTTCAGGCCGTTATTGAGAATCCGCTGCAGCAGCGCTTCGTACGACACGCCCGCGCACTCTGCCGACTCCGCGAAATCCTCACCGTAGGCGATCTGGGGGTTGGGGTTGGCTTCCAGCACATAGAATTGCCCGTTCTCGGCTAGCCGTATGTCAATTCGCGCGTACCCGCTTAGCTCGAGCGTGCGATAGACGTGACGGCAGACGCGGTAGATGCGCGTCGCCAGCTTCTCCGAGAGTCGCTTGGCAACGCCGGTTGTGATCCCGTGTTTCCGTTGATACTTGTGGCTCCACTTGACGCGCTCGGTGGCGATTCGGTGCACGTCGTTTGGCATCTTCGTAAATTTTAGTTCCCAGACAGGGAAGCACTGTAAGCGATGGTTGCCGATCACACCGACATACAGCTCGCGCCCCTCGACGAACTGTTCGATGATTGCGTCGGTGCCGAGGCTCTCGTGGACGAACTGTACACGCTCAACGAGCTTGGCGTCGTCGCGGACCACCGAGGCCTGCGAGATGCCGATTGAGGCATCCTGCGTCAGCGATTTCACGATGAGCGGAAACCCCATCCACTTAGGGCGCTTGACGGTGCAGCCGAACCGGCAGACGGTGAAGCTGGGCACCGGGATCCGGTGATACGCCAGGAGTTTCCTTGAGAGTGCTTTGTCGCGTGATAGCAGGAGGCCTCTCGGATTGCAGCCCGTGTAGGGCATTCGCAGGAGTTCGAGGTAGGCCACGAGGTTCTGGTCGAATGTGCCGACTTCGTGAAACGCTTCGAGCAGGTTAAAGGTGATGTGCGGGTTGCCCTTGCTGATCGCCTGGCGGACGGCGTCCAGCTCGTCCTTCACACCGAGTTGCTGGACCTCGTGACCCAAGTCGGCCAGTGTCGAGAGGACGTCGTACTCGGTTTTCCATTGGACCGTGGCGAGGTCGTATCCCGAGGTGTCCTCCGGCGGCACCATGTAGTCGTGCATCAACGCCAGGACCCGTAGTTTTCTCATAACGCCAATGTGTGCCGGCCGTTGTGTAGATAGTTCATTGTTGAGTTGACGATGCTCCTACTGAAAACCACCAGTCAGAAATGAACCGGTTCAGGTCACTGTGCCGCAGCGCACGCGTGCGAGATGGAGCACGACCGCGAGCGCGACCGCTGCTGCGCCGGTGATATCGGTCGCCGGGCTGGCGTAGAAGAGCAGTAAGCCCCCGCTGATGGCGAGGAGGCGCTCGGTCCGGCCAGCTTTGATCACGAGCCAGCCGCCCAGCCCCATCGCAAGTGCTGCGATACCAGCCATCGCTGTCAACGTCGTCCGGATCACGTCCGGCCACGGTGCTTGAAGCAGGATACCCAAACCCTCGGGATTTAGGGTAAACGTGAATGGCACGAGGAACGCGGGAAGCGTGTACTTCCAGGTCAGCATCATCGTTCGGAATGGGTTGCCACCCGTGATCGCTGATGCCGCGAATGGTGACAACGCGGTTGGGGGACTCACTTCGGACAGCACTGCGTAATAGAAGATGAACATGTGGGCG
>DBHR01000114.1:0-403 GCA_002296225.1 Acidobacteria bacterium UBA823 | reverse complement strand
GATGAACATGTGGGCGGCCACCTCGGGAATCCCGACGAACGTTAACGCCGGTGCGATCATGACAGCCGAGATGATATAAGACGCCGTTACGGGTACGGCGAGACCGAGGACCCAGACAGCGAGCGCGGCATAAACGACGGTGAAGAATATGCTGCCGCTGGCCATGGCGACGATGATCCCGGCGATCTTTAAGCCTAGCCCGGTCAATGTGACAACACCGACGATAATGCCGGCGGTGGCGGTGGTGGCAGCGACTGGAAGGACCCCGCGTCCGCCAGACTCGAGCGCGGCCAGGAACCGAGCGGGCCGGAGCGCATGCTCAGCGCGGAGAAAGCTAAGTGCTACGGCTACCACCATTGCTGAGAACACCGCCCGGAATGGGGTCATACCGGTGATGAGTAGC
>DBHR01000083.1:1352-4611 GCA_002296225.1 Acidobacteria bacterium UBA823 | reverse complement strand
CCTGCAGTTGCGCGACGCCGGGAAACTGCGGCTCGACGACCCGATCACCGACCATCTACCGTGGTTCGACATGCAGAATCCCTATCCAGAGGCCGAGCCGGTCCGGATCTGGAATCTCTTGACCCACTCGGCCGGCTTGCCGCGGGAGTCTGACCATCCGTCGTGGACGGAGTTCGAGTTTCCCACTGGCGAAGACCTGCGCGAGACCGTCTCACAGCAACAAGCGGCCTATCCGGCTGCGACGGTCTGGAAGTACTCGAACCTGGGCCTCTCGCTCGCAGGCGCGATCGTGGAGACGGTCTCCGGACGCGAGTACGAGGAGTATGTAGAGACCGAGATCATGGCGCCGCTGGGCATGACCTCGTCGAGTGTGGGCGTGCCGAGCGATGTACACCAACCCCGCCTGGTCACTGGCTATGGTCGACGCTGGCTGGACAAACCGCGTGAGGCGATGCCGTTCATCGATGCCCGCGCCTTCGACCCGGCCACGGGGCTTTCGTCGAGCGTCGACGACATGCTGACGTTTCTCTCCTGGCAGATGCGGCTCCGCGCCGAGCACGTCACAGAGGTGCTTCGTGCCAACACACTGCGCGAGATGCAGCGCGTGCACTGGCTCAGAGAGAATTGGCGGGGTGGCAACGGCTGGGGATTCGCCATCTCCCACCGGGAGGACCGTGACCTCATCGGCCACGGCGGCTCCTACCCTGGCAACCGCACGAGCACCCAGCTCAGCCCGACGGAGAACGTCGGTGTCGTCGTGTTCACGAACGGCGGTGACGGTAACCCGGGTCGCTACGTGAACAAAGCGTTCGAGTGGATTGCCCCAGCCATCGTGCGCGCCACGGCGAGGCCGATGCCGCCGGCCACAGCAGATCCGTCGTGGACGCAGTATGTCGGCATGTATCGTTCGCGCGGTGGCGAGCGACAGGTCATGGTCCTCAACGAGGAACTGGTCGTCATCTCGCCGCGCAGCGACGACCCGATGACTGGCAAGTCGATACTCCGGCCACTCAACGAGCACACCTTCATGATCGAAGGCACCGGTGGCGGCCCGCATGGCGAGCTGGCGCGTTTCGAGCTCGACGCCGACGGGAACGTGATGCGGCTCTATATGGGTGTGAACTACTCCGAGCGCGTGCCCTAGGCACCGGTCACCCACATCATCGTCGGCGTCGGAGGAATGCTTATGACCGGTCGCCACGCGCGGCTCATCGTCCTTGCCATCATCGTCATCGAGATCTACCGCCCTGGTGTGCTCAAGTGAAAGAGACGACCGCGGCATGGCGGGCGCCTGAGGCGCTGGGGCTCAATGAGCTCACCTTGGCGAGCCAGGCAACACCCCAACCAGCGGCGGGCGAGCTTGTGGTAGAAGTGCACGGCGCAGCACTCAACTTCAGTGACCTGTTGATGATCAACAACGAATACCAAGTGCGCCCTGACCGGCCGTTCACACCCGGGCAAGAACTGTCCGGGATCGTGATGGCCACCGGTACTGACTGCACGCATACTGTTGGCGAGCGTGTCGTCTCGAAGGTGCTCTGGGGCGCCTTCGCCGAGCACGCAATCGCGCGAGACGACATGGCCATGACGGTTCCCGAGAGCTGCGATCTCGTAGATGCCGCAGCGATGCCGGTGGCGGCGACCACGGCAGTGGTGGCCCTCACAGAGTCAACGCAAGTGCAAGCCGGTGAGACCGTCCTTGTGCACGCTGGAGCCGGTGGTGTCGGTCTCGCATCGGTGCAAGTCGCTCGGGCGTTGGGCGCAACCGTGATCGCGACCGCCGGTTCGCCCGAGAAATGCACGATCGCTGCCAAATGGGGCGCCCAACACGTCATCAACTATCGAAAGGACGACTTCGTACCTTTCGTTAAGGCGCTGACAGATGGCGCCGGCGTGGATGTCATCGTCGACTCCGTCGGCGGCGAAATCGGCGTGCAGTCGCTGCGCTGTCTGGCCTGGCAAGGCCGACTCCTCATCGTCGGATTCGCATCTGGTGAGATCCAGAACCTGCCAAGCAACCGGCTACTTCTCAAAGGCGCCTCTGCAATTGGCGTGTACTGGAGTCATGATGTGGATTTGCCCATGGTGCGCCGGGCTGAAAAACGCATGCGCAAGCTGTGGGAAGACGGACTCGTACAACCGGTGGTAGACCGGCGCCAGAGCCTGAAGGCCGTTCCTCAGGCACTCAAAGACCTGGCTGGAAGAAGAACCTTGGGCAAGGTCGTGGTGGCGTTGCGGAGCGAGGGCGAGTGAGCAACCGACGAGGTGCCCTGAGCGGTATCCGAGTACTGGATCTCACCCGCGTGATGTCTGGCCCCTACGCCAGTGCCATGCTAGCGGACCTCGGGGCCGAGGTGCTCAAGATCGAATCAATTGGGAGTGGTGACCTCAGCCGACTATTTGGCCCACACGTAGGGGACGAGAGCGCCTACGCACTCATGCTCAACCGGGGCAAGGAGAGCCTCACGGTGGACCTCAAACACGAGGCTGGCCGCAAGCTCATCCTCGATTTGGCGGCCAAGAGCGATGTTGTCATTGAGAACTTTCGCCCTGGTGTAGCTGCACGACTTGGCCTGGACTACGACGGCGTCAAAGTGGTCAACGCAAAGATCATCTACGCCAGCATCTCAGGCTTTGGTAGCGACAGTCCCCTCGCTGACCACCCTGCGTTTGACCTCGTGGTCCAGGCTATGTCGGGACTCATGAGCGTCACCGGGCAGCCTGACAGCGGCGCCACCGCGGTGGGCGAGTCCTTAGCTGATGTCTCGACGGGCATGTTCGCTTCATGGGGAATTCTTGCCGCTCTGATTCAGCGAGAGCGCACCGGCAAGGGCGCGAATATTGAAGTCGCGATGCTCGACTCGGTGGTCTCGATGCTGCTCACGCCGCTCAGCCGCCTCCTCTATACGGATGAACCGATCCGGCTGGTCGGCAATCGACATCCAGAGACGTATCCGGTGGATGCGTTCGACACCGACGACGGGCAGATCGTGCTCGTCGTGCCGGCGGACCCGATGATGGCGGGACTCGCGGCGGCCATTTCCGTTCCCTCGCTCATCGAGGACCCGCGCTTCGCCAGCAACTCCATGCGGAACCGGCACGAGGCCGAGCTGCGGGAAGTCATCGCCAACTGGGCGAAGACGGTCACGACTGACCAAGCCCTAAAGATGTTGGCCGAGCAGGGGATTCCCTGCGGACCAGTCCGGAGTCTGGCCGAGGCAACGAGTGACGAACACGCCAGGATCCGTGGCATCGTTCG
>DBHR01000083.1:0-1056 GCA_002296225.1 Acidobacteria bacterium UBA823 | reverse complement strand
CGCCAGGATCCGTGGCATCGTTCGAGAGGCATCCCATCCAACCCTTGGCACGATCCCGGTCGTAGAGCAGCCCGTACATTTCGGCGATCAATCGCACCGTTCCTCGCAACATCGCATGCCGCGTCTTGGCGCCGACACCGATGCCGTCCTGGGCCGTGTGCTCGGCATGACCGCCACTGAAATCTCTTCGCTTCGTGACGCGGGCGCAATAGGAAACGAAACTCAAGTGCAAGATGTCCAGGGGGATCAGTGAACAAGGCCCAGCCACGGGAGGTGCGTTCACCGCGAGGGACGACTCTGAGCTGCCGTTCATGGCAAACAGAGGCGCCTATGAGACTCCTCATGAACAACCTTGACCCTGATGTCGCCGAGCGCCCGGAGGATCTAGTGGTCTATGGCGGCGTAGGTAAAGCGGCGCGAGACTGGGACTGCTTCGAGCAGATCGTGCAGTCGCTTCAGGAACTCGGCGACGACGAGACGTTGCTGGTGCAGTCTGGCAAGCCCGTTGGCGTGTTCAAGACGACGCCAGCCTCACCTCGGGTCATGATTGCCAACGCCAACCTGGTGCCCCACTGGGCCACTGTCGAGCATTTCGAAAAGCTGGATCGCATGGGTCTCACCATGTATGGCCAGATGACCGCGGGATCGTGGCTCTACATCGGCTCCCAGGGCATCGTGCAGGGCACTTACGAAACCTTCTCTGAGGTGGCCCGGCAGCATTTCGACGGCAAGCCCGCCGGACGTTGGGTGCTCACGGGTGGCCTCGGGGGCATGGGTGGTGCTCAGCCGCTCGCTGCCACCATGGCTGGATTCCACATCATCGCGGTGGAATGCCAGCAGGCGCGCATCGACTTCCGCATCCGCACCGGGTACCTCCAAACCCTAGCTCACAGTTTGGATGAGGCATTGGAGAGGATGGAAGCGGCCAGCTCTCCCATCTCAATTGGCTTGCTCGGTAACGCCGCAGATATTTTTCCTGAAGTAGCCCGCGGCCACCTCAAGCCCGATGTCGTTACGGACCAAACGGCGGCACACGACCCGGTGAACGGCTATCTG
>DBHR01000100.1 GCA_002296225.1 Acidobacteria bacterium UBA823 | reverse complement strand
CGACACGGATCTCGCGCCCGGCGATCTCCGATGCCGTCTTCTCCAGCGAGGGCCGACTCTGCTCGAGTTGGGTCTGCAGCGTCCTATGGTTGGCCGCGAACGTGAACGTGATCCGATCACCGTCCAGTACGATGCGCTGCGCCTGCGCCACCACCGTACCGTAGAAAAATTTCTTCGTCCGCTTGATCTCTGCTAGTAAGGCACTTTTCAGATCGCCTGTATCCCCATCTGCCGAGGGTAACGTCGACGGACCCGCCTGCCTCAACGTGGCCTTAGTGTCTGTGGGCACGGTCTTGGCCGGGGCGGCTGGAGGAGTATCCGCCTTCACCCGACCTGGCGAACTCGACCGGCGCGGCGTCACCGACGCAGACATTCCGCTGGGCCGACCACGACCGAGCGTGTCGGAGGCGCCGGCTCGACGAACCGGCGCACCAGATTCCAACCCGTCGATCAACTCCGCAAGGGGTACCAGATGGCGCAGTTGAATCCAGCGAAGAAGCGCCATCTCAAGGTGATATCGCGGCTGAGATGTCAACTTGATGTCCGTCTCTGCCCGGCTGAGCACGTCAAACGCCCGCATCAGATCTTCGCGCGAGAAACGTTGCACCAACGCGCGCAGCCGTTCACGGTCACCCTCGGGTGCGATCTCGGGATCGTCGAACCGAGACGCATCGATCGTCAGCACGAGCAGGTCGCGACAGACGCGCGCGAGTTCCTGGCACACTCGCCGCAGGTCGTAGCCCGACTCGACAAATTTTCCGGCCAACTCGAACAGGTCCGATGCCCGCTCATCCGCAACTGCTTCGACGGCATCGAGCAGAAGGTCTCGGCCCACGAGGCCAAGGACGGTCGAGACGTCGTCCGCTG
Source organism: Acidobacteria bacterium UBA823 (assembly GCA_002296225.1). Classification (GTDB taxonomy): domain Bacteria; phylum Acidobacteriota; class Vicinamibacteria; order Vicinamibacterales; family UBA823; genus UBA823. Next base: position 2,923 of record DBHR01000100.1, on the reverse strand, counting down.
TGATGTGCTCACCGGCAAAGGCGATGACCTGGTCGAGCGCAGTCTGTGCGTCGCGCATGCTGCCTTCCGCTGCGTGCGCCAGCAGCCTCACGGCGTCGTCGTTGATATCGATTTTCTCAGCTGTAGTAATCCTGCTGAGCTGGCCGGCGATCTCAGCGGCCCCGATGGTCCTGAACTCGAACACCTGCGACCGAGACAAGATTGTGTCCGGAAACTTGTCGAGCCTAGTGGACGCCATCATGAAAACCACGTGGGGCGGCGGCTCTTCGATCGACTTCAGGAGCGCGTTGAAGGAATGCGACGACAGCTGGTGAGCTTCGTCAATCAGGAACACCTTGTAGCGATCGCGCACCGGTGCTATCGCCAGACCTGCGATGATGACCTCACGAATTTCGTCGACCTTGGTGTGCGTCGCGCCGTCGATCTCGAGGACGTCGATATCTCGCCCTTCGGCGATCTCGAGGCACGCATCGCATCGGCCGCAGGGATCGGGGGTCGGTCCCTTTTCGCAATTCAGTGCACGGGCCAGAATCCGCGCCGTCGTCGTCTTCCCAATTCCGCGGGGTCCAGAAAAGATGAAGGCCTGGCTAATGTGATCGCTCGTGATCGCATTCCGCAAGGTCTGGGTGACCCCGCGCTGCCCCACCACCTCATCAAATTTCTGAGGACGCCACTTCCGGGCGATGACTTGGTAGGGCATGGCTCACGACCGAGTAAACGTATGCGAGAACTGGGCAACGGTGCGCGCGCCTCAGTGTAGCCCGCGCCTAATCGGCAAGCAAGCAGTCCGAAACGGCGGCAGGAAGCGGCATGATACACTCGCCGACCGCGACCCACACGGAGAGATGTCCGAGCGGTTGAAGGAGCACGCTTGGAAAGCGTGTGTAGGGGAAACTCTACCGTGGGTTCGAATCCCACTCTCTCCGCCATTCATAACCACGGGAACGGATCTTCGCGGTCCGCTTGGAGTGATCATGCGCTGGCTGTTTAAGGAAGAACCATTGAGCTATAGCTTCGAGGAGTTCGTCAAGGACGGGCAGACCTCGTGGACCGGTGTGAAGAATCCCCTAGCCCAAAAACATCTTCGCTCGGTGAAGAGGGGCGATCGTATCTTCTACTATCACACGGGAAACGAGAAAGTGGTCGTCGGGACCGCTCGGGCCGTCGGCAATGCTTACCCCGACCCGGCGGACGCCTCCGGCAAGCGGCATACGGTCGACATCGTCCCAGGTCGTAAGCTGCGCCGGCCGGTGACGCTGGCCGAGATCAAGGCCAACCGCAGGTTCGCAGCCTTTCCTCTCGTACGCATTTCCAGGCTCTCGGTCATGCCAGTGAGCGCCCAGGAATGGGCCGGGATCGAATCCCTCTCGAAGACCTGAAACGCGACCCTGTGTCGCTCCCCTAAACCCACCAGACGGACATGGCTAGACCCACGCGTGGCTGCAGCGGTGGTCAAGCCGTCCTTCAGGAAGTGCCGGCGCGTCGCGCCTGCGGGCATGGGCTCTTACCAACCGACGGCGATAAAGTCGAGGATTTCGCGACCGAGTGCTTCGTCAGCCGTGTTGAACGCCATCACCATCGACATGTGATTGTGCCCAATGAGCTGCGTGAATCGCGGACATCGGCCGCGGGTGGTGCAGAGCCGGCTGAATAAATCGGCGCCGTAGGCATCGAGGAACGGATTATCGTACTCAGCAACGACGATGAACGTCGGTACGTCAGACGCTGCCCCGTGGGTGATCGGCGAGCGGGTCGGATAGAGAGAGGGGTCCGTGCCGAAGTAGGCTTCGACACCCGCGGCATTCGGGTCATCCGGCCGGTTGTCGGCCCTTAAACGCCCACTCAGGAGAATAAGACCAGCGATCCCGGGCCCGGCCGGTCCGTGAATCTTACGATCATAGGCCCAAGTGGCCGCATGAGTGCCGCCGGACGAGTGGCCGATCAGGAAGATACGACCCGGATCGCCGCCATAGTCGGCGGCGTTGGCCTGGGCCCACGCAACGACGCGCCCGATGTCGAAGGCGGCGGCGGGATAGCGATGTTGCGGGGCGAGGCGATAATTTCCGTTGATCCCCACCAAGCCGTGGCGCCCGAAAAAGTAGAGCACGTTCGCGTAGGCCTCCGCGTTAGTGTTCTTGTCGCCGCGGGTCAGCGCGCCGCCATGGACGAAAATGATGATTGGCGCCCCGACGACTGCGGCAGGGCGATAGACATCGAGTCGTTGCTTCGGGTCGTCGCCGTAGGCAATGTCGGGCGTTACGCTCACACCAGCCTTCGGTGCCTCCGCTAGCAGCGGCAGGAACAGTTCGCGTGTTCTCGGGATGAAGGTGCGGATGTCAGACTGCCATTGTGGACCAATCTCGGCGAGCGCCACCTGGACTGCCGCCGGCAGGCGTGACAATTGAGCGGAAGCCGGACTGCCCGCAAGGAAGACCAGGACCACCACCCCAAACAGCGTGGCGATATAAGTCCTCATCGCAGTTCCCTGATCAACGCAATGCTTCGCTTCGTCCCGACCGGGTCGCCGGTCTTCCAGACGACCCCATCGGTCACGACGTTCTGGAACGCGTCTCGGCATGCCGTCCACTCGGCCCCGGTCTGGCGACGCCTTTCGTCGGCATCATCTGGAAGTGTCACTGGGCTGCATCTTCGACCCGCGACGCCGCGGCATTCTCGAACCGTGGTCGGTCACATGATCACCGCCAGCATACTGATGACGAGAATGATAGAAATACCCAATGGAGAGACGTAGCGAATCAACCAACCCCAGAGTCTCGGAGCCGGGAACCACGCATGCTCGGCGAGTAACTCGGCGACTGCGCGATCCACTCGCCAGACATAGCCGACGAAGATGGCAATCAGCATGCCCCCGATCGGAAGTGAGAATTGATTGCAGAGCGTCGCAACCAAGCCCAGGAAATTC
>DBHR01000017.1:47431-47637 GCA_002296225.1 Acidobacteria bacterium UBA823 | reverse complement strand
GGTTCACCGGTGGTCGAATCTGAGACTTGCGTGGGAGCCGGCATCGGCGTTTCTGATTTCTTGGGCTCTGGCGTGGAAGTTTCCTCGATCTTGATTTCCTCTTCCAGCGTGCGCTGCATCTCATTGGAGGCGCGCTTAAACTCGCGAATGCTACTGCCTAGCGATTTGCCCAACTCTGGCAATTTCCGAGGGCCGAAAATAATCAG
>DBHR01000017.1:44729-47109 GCA_002296225.1 Acidobacteria bacterium UBA823 | reverse complement strand
GCGATGACGAAGATGATGATGAGTTCGGGCATTCCGATTGAACCAAACATGTGTTGACGCTCCTCGTGCCTGTGTTTCGAGTGGCGGTACCTCGGTCGGACAATTGGTGCCCGGCATTGGGAAAACACTCGGTGCCGCAAGCCTACGGGAACCAGGCTGCCAAGGCTTCCAAACGACTGACCGCATTATAGAAACGTGCCCCGGTTCGGTCAAGCTAAAGCCGGCAGGTCCATGCTCGGAACTCATTGCGAAATATGGGCTTATTTAGTACGATGCTGTCCATGCGTGCTGGCCGATCTATTTTCGTGGCGGTGATAGTGGTGGGCGTTTCCGCGCTCGCGGGCGGTCTATTTGGAGGCCGGGCGCTGGCGACACAGGACCGTGTCGCGGAGCAATATAAGGTCTTCTCCCATGCCCTGGCGGCGATCGAAGCCAACTACGTCGACGAGGTTGATCCTGAACGCCTCGTAAACAGTGCCATCAATGGGATGCTGCAGACGCTCGATCCCCACTCGAGTTTTATGAACCCACGTAGCTACTCGCAGATGCGAGAGCGCCAAGAAGGGCGATACTACGGGCTAGGTATAACGATTCAAGTGTTGAACGGTGATATCACGGTTATGGCGTTGTTCGGTGGGTCGCCAGCTTACCTTAGGGGTCTCCGGCGTGGTGACATCATCGCCGAAGTAGAAGGCGAGTCGGCGAAGGGATGGACCAGTGACCAGGCGGTAACACGCCTCCGCGGGCCTAAGGGGTCAGTGGTTAAGATTGCCATCCGCCGGTCGGGCTATGACGAACTGATTCCGCTCGAAGTGACGCGGGACGAGATCAACATTCCAACGATTCTTGGCTCGTTCATGGTAGATGAAGCGGTAGCTTATGTCCGGCTACGGGACTTCTCTGAAACGACCAATCACGATCTTGGGCTGGCTCTCGAGGGGTTAGCCAGCCAGGGAATGAAGAAATTACTGTTGGATCTACGGGACAATCCAGGGGGACCGCTCGATCAGGCCATTCAAGTCGCAAACCGGTTCCTTCCACGCGGCGATATGATCGTCTACACGCGTGGTCGGATCAAGAACTCAGATCAGGACTATTACGCCAGTGAGGACAGCGATTTCACCGAGCTCCCGTTGGTTGTTTTGGTGAACCGAAACAGCGCCAGTGCATCGGAGATCGTCGCGGGCGCCATTCAGGATCACGATCGGGGTCTCATTGTCGGTGAAACCACGTTCGGCAAGGCCCTGGTGCAATCGATTTATCGGGTGAGTCAGGGCGCTGGATTGGCGCTCACAACGGCAAGGTACTACACTCCGAGCGGACGGCTGATCCAGCGGCCTTGGGACGGCACGTTCGATGAGTATTTGACCTATTCGCTGCGTGAACAGCAAGGAGAACGTGAGCATTTGACCGCCGACCTGAAGTACACGGATGCTGGACGGCAAGTGTACAGTGGTGGCGGCATTGAGCCGGATATGTTTATGGCCGGGCCGATCGAGGGCTTCGATCCCACCTCGGCCGGACGCTCCTTGTTCGCGCGGCAAACCTTTCCGCGTTACGCTCGGAAGTACTCGGCATTGGGAGATACGCGAATCAGTGGGCAGGGCCGAAATCGTATCAGCGTGGACAGAAATTTTGAGGTCACTGACGGTATGGTGGCGGATTTTGGCGAGTTTATTTCTACCGAACGGATATCAATCGACACCGACGCACTGTGGGAGGATGAAGCGTTTGTGCGGGCCATGATCCGGTATTACATTGACTTAGACCTTTTCGGTGTGGTCGATGCCAGACGGCATCTGGTCGAAGTTGACCCGCAAGCGACCTTCGCACTAAGCCTCTTCACGGACGCGGCAGCTTTTAGGCAGCTGCCATGGGCCAGGCAGTCGATCGAGCAGTAGATAGTTCTTAAGATATCTCCACACACGCTGGCGTTTGGTGCCAAAATACTATATATAGTGGCCTAGTTTAGCCTTGCCCCGAGGAGTGGGCCCTTGGTACACTTCCGGGTGTTGCCTGGTGGTCTTGTGGCTGCCTGGTTAGTGTGGACGAGAACCAGCGTGTGGGAGCCCGAAGGCCCGTTGGCGCTTCGCTGATTGCGCCGTGTGCACTGTGTGTTGTTCGGCGACCCCTGTCTCAAATCTGGTCGGTCGCCGGACGGTGTTCCGGTCAACGTATTGAGCGCTCCCAGCCGCTCGATGGTGGAGGTGTTGTGACCTTCGATCGTGCGGCTGATTTCTCGTACGGTTCCGGATCGCTGTTCGTCCGTGATAGATGAAGGACTCGTGATGAATCTGCAGCACCTTGAGATCTCCGGCTTCAAGAGCTTTCCTGATCGCTCCCAGTTGCGTTTCGACGACGGCGTAACCGCAATCGTTGG
>DBHR01000017.1:0-44397 GCA_002296225.1 Acidobacteria bacterium UBA823 | reverse complement strand
TAAGAGCAACGTTGTTGACGCCATTACTTGGGTGTTGGGCGAGCAGAGCGCGAAGAGTCTTCGGGGCGATCGGATGGAAGACGTCATTTTTGGCGGCACTGATGGTCGCAAGGCGACCGGCGCTGCTGAAGTCAAGCTGATGCTTCGCGGTGTTACCGCGGTCAATATCGCCGGTTCCAATGGGCACACCCGGGCCAATGGAGACGGAAAGGCCACCGGGAATGGCAATGGGCACCTTCCGCACGCGGTTCCGGAGAAGGTCAACTTTGCTCCCCCTACCAATGAGTCGAGAGGCGCCCGCGAGGCGGTTGGTTCAGAATCAGAGGAAGACGGACCCGAAACCAACTCGGAAGGCTCTCCACCCATCGTGGCACGCGATGTGGAGGTTTCCCGTCGACTGTATCGTTCTGGTGAGAGTGAGTATCTGATCGATGGCAAGGTCTGCCGCCTGCGGGACATTCAGGACCTACTGATGGATTCCGGTGTTGGCCTAAAAGCGTACGCCATCATCGAGCAAGGCAAAATTGGCCAAATTTTGAGCGCGCGGCCGAATGACAGGCGCCAGTTGATTGAAGAGGCCGCTGGCGTTACGAAGTACAAGACCCGCCGGCACGCTGCTGAGTTAAAGCTAGAAGCCGCGCGACAAAACCTCCTTCGGGTCGACGATATCGTTCACGAGGTCGACAAGCAGCGGAACGCGCTCAAGCGGCAAGCGGCGAAAGCACGTCGTTATCGGCGGCTGCGGGACGGGCTACGCCTGTGGGAGAAGATTCTATTCGCGCGTCGGCATCGGACACTCGCGCTGGCCATTGAGACCGCCGATGCCAAGCTGGCGGAGGCGCAGGCTAGTGAGCGAGCCGCCGCGGCTCGTCTGGCCGAGCTCGAGACCCGACAGGAGCGCCTGCGGATCGAGTTGACTGAGGGCGAGACGCGGGCGACGTCGACGCGGGACGTCGCTCACACTCGGGAGCTTGAAATTGATCGACGTCAGCATCAACTAGAGTTCGATCGACAGCAGGTCGCCGAGTTGAGCACGAACTCTGATGAGATTCGTGGCGAGCTGAAGACACTCGACGCTAAACGCACACCGGCTTGTGAGGAGGTCGAGTGCCGGCGCAGCGACGTGATTAAGGTCGGTGATGAGTGTCGGCATGCCGAGCAGCAGATGACCTTAAAGGAAGCCTCGCACACCACGGTGCGCAACGAAGTTCAGGATAGGGAGGGCGACGTCGAGGCCGCTCGGAGCGAGTTACTCGCAGCAATCAACGCGGTGACCGCACTGCGCCACGTAGCTGAACACACAAGCAGTGCGCGCGACCGGGTTACGACGGAGCTAGTCAAGCTCGACGTGGAAACGTCCGACCTGGACGTTGAGCGCAGTCAGCTTGATGCTACTCGGCAATTGGCCTTGACTAATCGTGCTTCGGCGCAGACGGCGTTGGATCAGGCGAGTGAGGCCTACAGGGTGCGGCGTAAGGAGCTAAGCGTTCTTCAGGACGAACGCGAGGGTGTTGTAGAGGCGGTTCGGGCAGGCGAGCGAGAGCTGTCCGCTCTGACCGCGAGGTTGAAGTCGCTGGAGGAGCTTGAGGCTGCCAGAGCCGGTTACGGCGATGCGGCGCGACTGATTCTATCCGAGTCGAACGGTAACGTTCGTCACATGGGTTCTGTGGCGGATCATCTCGAGGTCGATGACCGGTATGAGGTTGCCGTCGAAGCCTGCCTCAGTGATTTCCTCCAGTACATCGTTGTGGCCAGGCACGAACACGCTATTGAAGGACTTCGTTTCGTTCGGGACCATGATGCCGGCCGTTGCGGGTTCCTGGTCGTCGAGGGCAGTGGTGATGGTGGTTCCGAAGTTCCCGGTGCCGGCGCGGTCGAAGCAATGCCAACTGGGCTGGCGCCGTTGACATCGGTCGTTCGTGCCAGCGGGTCATGTGGAACGGCCATCCTGGCGGCGATCGGTGAGGCCTATGTTGCCGAGTCATTTGAGCAGGCGTTGACGGCTGCCACCATGGTTACTGGACCGATCGTAACGCTCTCCGGTGATGTCGTCCGTGGCGCTCACTTGGTCTCCGGCGGTGCCAAGGCCGAGGCGCGTGGGCTTCTTGCTACGAAGCGTGAGATTAAGGCTTTACGGGACGCGGTTATCGCGAAACAGACGAATGTTGAGAAGATAACACTGCAGCTCCACGATCTCGATCGTGGAGTCAAGACCGTGACCGCGGCCCTAACGACGCTCGACGATGAACGGCAGGTGCATGAGAAGGTGACGCTAGAACTCGATGTCCGACTGGGTGCGTCGGACGAGGAAGTTACGCGGCTCGCTCGAAAACTGAAGGTAATCGACGTTGATCGTCGGCATGCCGAGGAGGAGAGCACGGCGCTAGAGGCTCGCGATCGGGAGACGAAAGAATCGATCGTGAGGCTCGACGCAGAGCAGTGTAGGGCAAACGATCGCCTCACAGGTATGCAACAACAGCTGTCCGACGCACGGACGTCCCTCGACCTGGTAAGCCAGAGCTTTACCGACGCCAAGGCCTTGCACGCGCGACTAGTCGAGCGGGCCCTGGCAGTAACGGTGGAGGTGAGGCGGCTCGAGGACGCGTCGGCGGAATTTGAGTCCCGTGTGGCGAGTCGCCGCGACGACCTTTCGCGCTCGGACAGCCGTCGCCAGTCGTTGAAGGTGCAGATTACCGAGTCGGAGCGTTTGCTCGACCGTGAGGTTAGAGAACTGGAGACCCTTCGGAGTGACGTGCGGTCGGCTGACGATTGTCTGACTGAGTCACGGGGTTTGGTCGAGGCCGAGCAGACCGCCATCCGAGCAGCGCGCGTAGCGCTTGAGGAGGTTAGAGGCCGCGTAGGTGAACTTGAGGTGTCAAGAGCGACCGCTCAGGGCGAGATGTCGCACTTAGCAGGCTCTTGCGTGGAGGCGGTACAGGCCGACCTGATATCGGTGATTGCTGAGGTCGAGCAACTTGAGAGCGACGGTGAAATTACCCCGAATATATCCCTCGCGCAACCACCTGCGGACGATACCGATGACCAGGATAAGGACGCGAATAAAACCGGAGGCGAGATTGGGGTCGTGACCGATGACGGTGCTGCATCTGAGAGAGTGTTTGTGTCGGAGCAACCGCAGCCGCCGACAACGGTGGACGACATGATTGTTGACTTCAAGGAGAAAATCGAACGGCTGGGCCCCGTCAACATGATGGCGATCGAGCAGTTTGACGAGTTGGACACCCGCTACGCTTTTCTAACCACACAGCGTCAGGACCTGCTCGACTCAATCGGCGCGACGACTGAAGCGATTCGGCGTATCAATAAGACGACGAAGGAGCGTTTTCGTGTCGCCTTCGACGCAATTAATCGACACTATCAGCATACGTTTTCCACGTTGTTCGGCGGCGGTCGGGCGGGGTTAGTGCTTCTTGACGAGACTGATTTGCTCGAAAGCGGCGTTGACATCGTCGCGCAACCACCCGGCAAGCGGCTTCAGAGCGTGCAGCTTCTCTCGGGCGGCGAGAAGGCCCTCTCGGCGATGGCTCTCATGTTCGCGATTTTCAAGTACAAGCCGAGTCCGTTCTGCTTCCTCGATGAGATCGATGCGCCGCTTGATGAAGCTAACATCGGCCGATTTCTCGATATGCTACGGGAGATGCTCGACGACACGCAGTTCGTGCTCATCACCCACAACCGAAAGACGATGGAGATGGCGGACCGTCTGTACGGCGTCACGATGGAGGAGCCAGGCGTGTCCAAGTTAATCTCAGTCCACCTCAACTGACTTTGGGACCTGGCGCCGAGGAACAGTAGTGGTCCAGTAGTCCATTCCATTCGTGTCGGCGCCGCTGCCGACCGGCGAGGCGTCTTAATGTCGAGCCCTCGCGTGCAACCTCGAAACTTGTGAACGAAGATAAGGCCACTCGCTACCATCGGCTACGGCGGCGGGCGTTATTGATCTCACTTTGTCTTAGCTTTCTGCTGCTTACGGTAATGCTTCTACCTTGGTCATCGCGTGCGCTGCGCGAACTTACAACATTCTCCGGCTCGATTAGGGCGACGAGCCTTTCTGGCGTTGCGCTTTATGCCTTGTGTGTCACTCTGTGCCACGAGCTACTGACCTTGCCGGCCCGCGTCTATCTCAGGCAGTTGGAGCGACGGTACGATCGGTCAACATCATCATTGGGCAGTGGCTTGGCCGAGCATCTGAAGGGTATGGCGTTACTGCTGTGCGTGATACCAACTGGAGTTGTGGCGCTCTATGCAACCATTCAGATATGGCCGTCGCGGTGGTGGATCATTGCGAGTTCTGGCTTCGCTTTGTTTGTGGTGGGATTGGCTAAGGTAGGTCCGGTCATGCTGCCTTGGGTCGCACGCGTGATGCCATTGGTCCGACCCGACCTGCGCCAACGTCTCGAGCGCTTGGCAGCCCGTGCAGGTGTGGCCGATGTTGGGTTTCACCAGTATCGTTTGGGAGCCATGTCACGACGTGCTAACGCGGCGCTTGTGGGGTTTGGCCAGAGTCGTCGAATTCTACTATCCGATACGCTTGTCGGCGACTATTCCGATGATGAGATCGAGGTCGTGGTTGCGCACGAACTCGGCCATCACCAACACGCCGACATCTGGAAGGAGCTAGCCTCTGATTTCGTGATGATCGTTGTTGGCTGTTACACGGCGTCACGCGCCCTGCTCAACCTGGGACCGTCGCTCGGCCTGTTCGGACCAGACGATCCGGCTGGGCTCCCGCTTGTGCTTCTCGGGGGAGGGGTTGGTGTGCTTGCGACGGCGCCCTTGGCCAACCTTGTGTCCAGATACCATGAACGGCGAGCTGACCGATTTGCGCTTGAACTGACTAGGAACACGGGCGCCTTCATTTCGGCGATGTGGCGGCTTGGCGAGGAACACCTTGCCGAGCGTCGTCCCTCTCGCTGGCTCGCGTTTCTGTGCTATACCCACCCGCCTGTGTACGAGCGGATTGAGGCGGCGGGCAATCTAGCAGCAGCTTGGGGGCGCCCCCTGAGCACTGGCATGCGTTGAAGCCCAGGCCAGTAGGTAGGAAGCCTAGGGCCTAGCTGTTAGGTCCATCTGGCGGACTAACGGTCGGGTGCACCCGACTGCGGCGGAGCGTCAGTGCCGCCAGCTTCACGGAGGAGCGCCTTACGGCTGAGTCGGACCTTGCCCGAGGGATCGATGTTGATCACCTTGACGCGAACCTGCTCGCCATCTTTGAGTTCATCCCGGACGTCGTTCACACGATGAAGCGCGATCTCAGAAATGTGGAGGAGGCCGTCGATGTTCGGCATAATCTCCACGAACGCACCAAAATCTGTGATCCGCTGCACCTTACCCAGGTAGGTCTTATGAAGTTCAGGGCTCGCCGTGAGTTCTTGAATGATGTCGATCGCTTTCTTGGCCGCTTGTTCATCACTAGACGCGACGTTAACTCGACCGTCGTCTTCAACGTCGATTTTCACGCCAGTTCGCTCGATAATGCTGCGGATCATCTTACCGCCAGGTCCGATGACATCACGAATCTTGTCGACTGGAATCTTGACTGTGACGATCCGCGGCGCGAAGCTCGAGATGGCCGCTCGCGGCGCGCTGAGCGTCTCCGCCATTTTGTCCAGGATGTGTAGTCGGCCCGACCGAGCCTGCTCAAGTGCCTTGCTCATGATTTCCGCTGTAATGCCAGCGACCTTGATGTCCATCTGCAACGCCGTAATGCCATTGGCCGTGCCGGCGACCTTGAAGTCCATGTCGCCGTAGTGGTCCTCGGCGCCGGCGATGTCACTCAGGATCGCATAGCGGCCGGTTTGCTCGTCCATGATGAGACCCATCGCAACTCCAGCTACCGGCGAAACCAGAGGGACTCCAGCATCCATCAAGCTGAGCGAGCCACCACAAACGGTGGCCATCGACGACGAGCCATTCGACTCTAGGATGTCCGAGACGACCCGAACCGTGTACGGGAACTGGTCTTCGTCTGGGAGCATCGGCGCCAGGGCGCGTTCTGCTAGCGCACCGTGTCCGATTTCACGTCGGCCTGGTCCGCGTAAGAACTTGACTTCGCCGACTGAGAACGGTGGGAAGTTGTAATGCAACATGAAGCGCCGGTAGCTCTCTCCCGCGAGCGACTCGATTTTCTGCTGATCGTCTGCTGTGCCGAGTGTCGTCGTTACCAGCGCCTGGGTCTCGCCGCGTGTGAAGACGGCTGAGCCGTGCGTTCTCGGTAGCGTGCCGACCTCCGCCCAGATCGTTCTAATTTCGTCAAACGCTCTACCGTCGAGACGCCTATTCCGATCAAGAATTTCGCTGCGTAGCACCTTTTCCTTGAGTGCCTTGAAGATCTGCTTGACGTCGGCACGTTTACCAGCATCGTCCTCTGGCATTGTCGCCAAACAGTCAGCCAGCACATGGTCCACTTGTTCATAGTTTTCGATCTTGCTCTTGATGCGCATTGCCTCAGTGAGCGGTTTGAGCATACGGCTTTCGACGTCTTGCTGTAGCTCTGGTGCGATCAGTGCAGTTGAGGAGGCCAGCTTAGCGTTTCCGATTTCTCTGACCATCTCGTCGATCTGCTCAACGGTCTGCCTGATTGCCTCGTGTCCTGCTTCGAAGGCCAGGATGATCTGTTCCTCTGAGACCTCCATAGCCCCAGCTTCTACCATCACGAGAGCATCCAGACTGCCGGCCATGACTAGGTCAAGGCGGCTCTCCTCCCGCTGCGCATAAGTCGGATTGATGATGATCTTGTCATTTACCAAACCAACGCGAACCGCGGCTATCGTTTTCTCGAAGGGAATGCGTGAAAATGCCAATGCAGCCGAGGCACCTGTTAACGCCAATACGTCGGAGTCATTCTCACCGTCGGACGACAACACAAACGCAATAACCTGTGTCTCTCGTCGCCAATCAGTCGGGAATAACGGCCGAATCGGCCGATCAATACCCCGGCTCGTCAGAATTTCTTTCTCGGAAGGCCTGCCTTCCCGCTTGAAGAATCCGCCAGGAATCCGCCCGGAAGCGTAGGTGTACTCTCGATAATCGACGGTCAACGGAAGAAAATCGATCCCTTCGCGCTCGGTGTCTGTGCAGCAGGCCGTGACGATGACGACGGTGTCACCGTAGCGCAGGACCGCAGACCCATCGGCCTGTTTGGCTAGTTTTCCCGTTTCGATTGAAAGTGTCTTGCCGCCGATAGTGAATTCACGCTTGTACATAAGTCCTTTCGCCTCGGATGGTGTGGTCGGCGAGCTTCGCCGCCGCTGTGGATCTGGTGGGTGGATGGAGAGCGTCCAGCTACCCGTCTCGGGCCTATTTGCGGATGCCCAGCCGCTGGATCAAATCCGTGTACCGCTTGGAATCCTTACTTTTCAAGTAATCCAGCAGGCGTCGACGCTGTCCAACGAGCTTGAGTAGGCCCCGCCGCGAATGATGATCTTTGGCGTGCACCTTGAAGTGTTCGGTCAGATAGCTGATCCGATCGCTGAGGAGGGCAACCTGAACTTCGGGTGACCCAGTGTCTTTGTCGTGGGTTCGATAGGAACCAATCACGTCAGTTTTCTGCTCCCGCTGCAGGTTCACGTATCTACCTCCACGCACGACCCAGAGTGAACGCTGCGGGCTACCGTGCTCGCTCCAGACCGCCGTTTCTGTACGCTGTCTTTACTCACTTAGGAACCTTACATGTTAGACCAGAACGACCCGCGGGTGCAAAGCGCCGTCCCGTGGTTCTGCGATAGCCACAAGCTGGCCTGTCTCGTCGATCAATCGGACCCAAATGGCCGTTGAAGCCGTCCCGTCGTCAGTGTGCGTGAGGTCTGCTCGGGAGACTGGTTGACCGTGAGAAGCGCACAGTCTTCCTTGGCTCGTGACGATCACCGCCGGCACGCCTCCGAGGAGCTGAGACAATGGAATGATCCACTGGTCGACGACCGATGCCCTGACTACATCGTGATCCAACGTTACTGCCTGTGTCAGGTCGAACTCTCCGCTACGTGTGCGGCGCAACGCTTCGAGGTGGGCCCCGCAGCTAAGCGCCTGTCCAATGTCGTGCGCCAGAGAGCGTACGTAGAATCCCGCCGAGCAAGTCACTTCAATTTTAAGCCGACCGTCCGCGACGTCGAGCAGCGTGAGTCGGTCCACCGTGACCGGCACCGGCGAAGGGGCCACCGGCCGGCCCCGCCGGGCGAGCGTATAGGCACGCGTGCCGGCCATTTTCTTGGCTGAGAAGGGAGGTGGCTGCTGGTCGAATGTGCCCCGAAAAGCTTCTAGTGCCAAGTCGATTGCCCGGGCCCCAAGTTCATTGGCCGGTCTTGATGAGGCGCTGGCAGTTGGGCTTATTGGTGTTCCCAGAGCATCATAGGTATCTGTCGAGAATCCGAGTCGGATGGTGGCAGTGTAGGTTTTCGAGTCTCCCGAAAAAAATTGGGCCAGCCGGGTCGCACGGCCGAGCACCAGCGGCAACACACCGGTCGCCATCGGATCGAGGGTCCCTGTGTGGCCGACCCGCTTAATCTGGAGGCTTTGTCGGACTTGTGCCACGACGTCATGCGACGTCGGCCCCGCAGGCTTATTAACCACAAGCACGCCGTCCATAAACCACGGCCTAGGAGGGTCCGCCTTTCGAACGGCTCTTACCGTTGCCACGGCCGAGTGCGGCCTCGACTGCTGCCACTACCTGCTGGACTACAACGTCACGTTTCTCGGTAGTGGCCTCTAGGGTAAAGCCAGCAGCGTTGGTGTGGCCGCCACCCCCGAACGCCACGGCGACAGCCCTTACGTCCACGGTCCCTTTTGACCGCAAGCTGACGCGCAGTGGTTCGCCCACTGCGGACTTGAAGAGAACGACGGCTTGGACCTCACTCGTGGTCAGGGGAAGATTGACGAGACCGTCAGTGTCGTCGAGAGTTGCGCCGCTCTGTGCAAGCAAAACGTCGTCAAGGGCGAGTACGGCGACCCGATTCTGACTTTCGAGTTGCATCTCGTTCAACATCACTCCAATCACTTTCAGACGGCCGACTTGATACTGGTCAAACGCCTGGCGCGCCAGCGCCGAAGGGGTCGCGCCGGCAACTGTTAAATGTCGGCAGACGTCAAATGTTCGCGCTGATATCGGTCCGTGATGAAATGATCCGGTGTCAGTGAGAATTGCGATATAGAGATGGGAGGCGATCTCCGCAGTGAGTGCTACATCAAGGGCCTGAATCACGGTGAACACAAGCTCGCCGCAGGCCGCAGCCGATTCGTCGAAGTAGTTGATGGCGCCGTACAGCGTATTGCCGATGTGATGATCGATGTTGACAACGAATCCGCCACTCAGACCCGTGAGGCCGGTACGGGACAGGTCACCGCACTCCATGATGATCGCTGCGTCCCAATCGCCGGTCACCGTTGACGCAACTTCAATCTCGTCAACGCCAGGAAGCGCACGGCAGATGTCTGGCGGCGGGTCCGCACTGATAAGTCGAACGTGCTTGCCGAGCGCCTTTAGGGCGAGTGCCATGGCTACCTGTGACCCGGTTGCGTCGCCATCAGGCCTTACGTGTGAGGTTACGATGAACCGTCTGTGCGCCCGGATGGCCCTGCACACGTCCCCAACAGCGTGGCTAGTGATCTTACTCGTCATACTCACCATCTTCGTTGTGGGTACTTGGTGGAATTTTTAGATCTTCCAGTAACTGCTCGACGCGTGCTTGATGTTCAATCGATTCATCAAAGTGAAATGTGATTACTGGTGTTCGTTTAAGCGTCAGTCTTCGTCCGATCTGACGCCTGAGAAATGGAGTAGCGCGCTCCAGAGCGCGGTTCGACTGCTGGCGCCGGTCTTCGTCACCGAGCGTTGTGAAGAATACGCGGGCGTGCTGAAGGTCCGACGTCACCCGCACGCGGGTGATTGTGACGAAGCCGACGCCGGGATCATTTACGCTGCGTCTGAGTAGGTCGCTGATCTCTGTTCGCACTAGATCCGCGACACGCTCTGGACGCGAGCCTTGGGCCATGGCTGAATCCGACTTTACGTCAAGAAATCAACATGCGTGCGGGTCACCATTGAGGGTGCCACTCGTTCGATTTCGTTCACAACCGCAGTTAGCGCCTCGTCGACAGCCGCCGGTGTCGTGCGGACAGTCACGACGGCCAGCGCCGCTCGTTGCCACAGCTCTTGATGCTCGGTTTCGGCCACCGAGATGTTGAATTTCTTTAGTCGATCTTTCACGCGGCGGAGCACCATGCGTTTGTCCTTAAGCGACTGGGCGTCAGGGACATAAAGCTCGACGGATAGCAGGCCGACGACAGACATGACAGCGCAGAAAGCCTTTGACTCCTCGGGGTCCAGGAACTTGCCAACCGCGTCTTAAACGGTCGCGGCGACCTGTTCAACAGCGAACGCCTCGATTACATCGCCCACCTTGATGTCGTTGAAGCGTTCGAACGCAATACCACACTCCAAGCCAGCCGTCACCTCGCTCACGTCATCCTTGAAACGTCGCAGCGAACCGATACGGCCTTCGTGTACGACAATGTTGTCACGTAGTAGGCGTGCCTGGGCGTCGCCTGAGCGCGAGATCCGGCCTTCGGTTACCATGCAGCCCGCGATGAAGCCGAACTTCGGCACCTTGAATGTCTGACGGACTTCAGCGGCACCGAGTCTCACTTCCTTCATCGTCGGTTCGAGTAGTCCTGCCATCGCCTTCTTGATTTCGTCCGTTACGTTGTAGATAACCGAGTGCATCCGGACGTCGAGCCCGTCGCGTTCAGTAACCTCCCTGGCGTTGCGGTCGGGCCGTACGTTGAAGCCGATCATGATGGCATTGGATGCCGATGCCAGTAACGCGTCGGATTCGTTGATCGCGCCGACCCCATCGTGGATGATCCGAATTTTGACGCGCTCGTTACTCAATTTAGTAAGCGTGTCTGATAACACCTCGGCCGATCCCTGGACGTCTGCCTTTATGATGATGGGGAGTTCTTTGATACCGCCCTCGGTGATCTGTTCCTGCAATCCTTCCAATGTTAGTCGGGGCGCCTTGGAGCCGAGATCCCGCTCCTTCGCCTGTGTCTGCCGAAGGTTGGCGATCTGTCGCGCTTTGAGCGCATCAGGTAGCGCTTGGAACGCATCACCCGGCCGGGGCAGTCCACCCAAGCCAAGCACTTCAACGGGCGTTGATGGCGTTGCTGCGGTGGCTTGGCGTCCTCTGTCGTCGATGAGGGCCCTGACCTTACCCACGACGGTGCCGGCGATGA
Organism: Acidobacteria bacterium UBA823; assembly: GCA_002296225.1. GTDB lineage: Bacteria > Acidobacteriota > Vicinamibacteria > Vicinamibacterales > UBA823 > UBA823. The sequence goes on along the minus strand of DBHR01000017.1, from coordinate 33,147 downwards.
CGGTATCACCAACGCGCAACGTTCCATCCTGCACGAGAATTGTAGCGACCGGTCCACGTCCGCGATCGAGCCTGGCCTCGAGGACTGTTCCGGCTGCGTTCCGCTTCGGATTGGCCTTTAGTTCACCAAGCTCAGTGACGAGTAGGATCATCTCTAGCAGTAAATCGAGGTTTTCGCCCGTTTTCGCCGAGACGTCGACCGTTACGGTCTTTCCACCCCAAGCCTCAGGCGTGAGCTCAAGATCCGACAGTTCAGTCTTGACGCGGTCGATATTGGCGTTAGGTTTGTCGATCTTGTTCACCGCCACGATGATCGGCGCGTTTGCAGCGCGCGCGTGATCGATTGCCTCTCTTGTCTGTGGCATGACACCGTCGTCAGCTGCCACGACGAGTACGACGATGTCGGTGACTTTTGCACCGCGTGCCCGCATCAGTGTGAAGGCCGCATGACCAGGCGTGTCGAGGAAGACAATGTGTTGGTTTTTCACGGGCACCGTATAAGCGCCTATGTGCTGCGTGATGCCACCGGCCTCCCGTTTGGCAACTTGTGTTTCCCGGATCGAATCGAGCAGCGTGGTCTTGCCGTGGTCGACGTGTCCCATCACGGTGACTACGGGCGCGCGAGGGAGGAGATCTTCAGGCTGTGTTTCTTGCTCCGCCACGTGCAGCATCTCTTCTTCGAATGTCCGTAGCTCGACATCAGCTCCGAACTCCCGAGCGATCATCGTTGCTGTTTCCGTGTCAAGCGTTGTGTTGATCGTCATCATGATGCGCTTCTCGATCAACGTCTTCATTACATCCTTGGGACGCGTTTCGAGCTTATCGGCCAAGTCCTTTACCGTCATACCCTCGGCGAGCGTAATCGTGCGCGTGATAGCGGGCAGGGGAGTCGGCGCGACCGTTGTGGTGGCGCGCGGATGCCTTCGCTTGCCGGATCGGCCGCCAGGCCGAAACGGCGGTCGACGTCCTCGGCGCGGCGGCAAACCTCCTGGCCGCGGTGGTAACGGTGGCCGTAAGGGTTGTATCGGTAGCGGTCGCGGCTCACCGCTCGGCGCGTTAGACGGCGATACCGCCACACGGGGTACCCCTCCGGCGGCCACGGGCCGTGTCACCGCCCGCGGTGGCTGCGTGGGTATCTGGCGCTTCGTGGGTGCCGCAGCCTTCGGCGTGGCTGGAGCACTGTCGTCTTCGACCCGTAACCGCAGGGTCGGTGGGACGATGCGCCCAGGGCGCGCAGGCTCCACAGGCGCCTCAGCCGTCGGCTGGGGCTCTTCGACGATCGCGGGCGCGGTCAAAGGTGCGGTCGGTTCGACGGTTTCTAGGTTCTTGGGCTCTGTTTCCTCAGTTTGGTCCGACGGCGGCGTCCGCTTGACCTTCACCAGCCGGGGTGGTGGCAACGGTCTGGAGGCCGGCTTACTAGTTTCAGCCGTCCGCGCACTCGACCGCGCGCTCTTTGGGCCTTTGGCCTTCGGCTTACCGGTGAACATGGGTCCGCTCGGTATGCTCAGACCGCGCGCGCGCGCGATGCGTTCGACAAACTGACGTGCGACGACCTCTTCGATCGTACTAGACGCGCTCTTGAGCTCGATACCGTGGTCACTCTTGAGTAGCGCAACCACGTCTTGGCTTGTGGTGCTAAGCACTTCTGCGACTTTGTAGATACGAACGGTGGCCAACCTGTCCTCGTCTCGTTACTGGTCGACTGCGACCTTTGGTTATTCCGATGGCTCCTGTGTTCCAGTAGAGTCAGCAATGGGCGTTTGGGCGGTAACCTCGTCCGTGCCGTCCGCGGGTTCGCCGTCAGCGCTTTCGGTCGTCACTGCGACGGCTGCAGTGGCCGCCGCCTCGGATGCGGCGTCCCTGGATGCAGCCGATTTCTCGGTTTCGATCTTGCCGAGTACGGCATCCGCCTGAGACTCTCCAGTGTCGAAGAGTGCGTCGAGTGCAGTGGCCGGCTGGTTCGCAGCTAAAGCGCTCCGGGCCGCCTCTTGGACGGCGATGGCCAGCGCATTGTCGGTGCCGAGGACTTGGGCCAAATCTGGGGTAGGCAGGTCTATCAGGCGCTCGGCTGTGCTGAGCGACGACTCCTGTAACGTCTGCCACATGCCCTCACTAAATCCCTCAATGGCGAACAGCGCTGCAGCTACGTCAGCTTGGGCGCGCTCGGCATCAAAACCCTCGAACTTCGCCTCGACCTCACGACGTTTTTCCTCTTCGTTCTTGATGTCTATTTTCCAACCAGTTAATTTTGCAGCTAGACGTACGTTCTGACCCTTCTTTCCGATCGCGAGGGAGAGTTGCTTGTCCTCCACCACGACCTCCATGACTTTCTCGGTCTCGTTCACGAGCGTGACGCGCTGTACCCGCGCTGGACTGATGGCGTTGGTCACCAGCGCGGCCGGATCGTCTGACCATGCGACAATGTCGATTTTCTCACCCCGCAGTTCCCGGATAATCGATTGGACGCGCGTGCCCCTCATTCCAACGCATGCACCCACCGGGTCGATGTCTCGTTCGCGCGAAAACACGGCCACCTTGGCCCGGTCGCCTGCCTCACGCACGGCGCCGCGGATCTGTACCGTTCCGTCATAGATCTCCGGTACTTCCTGCTCGAATAGCTTGATTAGCAGCGCCGGATCGGTTCGCGACAGCACGATCTGCGGGCCCTTCGTGCTTCGGTTGACCTCCTTAATGACGGCTCTGACACGATCTCCCGCAGTGTAGTTTTCCACACGGGACTGTTCCCGTCTGGGTAGGATCACCTCAATCCGACCCATTTCAACGATGATATCGCCGCTCTCGAACCGTTTTACCAGACCGTTAACGACTTCCCCGACCCGATCGCAGTAATCCGCGTAGATGTTTTCGCGTTCCGCCTCACGGACCTTCTGGAAGATCACCTGCTTAGCCGTCTGCGCTGCGATGCGCCCGAGCACATCGGTCGGCTTAGGAAATTCGATCACCATGTCATCTTCGGCCTCGTCGAGGTCATTGACCGTCATATCTTCGGCAAGGCCATAGCGTTGCTGTGCCTCTTCCAGCGAAATTTGTGTCTCTGGGTCCGACACCTCACCGACGATCTGGCGGAGGGCGAACAAGTCAACTTGGCCTGTCTCTGGGTTGAACTTCGTCCGCAGATTCTCGTTCGTCTTATAGTACTTGCGCGAAGCTGTCAGCACCGCATCCTCGATCGCCGTTACGATGACGTCGGGCTCGATGCCTTTTTCCTTCGCGAGCGCTTCGATTGTTTGCTGCAACGGGTTGGGCATAATGTTGTCTTCTCAGAACTCGACTTCAAGTCTACCCCGCGTGATGACCCCAAACGGCACACGATACAGCCGCGATCCAACTTCTAGGAGCACCACCTCGTCGGTTACGTCACGGATACGCCCCTTCAAGAAACTCTGTCCGTCTACGGCTTTGGACACGACGATCTGTGCCAGCCGGCCGGCGAATCGCCGGTATTCAGCTGGTGACCGAAGAGGTCGGTCCAGCCCAGGGGACGACACCTCGAAGGTATAGGTGTGATCCAGTGTATTCTCGACGTCGAGAACTGCGCTGAGATCCTGGCTCACCTTCTGGCAATCGTCGACGCTGACACCGTCAGCATCCTGCCCCGCATTTGGGCGATCCAGCGTCACTCGTAGCACCCAGCCATTTGGTTCTTGGCGCCATTGGACATCGAAAACTTCTACGCCATGGGTACCGGCGACGCGCTTGGCCATGGCGTGGACCCGTTGCCGCTGATCGTCGCGTGAAAGCCCCATAGCCCGACTATCGATGCCCCAAAAACACAAAAAGTGGGCACGAGCCCACTCCACCCCGATTCCTTCGAACCAAACCTAGTAATGCTATCACGACGGAATAGCTACGGCAATGGACGGGCGAGTAGATCGTAGTCGTGACTGCCGACGATTTCAGCGTCCAGGAACCGGCCCGGCGTAAACTGCGAGGGATCGCATTCGGTTAGGTAGGTGACAGGATCGATTTCTGGGGATTGGCCGGCCGAGCGCGCACGAACGACGAGGGGATGTTCTTCTGATTGGCCGTCGACGAGCAAGCGGACGTGTTGCCCGACGCGTTCCGCCTGACGGCGTTTGACGATCTCACGCTGCCTCAACATGAGCTCCTGCCGCCGACGAATTTTTGTGGCGCTCGGCACGTCGTCTTTAAGGGCGAATGCCCTTGTTCCTTCTTCGTGTGAGTAGGTGAAAACACCAACATGGTCGAAGCGGAGTTCCTCCACAAAGTCGCACAGTTCAGAGAATTCTTCGTCGGTTTCACTAGGAAAACCAACAATGAACGTCGTGCGCAGTGCGACCTCTGGGACCCGGTGGCGGATGGATTCAAGCAACCGCTCGTAACTTGCCCGATCACCGGGCCGCCCCATCCTTTTCAGCACCGTTTTCGCCGCATGCTGCAGCGGCAGATCGATGTAATTGCAGACCTTGTCGCAGTCAGCGATCGCATCGATCGTATCTCCGCCGATCGTCGTCGGATAGAGGTACAGCAAGCGGATCCATTCAAGACCATCGACCTCGTTCAGCGCGTGCAGCAGACGAGGTAGCGCACCACGCTCTTCGCGGTCCAATCCGTACATCGTCGTGTCTTGCGAGATAAGGATCAGTTCCTTCACGCCGCCCTTTGCCAACGCCCGGGCCTCAGTCACGATGGAATCGGCCGGTCGGCTTCGGTAGCCGCCGCGCAACGTCGGAATGATGCAAAAAGCGCACGCGTAGTCGCATCCCTCAGCCACTTTCACGTACGCCAGATGTGGCGCAGTTGTTCGGCGTCGAGGCGTGCTGGCGTCGTAGAGATAATTCAGCTTTTTCGCGGCGAGCATCGATCTTGTTGCGGCGGCACTGTCCCGGAGCAGTTGCACAGGAGTTCCAACCGTTCTGGGTTGGTCGTCAATAGCTCTGACGATGTCGGGGATGCCGTCGGTGCCAAGCACCACGTCAATTTCCGGCATCTGCTTCTGCAAGTTCTCCCGGTAGCGTTCCGCCATGCAACCGGTGACAATCAGGCGACGACATGTGCCGCCTTCCTTGTGGCGGGCCATTTCGAGGATGGTCTCGACCGACTCCTCCTTCGCCTTGTCGATGAACGCGCAGGTATTCACAACGATGACGTCCGCTCCCTCGGCCTGGTCCGTCACCTCGTGACCGGCGCGCTCAGTGAGGCCAAGCATTATTTCGGTGTCCACGAGGTTCTTCGGGCACCCGAGTGAGACAAAACCGATCTTCATGAATCTAGAGTATAGGCGAGACGTCCACTGGCGAACGGTCGCTTTATTAGGTTTCCCGGGATCATTGATTCGTCCGCTACGGATACAGTCGATTGAGCGTTCGGGGATACGGAATCGCCTCCCGCAGATGTTCCAGGCCGCAGATCCAGGTGAGCACGCGCTCGATTCCCATTCCGAATCCCGAATGCGGAACGGTTCCGTACCGACGGAGGTCCAGGTACCACTCGAAGGTCTTCTGTGAGAGGCCGTGTTTCTTGATTCGAGCTAGGAGCTCATCTAGGTCGTCCAGGCGCTCACCTCCGCCGATGATTTCGCCATACCCTTCGGGTGCCAGGATGTCGACCGATAGCGAGAGTTCCGGGCGATCAGGATCGGGTTTCATGTAGAATGCTTTAAGCGCAGACGGGAATCGATGCACGGCGAACGGTTGGTCGAACTGTTCTGCGAGCACGGTTTCGTCGGTGCCCCCGAAATCACTACCCCATTTGAACGGTTGCCCTTTTGCCTTCAGAGTCTCGACGGCCTCGTCGTAGGTAATCCGTGGAAACGGTGCTTGCACACGTTCGAGCGAAGTGGTGTCACGTTCGAGCGTCTCCAGTTCTTGCCGTCGTGTTTCCAGGACTCGAGCGATAATGGCTACCACCAGAGCCTCGCCTAGTTCAATCGCGTCGTTGAGCGTTGCGAAGGCCATTTCCGGCTCGACCATCCAGAATTCTGTCAAATGGCGCCTAGTTTTTGACTTCTCGGCGCGAAATGTTGGTCCGAAGCAATAGACGCGGCCCAGTGCCATGATGTTGGCTTCGTTGTAGAGCTGTCCACTTTGAGCCAAATATGCGGTTTCGTTGTCAAAATATTGCACGGGGAAGAGCGTGGTCGTTCCTTCGCACGCTGCCGGCGTGAAAATCGGCGTATCTGCAAGCGTGAAGCTTCGGCTGTTTAAGAAATCGCGTACGGCATCCACGACTACGTGGCGAATTCGTAGGATTGCCTGCTGTCGTGGTGAGCGGATCCACAGGTGCCGCCGATCGAGTAGGTAATCAACCCCGTGCTCTTTCGGAGTGATCGGGTAGTCTCGTGACTCGCCGACTACGTTCAGCGTGTCAACGTCAATTTCGTAGCCACCCGGTGCGCGGGGGTCGGCTCGGACCGTTCCTTCAACGATGAGCGACGTTTCCTGGCCGAGATGATCGGCGCGATGAAAGGTTTCCTCGCCGACCGCAGCTTTCGACATCACCACTTGGATGAAGCCCGTGCCGTCCCGTACGGTTAGAAAATGAATCTTTCCGCTCGACCGCCGCTTGTGCAGCCACCCACGTAAAGTAACCTCCTGACCTTCGAACTGGCCGATTTTGTCGATGTACGCGGTCATATGCGTTGGGCAATCCTGGCGTTCCCCAGTCAGCCGAGGAGTCGCTCAAGGTCTAGTGCGCGATCGATTGTACGTCGGCGTTGCGAAGCTGGGCAACTTCGGTTAGTCAGCCGATCTCAGGCAGGAACGGGGCGAGTGTCCGACGTAGGTCGTCGAAGCGCTGGTCTCGGACGAACGTCTGGCGCAGGTAGTGGACTGTACGCGGAATGTACTGGATGTAGACTGGATTCCGCCGGATTGACGTCTGATAGCCAAACGTACCGAGGGCCTTGAGGTTGCGCTGGAGCGCCATCGTGTCAAACTGGCGTCGGAATTTGCTAGTGGGTGGTGGCTCGACCGCGCTGGTCAGGAAGCGATCGATTAGAGCTTCGATTGTCTCTTCCGCAAGATCAGCATAGGAATCGCGTAAAAGAGAGACAAGGTCATAGGCTGCCGGACCCATCCGTGCGTCCTGAAAGTCGATGACAAACAGCCGCTTGTTGTGCAGCATAAGGTTTCGGCTGTGGTAGTCACGGTGGCATAGGACCCGTGGCTCGCTAACCAGGGCCTCTGACAGTTTCAGGAATTCTGCAGATAGGTCCCCACGCTCTGCGTCTTTAAGCGTCACGCCGCGATAGCCTTCTAGGAAGTGCTTGACGAAAAAGTTGAGCTCCCACATGAACTTCTTAACGTCGAAGACGACGGTAAACGGTAGCACGCTGGGTGCGGCCATCTCCACGCCCTTACGTTGAATAACCGTGATGAGATCGACCGCTTCTTCGTAGAGTGCTAGATGGTCACTGGTGGGCTCGGTGCCGAGATGAGCTTGGAGGGTGACGTCGCCAAGGTCTTGCAACGCCAACATGCCGAGATCGGCAGCGTGTTCAATGACCGTCGGTACCGAGACCTGCATCCGATTCAGGAGCGACGCCACTATGATGAACGGTAACGTCTCGAACTTAAACGGTTCGGAGTACAAGGCGAGGACGAGCGATTTGCCATTGCTTGGGATCACTCGGACGTAGCGCCGGTTGGAGGCGTCGCCAGTCAGCGGAACAAGCGAGGCGTCGAGTTCCGCAAGTTGGCTGCGTTTGAGGAACGTATGGACATTGGCGCGCCACGCCTCGGTAACGGGTTGCGGCGGCTGGGGAGTCATGTCTTGGTTGTACCTTCCGTTGCCGATGTGGGCCTACCGGCTAGGGGAGATGCTAGCAGTGCTAGCGTCTCCGGTTTTGACACGAGCACCTGTTGGTTGAATTGGCTACCTGCCGGTATCTGCACACCATCAGTCACGACGCAGTCAACAAGTTCGCATTTGGCCTCGATAATGACGCGATCCCATATGGCAGTCCGAACGAGACGCGCTGAGGGGTCGATGCAACTGCCAGGGCCAGCCATGGCCGCGAGCCCGCCGTCTGGGGCTAGCATTAGAGAGGTCTTGAGGTAGTCGGTCGGCGTGCCGATGTCGAGAAATTGGTCCGAGATACGATGTGCGCGGATGGAGTGGGGTTTGGTAGTCAACAAATCTGAATACAGGCCACCGATCATCGAAGCGGGTTCGCCAAAAGTCAGCGGATCGAACACGCTGGGTTCGACCAATTGTACGCCTACGAAGTGCTTGGAAGGCGCCTGGTGTCCCGGCGGCAAGAACTCGCGGACCCATCCGTCGTCACCGACTGCGACTCCACCGTACCGGCTCGGGTCTGGATTGTCGACAACCGCGAGCGTGACTTGGGCACCGCTCTGCGTGTGTTCAGCGGCTAGACCCTCAAGGGACATGTCGGTGAGGGTGTCACCGTTGACGATGAACGTCGAGCCTGGCCCCAGTAATGGTAGCATCGCGCGTGGTCCACCCGCCGAGCCGAGTAGGCGAGGTTCCCAGGCGTAGCGTACGTGGAGGCCGAGTGACCCTCCATGACCGACGACACGCGTAATCGTTTCTGGACGATGGTGGAGGTTCAATAGGGCATCACGCACTCCTTGCCCAGCCAGCCAGCGCAGTACGCGCCGCACGAGGGGCTCTCCAGCGACTGGGACGGCCGGCTTGGCGCGGACGTCGCTCAATGGGCGGAGACGACTGCCAAGTCCAGCGGTCAGCACTAGAGCCTGAACCGGGATCCGATCGGTCACAGTGTTCGCTCGAGGAGCATGTTGGGGGTTGTGGTCTCGTTCCCAGCGTTCACCTGAGGCAGAAGGACCTTGTCTGCATCCAGCGCCCGAATTCTGGGATTATAGCGAGAATACTAGTGTTGGACCTACGGTAACCGTGCGTGCGGCTTTAGGTTACCCGCATGCCGTAAGAGCTTCCACGGAGCGCCGGCGAACCAACATTCTTACCGTAGATCATCACTTTGTGCGTACTGCCGAGTCCGCCAGGCATGAGTAGCGTCTTTGCGGCAAGGCGCCGCTTGAGCCCGTTGAGCCCATCACCAGTCTGGCTCGCGGCGATCTCTGCACCACCGAGCCCGAGCAGAAAATAGGTTTGGTCCAGCAATCCAAGGCACCGCAAGCCGTGGTGTTCGGCACAACGAGTCACCGACGTCCAATCGACATTCGATGTGAGGTCCCAATCGCCCGGTGCATCACGCCATTCCGACTCGGTTATTGCTTGGGTGTGACGGCGGTATGCAGCGAGTGTCCCATGGCGTCGCGCTGCGCCGTAGAGCTGCGATGCGTCATCGCCGTAGTCGATCAGCACGATGAAGCCCTGGCGGAGCCGCTTGGCGGCGGTCCGGATCCAAGCCAGTGCGAGGAGATTGATTTCGGCGCGAGAACCAAGAGGCAACGCGACGCCAAGCCGTTCTAAATACTCCAGGACGGCGGGCGTTTGAACAGGCTGGAGGCGCTCGACGAGCCGATCACCGTCTGTGTCCATGTTAATCTCACAGAGACCATCCACGGTCATTTCGATTCGATGGACAGGGAACGCGTCGAGTAGTTCGTTGGCGAAGATGACGCCGCGAACCCCATCAGGCAACTCTGACCTGCTGGAGGCGATCTTGTCTGCATGAGGGCCGAGCACGTCGGCTTGTTTGCGACGCGCGTCCTTGCTACGTTCTGACAGATGTAGGCGGATAGCGTCGTAGAAACGCGGGGTCCGGGTTGCTGCATCCAGGATGTCTCGTGACAGGCGCCCGTTGCCGGCACCGGCTTCAACAATGTCGAATCCTGGCCTGTTACCCATTGCGTCTACGATCGACCACATTTCGACGAATTGCCGCGCTAGCAGTTCGCCGAACACTGCTCCAACGTCAACGCTGGTGAAGAAGTCGCCCGCGCGACCAGAACGCTGGCCCGCGCGAGCGTAGTAACCGAGTTCAGGATGGTAAAGTGCCAGTTCCATGTATTCCGCGAATGTGAGCGGGCCGTTCGCGCGGGCCCGCTCGACGATTAATTCGCGGAGGCGCATGGATTCTAACGGAGGTAGGTCACTCCTTTGTCGCCTGGATGAAAATTTCGCTGCCACCACGCCAAATCAAAAAGAATGCCGTCTCACCAGATTCGACGAGTTGCAATTGCTCCACAGCATCGCTGACGCCGTTAACTGCGACCCGATTAACTTCGATGACGATGTCACCCTGCTGCATGCCAGCTCTTGCCGCGGCACCCCGAGGTTCGAGTTCCATGATGACGGCGCCGACCAGGTCACTCGGCGCCCGAAGGCGTTGGGCCAACTCGCGACTGAGGTCGGCGACGACAATTCCAAATCCAGTACTTTGATTCTCATTACTAACCACGCGCGGCTGTCCTTCGGATTCTAGGTCGAGCTCTTCAACGGTTACTTCGAGAGTTGTCTTCTCACGGTCCCGCATAACGGCGATTGGCACTTCGGTGCCTGGTGCAGTGCGCGCAACCTGTTCCTGCAGGTTGCCTGTATCGAGCACAGGGGCCCCGTTGTATTCGATAATCACATCGCCAGGCTCGAGTCCACCTCGCGCTGCTGGCCCGTCCGGTTCAACACTTGCGATCACCGCGCCTTGCGTGTCGGACAAACCGAATGCCTCAACTGCTTCTGGCTGCACGGCGGTGATCTGCACACCGATGCGTCCACGGGTAACCTTGCCGCTTTGGAGTTGAGGCAATAGCTCGCGAACAGCATTGATCGGAATTGCGAATCCGACGCCAAGATTGCCGGTGCTGTCACTCACAATAGCGGTGTTGATGCCGACCACTTCACCGCGGATGTTGAGTAACGGGCCGCCAGAGTTGCCAGGATTGATTGCCGCATCGGTCTGGAGGACATCCTGCCGGCGACCCGGAGCTACTGGAAACGGTCGGCCAATCGCGCTTATGACGCCGACCGTGACCGTATGCGCCAGGTTGAACGGGTTGCCGATCGCCATCACCCAATCGCCAGGCTGCATCTGGCTCGAGTCGCCAAACTTGGCGACAGGGAGCGCTTTGTCTGGGTACTCGATGAGTTCGATTAGAGCGCTGTCAGTCAGTTGGTCGCGTCCCACGACGCGCGCTTCGTAGTAGGCTGAGGTCTCGTCGTTGAAGAAGCCCACCTCGATTTTCGTGGCACCTTCCACGACGTGATTGTTCGTTAGGATGAAGCCGTCTTCGCCGATCACGAAGCCGGTGCCAGCACCCTGCGTGAATTCCTCGCGCGGCTGCCGTCTCGGCTCGGGCTGTCCGAAGAACCGTCGAAACATGTCGTCGCCCCCGAAGAAGTCCGTCAGGTCCTGTGTTAGTCGACGCGATTCAGTCCTAATGTTGACGACCATCGGGGTTTGTGCGGTTGCGATCCGACGGAAAGTCTGGGCGTCGATCGTGCCCGTGACGGGGTCGCTGTTCATCAATGGCAAACTGAACGACTGTGCTGCTGAGCTTGATGACAGGTCGAGCCGTGATGTGAGCACCATGCCAACGGCCATAGAGGCGACCGCAATTAGCACCATAGAGAAGACGGTAGTTCTTCGGGTGGGCATTAATTCCTCCAAAATCAGCAAGTGTTCTATCGCGGCCCCGTGCGTGAACGTTGCCGCCCGACTCGTTCTGTCGTTGTAACCTCAGGTAATTGTTACGAGCTCCGCCTGCCGGGGTCCGGTCACCAGAGCCTCTCGCACACCGATGTACATGTTGACCTCGGTACGCACGCCGAAGCTGTCGCTGTAGACGCCAGGCTCGATAGTCAACCCTGTGCCAGGTAGGAGCAATCGGTCGTCGTGGGTTTCGTAGTCGTCTAGGTGCACTCCGTCCCCATGGACTACCTCGCCAAGGCTGTGCCCGGTTCGATGTAGCATCCAGTCCCCATATCCAGCTCGTTGGATCACGTCCCGTGTGGCACGGTCGACTTCCCAGCCCCGGAGCGGCTGTTCTTCGCGTGCCCCCACTTCAATGATCCTGATAGCTTGGTCCCGCGCCGCGGTGATGACGCCGAATGCCTCGCGCACTGATTCCGGCACCATACGGCCTGTGTAGCCCATCCACGTAATATCAGCAAACACCGCGTCAGGTTCGTCCAACTTAGCCCATAGATCTAACAGTAAGACTGCGTCGGCGCCAATCGTTCGGCTGCTGTGTGCTTGCGGCAGATAATGTGGGTCGCCCGAGTGTTCTTGTACGGCCACAATTGGCGCCGAGTCGCTTACTAGCCCTTCCTCGGCGAACCAACCGACCATCTGCTGCTGTAGGTCGTATTCGGTCAACCCCCGCCGTTTTTGTAACGCGCCACCGGCTTCGTCGAACGCGCGGTCCTTGATTCGGTGAAGCCGCTCGGACGCCTTCCGATGGGATGCGAGCGCGCGTTCGTCCCAGCTAGCAACGAACCGCTGCACTAGATCGCCTGACGAGGCTAGCTCAATGTCAAAGCGCCGAAGTAAATCGACCGTGCCGGCGTCGACCCGCGAGATGCACGGTATCGCACAGTCCGGCGAATACTCCATCGCAAGCCGCCGCCGCCCGGAGACCAGTGTCCGCAGCTTGGCCTCCAACTGCTGTCGACCTGCGTAGACCTGTTTCGGTCCTGGGAGTGCGTCGAGGTTGTGTCGCTCGATCGCATTTACCAACCCGCATGGTTCGCCTTCGGCTGGGATCAAGTAGTACCAGCGGCGGGTCGCCATCTTGCCGTTAGCAGACAACCCCGCGAGACGGCTCGCGATTTGATTGGAGCCATGGAAATCGTACAAGAGCCACCCGTCCAATCCGTTGGCACGAAGCGCCACCTGAATCGCCGGAATATTCAAGGGCATTGCTACGAGTATAGCAGTCCGCTTGCGGTGCACCTGGCCAACAGGTCTTTCAGGAATAAGACGTCGGCTGGGTGTCGTTGGTTTGGTGCGGTCGGTGACAAGCGTGCGTGTCGCTCGGGTCGGCTCTTGCCGGACCAAGCTCTAGTCAGTGGTCTTTCCAACACTGGGGAACGTTATATGCCTAGACTGAGACTTTCTTCCGGTTTCGCACGTCTATACAGGTCAAGGCTGAGACACCCCGACGGATCATTTGGACGGTCAATGCTCCTATAATGAGGAGCCTGTGAGAGGAAATCAGTGAAGATGGCATCCTACAGGCCGGCTGGGGCCAACCATCAGCACCAGGCCGTCCCTCCGTGTCACTGTATCGGTGTGGAGTCGCAGATGTCGCATTTTCGCAGGTCCGTGTGGCTGGGGTTGCTCGGGCTGGGGCTGACCGTTGGGGTCGTGGCCCAGCAGAGCACGCCGGAGCCAGTGCAGCCGCCGCCGGTGACGTTCAGGCTGGAAGTTAACTATGTCGAGGTGGACGCGGTTGTCACCGACGAGGACGACAACTTCGTCAATGACCTAACGCTCGATGACTTTGAGATCCTCGAAGACAGAGAGGTGCAGGAGATTAGCGCCTTCTCCTTGGTTAACATTCCGGTAGAGTACGCCGAACGGACGCTGTTTTCGTCGGAGCCGATCGAGCCCGACGTCAGTTCGAACGAACGGCTGTTCGACGGCCGGGTCTTCGTTCTTCTGCTTGACGACTTACAGACGACGCCGCTGCGCGCGAGTCACACAAAGGCGGCCGCCAAGGAGTTCATTGAGCGGTACATCGGCGCCAATGACTTCACCTCGGTCTTCTTCACGAGCGGGCGTGCCGACGCGTCACAGGGGTTCACTGGCAACCGGCGCTTGCTTTTGGACGCCGTGGATAAGTTCAGTGGACAAGGTTCCCGTTCCAGCGTGATGGGGCGGACAGATACCTATTTCCGCTATCTCGGCCAAGAGCCGCAAACACGCGTTGTCGATGAGCTCGACTTTGAGCGGGGCAGGAATGCGCGCGCCACACTCCAAACGCTCCGTTATCTTTCGGATTGGCTTGCGGGCGTGCGCGGCCGCCGGAAGTCCGTGGTCTTTATGAGCCAGGGAATCGACTACGACATCTACGATGTAATGAATTCTCCTTATGCCTCAACGCTCATGTCCGAGCTAAAGGGAGCCATAGGCGCAGCCGCTCAGGCGAACGTGGCGCTCTACACGCTCGACCCTCGTGGTATGGCGACGACCGGGTCCGACGAGATTGACGCCGTGCTTATTCCAGACGACCTCTCAACCGGGGGCCAGACCGGACTAACCAACGACTCGCTGCGCTATAACCTTCGGTTGGCGCAAGACACCTTGCAGGACTTGGCCGACGGGACGGGGGGCATGGCGTTCATCAACTCGAACGATTTATCGAACGCATTTACCCGCATCATCGAAGACAACAGCGCCTACTACGTGCTTGGGTATTACCCAACCAACGACCGGCGTGACGGTAAGGACCGTACGATTGAGGTTCGTGTTACGCGCCCAGGCCTCGTTGTCCGCTCGCGAAAGGGATACCAGGCGTCGCGGGGGCGGGCACCAAAGTTCGAGTTCCTCGAGGTTGAGGGTGCGTCCGACGCACTCCGTGAAGTCATGAACAGTCCGCTCCCTGTGAGTGGGCTCACACTAGGCGTCTCGGCGGCGCCGTTTCTGGGGGAGCGTCCGAAGGCTTCGGTCGCCTTCGTGGTTGAAATGGATGGGCGCGACCTAAGGTTTACAGAGCGGAACGGTCTCTTCGAAGATACGGTCGAGTTGTCGCTCACAATCCTCGATGAAGAGGGAAAGATTGCCGGGGGTGAGAGCCAGGTGCTCGGTCTCGAGCTGAAGCCGGAGACGCACGAGTTGGTGTCGCGCTATGGTTTAAAGGTGATCTCACGGTTCGATCTTGAGCCGGGTCGTTATCAGGTGCGGGTGGCGTCGCTCGAAACTGGTAGCAGCCGGAGCGGGAGCATCTTGCACGACCTAACGGTGCCGGACTTTTCCGAGAACCTGTTGCATGTGAGCGGGATCGTCCTGGCTTCCGCCGATGCGAGTCGGACGCCGACGGCCAGGTCCGACGAACAGTTCAAAGAAGTTTTGCCGACCCAGCCAACCACTCTTCGTGACTTTACGCTTGGCGACGAGTTGTTCGTGTTTGCAGAGATTTACGATAACGAACTGAAACGGGAGCACACGGTGGATATCACGACGACGATCCGGGCCACGGACGGGCGTATCGTCTTCGACTTTACTGATGTCCGGTCAAGCAGGGAGCTGCAAGGGAAGCGTGGGGGATACGGACATGCGCTCAGAATTCCGCTACAGGGGGTCGATGCTGGCCTCTACATCTTGCGTACGGAGGCGCGTTCGAGGCTCGGGAACGCGGTCGCCGCACGCGAAGTACCGTTCCGTCTGCACGTGGCTCCGCAGGACGGGTTGTAGAGCGTTGCGATAATTTCGAGAAACACCCGTACATGACAAGAGGCCGGCGGTTGCCCGCCGACCTCAGACTGGTTCCCATCGCTGCAGGCGTCTAGCTTTGAGTTTCCTCGCCCCCAGCTTCCTCTGTTTCGGGGTCAGGAAGCTCGGGGACCAGCGTAGCGTTGATCTCGCCGTTGGCGTGGGTGAACTTATATTGATTCTGGCTCATACGGTTGTCGCGCGGGACGCGCAGTTCGATCGTGATGACCTGACCTGGCATGAGCGGCTGGGCAACGCGCTGCGCGTCACCCGGTAGTGGATTACCGGCTTTATCCCACCAAAATTCCTCTACCTTCAGGCCGGCGATCGCCCCGGTCGCTCGATTTTGCAAGGTAATCCGAGTAACGACGTCACCGCTCTCGACCTTGGTCTCCGGCCGTAGGTGCGCGATGTCGGCAATACCCCGCATGGGCGCGATGAACCGCGGTCGTTCTTCCGCCTCGTCCCCGCTACCAGCTTCGTCGTTGGTGTTAGCTGCCGGCGTCAAGGCTTCCTCGACGGCGCCCGCAGCCGGAGCAGCGGTATCTTCGGCGGCGGGCTCACTGCTGCCCGCGTTCTCCGTTCCGGTGCACCCGATAGCCGTTACGCTGATGCCGGCCAAAGCAATCACTAGAACAAGGTTGAAGTGCTTCATAACTCCCTCCCCGAGTGTAAGAACACGGATTATAGGGGTAGCGGCCGAAAACCTCAACTTCGGTCGAAAACGAGCAATTCGGGTCACATTTCGCAGTTCCAAATGTCTGGCTCGGGATTCGTCGACCGGAAGACCTCCAAATGCCATTGGCCACCACCCCAGGGCTCAACGACGTCGGTGGCCACCTTGTCGACCACGATCTCCGCGAAGGAACGAGTCTCGGGGTCGTGATCGAGATGGTACGCTGGGTCATCCCAGATAAAGCTTGGGTAAAGGACTAGCGTCAGGAATAGGTTGTAGCCGTCGTCTAGGATGACGAGTTGGCCGCAGGGGCGTTTGATCGTCGAATGGTAGAGGAGGTACTTCTCGCCACTTTCCGCGCGGATGTACCGCTTCAGTTCGAACTCGCGCGCGACAACTTCCTCGACCGCGATTCTTTTCTCCCAACAGTTGCGGCAGTATCGGGCATCGCGGCGAGGTTCCGACACGTCTTTCGCGCCACAGAGCGCACAGCGTGACCCAGTGACCAACTTACGTGACATGAACTAAAGTTTAGACCGACCGCTGTAACGCGGCAAGTGGGTGCTTGGAGGGGCACGCGGTTCCGCGTCACCTCGCGCAGTTTCGCTCACCGGTGTGCGGTACGGCGGGTGGGCCGAGGTCACCGAGAGTCCGGTTCGAGCGCGGAGAGATACATCTGCTGTGCGTACTGCTTCAGCATTCGACGGGTGTTGAAATGAGGGGCGACCGATCGGATGGCTTCCTTGACGACCCGTAGCCATCGGTGGGGAACGTCGCTCTCGTCGCGGTCGTAAAACGCGGGTACAATCTCGTTCTCCAAGAGCCCGTAGAGTGCTGAAGCGTCAGCCTCGTCGGCAGCGTTCGGGTCGAGCGCCACGACGCCGCTATCGATTAGCCAACCATTCGTGCCGTTGTACCCTTCAGCCCACCATCCATCGCCGATACTGAGATGCGGCACACCATTTAGGGAGGCCTTCATGCCGCTCGTCCCACTGGCCTCGAGGAGTTTGCGTGGGGTATTCAGCCAGACATCGCAGCCTTGGACCAAGAAATGTGCCACGTGTATGTCGTAATCGTCCACGAACGCGATCCGACCACCGAAGATCGGATCGAGCGCGCGCTTGAATACTTGCTGTAAGTGATGCTTGCCGACGTCATCTGCCGGGTGTGCCTTACCGGCGAAGACGATCTGCACAGGAGCCTTCGGTGCGTTCAGGATCCGCGCGAGTCTCTCGGAATCTTGAAAAATCAGCTCCGGACGCTTGTAGCCAGTGAAGCGCCGGGCGAAGCCGATCGTCAGGGCCGCTGGGTCGAGCAGTGTCCCGGCGGCGACGACGCGTGCCGCGCTCACCTGTTCTTGTGACCAGCGCTGTCGGGCCCGTTCACGGATGAACGCGAAGAGATAGTTTTTAAGCGACCGTCGTACCAACCACAGCTCGTTGTCGGGAAGTTCGAGCGCGCGCTCCCAAACCTTAGGGTCGTCATGCTCGTCTCGCCAGTGCTCGCCGAGATAACGATCGAGTAAGTTTGCCAATGCGGGTGAGATCCAAGTGGATAGATGGATGCCATTTGTGAGTGCTCTTACCGGGCGTTCGCTCGCCGGGAGGTCGGGCCAGAGCGACCCCCACATGTCGCGGGTTACTTGGCTGTGCAGCTCGCTTACGGCGTTGACTGAGCCGGACGTTCGCATGGCGAGCGCAGTCATATTAAATTCCGGTCCGGTGCCGTTGTCGTACTGACCGAGTGCAAGGAAGTCTTCTCGGTGACCGCCCAGAGAGCCCCAGCAGCCGGCGAGGTGGGTTTCGACGAGGTTAAAAGGGAAGGCGTCGTGCCCAGCGGGTACCGGCGTGTGGGTCGTGAAAACCGTCGTGCGGCGGATTTCCTCGAGCGCGGCGTCGAACTCGTTGCCACGCTCCAAACCTTCCCGGAGTCGCTGAAGCACCACGAAGCCCGCGTGGCCCTCGTTTAGATGCCAGATGGCTGGGTCTGAACCGAGTGCCCGTAGGGCCCGGACTCCGCCCACACCGAGCACGATTTCCTGCTGGATGCGGGTCTCCCGGTCTCCGCCGTAGAGCCGCGCGGAGAGTTCCCGGTCCCACGGGGCGTTTTCTTCGAGGTCCGTGTCCAATAAATAGAGCTTCGAACGGCCGAGGCGAACCCTCCAGACCGCCACTAACACTGTTCGTTCACCGAGTGGCACGGCGATCACGACCGGCTCGCCGGATGGCGTCATGGCCGGCTCGACTGGGGCGTCTGCCCAGGTCAGTTGTTCGTAGATCTCTTCTTGCCACCCTTCGGATGACACCGACTGATGAAAATAGCCTTGCGGATACATGAATCCGACACCGACGAGAGGCAGGCCGAGGTCGCTCCCTTCCTTGAGGTGATCTCCGGCCAGCACACCAAGCCCGCCGGCGTAAATCGGGAGCGACTGGTGTAACGCAAACTCTGCTGAAAAGTAAGCGATGCATCGACCCGTCAAGTCCACGCCCTGTTGGGTCCACCACGTGTCCTTGGCAGAGCGTGACCGATCAAGCCCTTCGATCGCTGCGTCGTAGAGCTGGACGAAGGAACGATCGCGAGCAGCCACCCGAAGCCGCTCCGGCGGGAGTGTGCGCAGCATGCGGACCGGGTTGTGGGCCGTGGAACGCCACAGGGGGTAGTCAAGACGCCTGAAGAGTTCTCTAGCGCCTGCGTTCCAGGTCCACCAAAGGTCGAGCGCCAACTCATTCAGGCGATCGATCCGTTGAGGTAGTGGGGGAGGCTCCGGACCCCGCCGTTTCACCATCTCTGGCCCCTAGGTACCCTTTGTGTCATTCGCTGTCCGTCGTCAACGAAGCAAACCGCGCGAGATCAATGTTGCCACCCGAGACGACTGCCACGATTTTGCCACTACCGGCGCGCCCCGTCAGTGCGGCCGCGACGGCGCAGGCTGCGGCGCCCTCCGCAATAATGTGCGCGCACTCTGCCACCAAGCGCATGGCGTGCGCAACTTCGTCGAGCGAGACGACAATCGAATCGTCGACGAGGGTCGACAGGAGTGGCCACATCGACGGGAGGATGGCCTTGCCACCGGCGCCGTCGACGAACGAGGCCTCCCAGTCGGGAAACCGGCTCGCTGCACCGGCGCGAAGCGATACTGCCAACGGCGCGGCGGTCTTCGGCTCAGCTGCCAAGATCTTCGTGCCGGGTTTGAGCGCGTGTAGCGCGCTGCCGAGGCCCGCGATCAAACCGCCGCCGCCGACTGGCACAATGACCGCATCCACGTCCGGGAGGTCTTCAAAAATCTCGAGTCCGGTGGTGGCGTTGCCGGCAATGAACCGGTCGTCGTCGAACGGATGAACAAACACGCCGTCCATCCGTTCTGACGTGTGCGACTCGACGGTCTGCCAGCACTCGTCGTGGCTGGCCTTGATCAACCGAGCGCCGAGCCGCTCGATCGCGGCACACTTCGTTGTGGGTGCCGTGTCCATCACCATCACTGAGCAGGAGGCGCCGCGGGTACGCGCGGCCAGTGCCACGCCCTGAGCTGCGTTGCCTGCGCTGACCGTCCAGATACCTCGTGATAGCTCGTCAGGTGTCAGTTGACGGATAGCGTTGTAGGCACCTCGAATCTTGAACGAGCCGATCGATTGCAGTGTCTCGAGTTTTAGGTATAGCTCTGCGCCGCTGGATCGGCCGAGCGCCGAATCGTCGGGCACCGGCAGGCGAACCAGCGGCGTGCGCACTGCCACGCCATAAATGGCGCTTGCAGCGTCGCGGATAACCTCCAGGGAGATGTGTCGGGCCGTCGACATGCAGGCGTGCGCCTGACGCCATCCTAGCCGGGTGGCATTGCGCCGTCAATTCTTGTGGTGACCGTGCCGTGCAGAATTCGACTGGAGCGCTCGTTCGAGCTGGTACGAATCCACTCCGGGTGCCTGAATGGCACGATTAGGCGTCTGGTCGAGAAGATCACCGGCGCGTGGAGTTTCGCGAGGTTTTGAACCTCGTCCGTCTTTACCGCCCGCGGCCGTACTTGCGGAGAACTTCCGTCACCCGCTCGATCGAGATCGCTTCTGCAGTGCGGCCCTTGCCTGTGACGGTCGTCGCCTGCAGTATCGAGTTGTAGACTGCTTCCTCGGTTGCCTCGAGCGTCGCTTGAAAGAGCGGTGACAGTGCATCCGGCTGTAGCACCGACCGGGGTCGTGGCGTCCGGTCCCCGAATAATGAGCGCATTTCGGAAGACGTCGTAAATGCGATTGCGAAATCGCCGCTACCATTGCTGTAAGACGAACCCGTACGGGCGAGGCCGAATACCGCACGCGCCGCGATCCGTTTTAAATCCCGAGCATCCACTGGAGCATCGGTGGCGACAACAATCATGCACGACCCATTACCTTCGTCAACGAAATCAATGGGTGATGTCGACGAGACCCCGTCTGCCTGTTGCGGGGGCGCGTAGGAATAACGGCCCAACTCCTTACCGATTGGCACGCCGTCCATCATCAGAACCCCACCGTAGTTGCTCTGGACTAAGACGCCCACCGTGTAGCCGCCGAAACGATCCGGCAGGTGACGTGAGGACGTACCGATTCCGCCTTTCCAGCCGAACGCACGGGTTCCAGTGCCCGCGCCGACCGATCCCTCGGCAACTGGTCCGCTGTTCGCGTTGTCGATAGCTGCCCAGACGTGCCGGTTGGTCACGTGCTGGCCTCGAATGTCGTTCAGTCCGCCGTCATTGGTCTCGCCGACCAACGCATTGACCGAACCCACATTCTCGTTGCCCTCGCGCTGCAGGGTATAGGCGACTGTTGCGGCCACAGCCGTGCCGACGCTCAGCGTGTTGGTCAGTATGATCGGCGTTTCGATAGTGCCCAGTTCGTCGACTTGCGTTGACCCCGCAAGCTTGCCGAACGCGTTACCGACAAACACGCCGCCGGCTACCTTCTCTTGAAAGAGATTGCCGCTGTGCGGCACGATGGCGGTCACGCCGGTACGCAGGTCATCGCCCGCAATGATCGTGGTGTGGCCTACGCGCACCCCCGCCACGTCAGTAATGGCGTTCAGCGCACCGGGCGGAAATACACCAGGTTCAACGCCCAGGTCTCTCGCCCGAGCGCGCTCATCCGTGCTTTGCGCCGAAACGGCCCAAAGACCGGTGACGATCATGGCTAAGGGGAGGAATAGCTCGAGGTGTTTGCGCATCGTGACCTCCTGAAGTTGTCCGAACATCTTGTCACGAGCGGTCGGATGGTGCCATCGCCGTTACGGTTTCATTACGTTCTGGGACGTAAACAGGCACTCTTGCGTTCTGGCCGAACCTCGTGCCACGATGGCCGCGTCTTGGGCATGTTCCCGCGCCACTGAGTTTCGTTGCTCCCGTTAGCCCAAAGAACTGGAGGTCTAGATGTTTCAGTCCAATCCCTCGTCAACGCAATCGGATCGTGCACGGCTCAGCCGCCGTGAGTTCTTCGGTGCGACGTTACTTGGAGGAGCCGCCGGGGCCTGTGCGACCCGCGGCAGTGCCGCACCGGCACGTTTACTGAATGTCGAGGCGGCCATGGCCGCGAGGCAAGCGCTCAGCAACAACATCTACACCCAGATGCTTGGTCTTAAGCCTCATCTACCAGCGATGGACCACATCACCGCACTGGGTGGTTCTCGCATGCCATCTGAAGTAATGCAAGCGATGATCGAGGCCAACGAGCATTTTGTTGATATGCACGAACTGACGCGAGCAGCTGGTGCACGTCTGGCTGAGGTTCTTGGTGCCGAGGCTGCGTTAGTTACCAGCGGTTCATTTTCAGCCATGATTCTAGGGGCGGCGGCTTGTTTGACAGGTAACGACGAAGCGAAAATTGACGCTCTACCACATCCCACGTGGTCCAAACGTGAGTGTTTGACTCAGACATCAGGACGATTCGGTTACGATCGGGCATATCGTGCCGCAGGTATGACGATGATTAGCGTTGAGACGCGAGAACAGTTTGCCAATGCGATTAATTCGAATACGGCGATGATTTCTGGCCTTGCTCGGCTTGACTATCAAACCGAAAACCAACCCAAGGTTATGAAAGTTCACGAATTACTGGAGTTCGGGCGTCGAGCAGCTGTCCCGGTGATTGTAGATGCCGCATCCGAATTGCCACCAACGACGACCCTGACTCGTTGGATTGATGCTGGTGCGGACTTGGTTGTAATTAGCGGAGGGAAGGGCATTCGTGGACCACAGTCGACCGGAATATTGGCCGGTCGGGGAGATCTGATCGAAGCGGCCACATTACACGCAGCACCCAATGCGAACTTAGGACGCGGTATGAAGGTTGGGAAGGAAGAGATCATGGGTTTTCTTGTGGCACTCGACCGCTACGTTGGATTAGATCACGATCGAATGTATGCCGATTGGCGACGAAAGGCTGAGTACATTGCTAACGAGCTCCAGGGAATGCCAGGTCTCGTGGCCGATGTCCCGCAAGATGACCGTGGTAAACCTCGGGTTGACTTAACCTGGGACGAAAACACCGTGCCACTGTCCGCTGCAGAAGTTCGTGATGGGCTCAAGAATGGTGATCCTCGGATCGCTATAACTGGTCAAGCTATCCAGACGCGATGTATGAATGACGGCGAGGAGATCTTGGTTGCTCAGCGGGTTCAACAGTTCTTCCGCGACGAGGCGAAGCGACTATCATGATTGCGAGAAAGGTGGTTCGGTAATGCCCCACGCGGTGTTGGTTCGGCAAACCGGTGGGCCCGAGGTATTGGCCTATGAAGACTACGATCCCGGTCCGCCTGGTGCGGGCGCTGTACGGATCAAAGTGTCCGCGTCTGGCGTCAACTTTATTGACGTCTACTTTCGGACCGGACTCTATCCGGCTGAGTTGCCGATCGTTCTCGGACGTGAGGGGGCGGGCACGGTCGAGATGGTGGGCTCAGGCGTTGAGGGGTTGTCATCTGGCGACCGGGTCTGTTGGGCGATGGTACCAGGTTCATACGCGGAGATTGCCAATGTACCGGGCGACAAACTAATCATCATTCCATCTGGAGTACCCGACGAGGCAGCAGCTGCGGTGATGCTCCAGGGGATGACTGCGCATTACCTCGTGCACGCCACGCGGCCAGCAAGTGCCGGTGACACGGCGCTCGTGCATGCTGCGGCCGGAGGCGTCGGTCTGCTTCTGGTCCAAATGCTCAGGCGGGAGGGTGTCCGAGTTGTGGGCACTTGCTCGACGTCTGACAAGGCGGCACTCGCGCAAAAGGCGGGCGCCGATCACGTTATCAACTATGTGACTGAGGATTTCGTGGACGGCGTCGCCCAGTGGACCGATGGTCGCGGCGTTGATGTTGTTTACGATTCGGTCGGCGCGGTAACGTTCGAGGGGAGCCTAAAATCGCTCAAACCGAGGGGCATGATGGTGCTCTTCGGGCAGTCCAGCGGGCCGGTGCCGCCGGTCGATTTGAATCGCCTTAACCCGCTCGGTTCCTTGTTCGTGACCCGTCCTTCGCTAGTGCACTATATGCGTGACCGAGCCGAGCTCGAACTGCGAGCTGGAGCCGTCCTGAACGCGGTCGCCGACGGATTACTACACGTTCAGATCGGTCGTCGTTTCCCGCTGGCTGATGCGGCAGAGGCGCACCGCGTTCTGGAAGGGCGGCAAACGGCAGGAAAGATTGTTCTCACTGGGTGACGCGGACTTGGCGGACGGGTGAAAGAAAACCCATCGCCACATGCTGCGTGGCAATGGGTTTCGTACAGCGATCCCGTGGACGCCCTCCACGGCTACTGGACGTAGGGACCCTGAATAAGGATCTCTTGCAGTGCCTCGTAGGCGGCAGGCAACTCATCTTCGCCAGGCGGGAGCCCGTTGAGGCTTAAGACGTACGCGATGACTGCCGCGTACTCCGCATCCAGGAGGCTCCCGGGATTATCCTCAGGCATCGTAACCGTAATCAGGTCGAATAGTTCGGCGACCGGCACGTTTGACCAGCTACCCATGTAGGCCTCGCCAACGAATTCATCGCCTACATGACATTCGCCGCAGATGTTCTGCCAGAGCTTGGAGCCTCGTGCAGCCTGCGCCTGGGTATAGACACCGTCCTGAATTGTTTTTGACTCGGTATCCTGGTTGACTGCGTGGAGTGCTGAGGCTGCGAACAGTAGGGTCAAGATGGAAAATGTTCTCAAGAATGTCATCCTCGATTCTCCGGGTCCGTTAGTCTGATGGCTGGGGACGAGGCCACGCGCAGCCGTCACTGCTTCAACGTTAGCCGAATCATGCCTGGGATTCAACCTCGCGGTCAGCCCAGGTCAGCCCTGTAGTGAGAATCAAGCTAAACTGTTGATTTTATGGCGTTTCCTGCGAAGGGATGGTCTGTGCTCAGGAATATGAAAACATTGAGTTGCTATAACTCATATAGTTTGCTATAACATTAGTCATATATTGGCAACGGAAATATGGACTGATGTCTCAGGAGACCAAAGAGGGGGGTAAGTGTGATGTTGAGTAGATGGAATACGTTCGATGAGTTGACCGACCTCCACCGAGAGGTGGACCACCTGTTTGGCCGGACGTGGGGAACCGTTCCTGTGCTGGCGAACGAAGGCCCTTGGGTGCCCGCGACTGAGGTGACGTCGGGCAACGATGGTTGGCAGTTGCGAATTGCCCTACCTGGCATTGACCAGAGGGACGTGAGCGTCGATTTACACGGCAACACGTTGACGATCAAGGGGGAGCGAACCGAAACGAACCGGAAAGACGAGCTCCATGTCTCAGAGATCCGCTATGGGCGGTTTGAGCGTGCCTTCACACTGCCAGAGAAGGTTGAAGGTGACAGGGTAAACGCAAGCTTCCAGAACGGTATGCTTGAGTTGACGCTACCGCTTGCGGCAAGCGCCAAGCCGCGACGGATCGAAATCGGTGGTGATGAGGTAAAGGAGATTGACGTCGAGAAGGTAGCCTGAACTATCCGGCGTTCTCTGTAAGTTACGACGGGGCAGGGCGTCCGCCCTGCCCGTTCCGCATTATATTAACGTTCAGTTACGGTCCTCCGGTGCCTGGGCGCACCTGTCCGTTACGAGGGTCAGGGCTAGCTGAACTTACCAGCCGTGCGGTAGCCGGAGGGTGGCCGTAGACCTCGGCTCACGGGTACACTATCTTGGCGTGACGCGACCAACACTCACCCAAACGATCTTTATCATGCTGGTTTGGGCAACAGCGGTGCGCTGTGGCACGAACCCGTCAGCACCCGAGGCGAGTGGTTCGGCTACCGCTACTGTCGAGCCGCGCACCGAAACAGCGGCGGTGATTTCGCGACTCGGGTCGCCGGTGCGAGCCGAGCTGATTTCCGACATCGCCATTGTGCAGCCTGGCGAAATATTCAGGTTGGGTGTGCTACTAACGTTGCAGCCTGGCTGGTACGTGCACTGGGCCAATCCTGGCGGATCGGGCGAGCCTGTGTCAATCGATCTCCGGTTGCCATCGGGATTCGAGGCTGGCTCGCTCCGCTGGCCCATACCGGTCCAGTTTGAGCAGCCCAACGGCACTATTGGTTACGGCTACCAAGATGAAGTGCTGCTCTACGCGGAGGTTCGCGCGTCGAACCGTGACGTGGACGACGGTGAGATGTGGCTACTCATGGCCGATGTGCGCTGGCTAGCGTGTGAGCGTGAGTGTGTCCCAGGGCATTCGACGCTAGAGTTGTCCCTGCCCGGTTCGATTTCCGGTACGCGTCTAGTGGATCTTATTAACGCACCGCGTGTCGAGGCATGGCTGTCTCGCGTGCCTGTGGATGCCGGGTCGCCATCCACACCTTTTACCGCGACGCTATCGCGCGGTGGGCCTGAGGAAATCGTGTTGTTGTTATCTTGGCGATTAGCGCCGAGTAATGTTCAATGGTTTCCATCGTCGACCACGGCCGATGCCGTTCCGATAAGCGATCTAGATGGATCAGGCCGTCGAACGCGGATTGTGCTGTTGGCGCCAACCGTTGATGATGCTTTCGATCTCCGCATTATCGACGGCGTGGTGGCTTATACGGATGCCGCGGGTGAGCGCCACGCAGCTGAGCTGTCAGTTGCCGTCGATGGCCTCTCCAAACCATAGCGCCGAGAACCTTTTCCGCCTATTACGGTGGCGCCAGTCACCGGGTGTGCCGTCGGTCTTGGGGGCCGCTTAGCGGTTAACCTCGGCGCGCGGTGTCGATGGGCCTAGGAAACCGCGTCCTATCCATAGGATGCCGGCAATGATGACTACCAACATCGCCCAACGCATCGCGCTAGCAAAGAAAAAGGCGTCAAAGGGGGGCCACTGAAAACGGTATTGGCTCAACTCACCCATGCGCTCGGTCATCCAGTGCCAGCCGCTGTGGGCGATAAACACTGAGAGTACGATAGTGCCGATCCGTTGGGCCACGACGCGGCGGAAAAGAACGGAGAGCGCCGGGAGTAGCAGGACGAGTCCGAACAATAGTCCGATCTCGATGCCAATGTTAAAGGAGAGCCGAGACACAACGACGTGCGCTCCCCCGAACTGCAGCATCTCCGGCAGGGCAAACGAGAAGGCGAGGCCGTGCACAAGGCCGAAGCCAAACGCGCTCCTCGCCCGACGTTCAACCTTGGTGCCGAGCATGTTCTCGAACGCCATGTAGATGATGGAGACCGCGACGAGGGTCTCGATGAACGGCTGGAACCAGAGGACGTTCGGCGCTAGCCTAAACGCTGAAGCAGTTAGCGTGACTGAGTGCGCGACAATAAATGCGGTGACAATGATCGTGATGGTTCGTGCCCGACGGAACGGAATGACCATACATAGCAGAAAAACTAGGTGATTGAGACCATCAAAGATTTGCTCGAATCCAAGCACCACAAACCGTCGAGCGGCCTGATGCCACTTCGGGTCGAGCCAAACGCGCCCCGGATTGCCAGGGAATTCAAACAGTCGACCGATGCTTTCGGGTGGTAGAAACCGCAGTACGGTATTGACCCGCAATCCGGGCCGCTCGAGCGAGGTGTCGATCGAAAAGTTTGACCGATCCGATCGGATAGAGTACTCGAGCAAGACATCGAGTACGCCCTGTTCCCAGTATAGTTCCGTGTCGTTCGGCAGTCGTGGACTCCGGATGTGCGCTAGCGCGCCGTCATACGTCATGAACGATCGATCGGACGGTAGTGACACCCGAACCGCCGCAACCTGCGGGGCATTCAAGGGCTGGCCATCCTCGTAGATCTGGAGGTCGGGGGCGACCCGGAGCCTCGCCGCCTCGCGGAGCGGCGAGTCAGCTAGCTCAAGGTTTAGATAGCCGATTCCGTATGTAGGCAAATCCACGTCGCGTAGCGCGCCGAGTGGCACCCGGACCAACATTTGTAACTGCCGACCCTGGGGTCTGACGAGCGCTTGTACGGTTACGTCGCGCACGATTATTTGCGCGGCCACTTTCGACGGGATGGTTATTAGCCACAAGAGCGTCAGGGCGGCCATGACGCGGGCTGGTGCGCGACGGCGATAGTTAGATGGCATCGGTTGTAGTGTGGTAGGTGGCCCCATCAGTATGGCATCGCGGGTCAACCCTACTGGGTATGATGCGCACGGTTCGGCAGGAAAGTACAACAGCCGGGGTGAGCGCACCGCACCCGGACCGGTTATTCTGTCTGGATTCTACGAGGAGAGACACCTGAGACTTGAGGCGAGATTTCAGCAACTTCCGTGCAATTTCACTACTGTGGCTTGATCTGATAGCCGTCGTCGGTTTGCTCCCGGTAATCCAGGTGACATCTAGCGCAAGTGCTACGAAGCTTGCCGAAAGCGGTTCTAGCGCTCTCGCGGTTGTTCTCTTTTGCCGCGGTCGTCATTGCCCGGGACGCCGCCATGGCGTCAGCAGCCATTATTGCAGCCTCCTCAACCTCGCGAGCCTTCCAGAATGCTTCGACCTCTTGGAACATTGACCGGAGCCTTTGGCCGTCCACCGCTGTTTCCGGCCAGTATCTGGCGTCGATGTGCCCCTCCGCATCCCCGAGCGTTAGGCCGACCTCCTTCATCGTCGCGTCAAACTCCGCTTCGGTGAGCACTTGTTGCAGCGCCCCTGCCTGCGGGCTGAAGAGAGCGACGATGATGACGATCGCGATGAGTACGAGGGCTTGCATTCCGGTCCTCCTCAGACCTAGTAGGCGATCGCGTAGCAGTCTCGGCGGGGGTCGGCTGCGGCTAGTCGGTTGTTGGTCCAGGGATCAATCATAACGGCCGTAGCGCACCCTGAGACGCCGAACGGGCTCACTTCGTTCACGTGATGACCTCGTGATCGCAGCTCGTTGGCGATCTCGCTCGGAATCCTTGATTCGAGGTCGATCTGGTTAAAGCCAGCGGCGTGCGGCCAGAACGAGCCTAGGAGGTGGCGCGTACGGACGCGCGGCCGGACGAACGCCTCGTGTAGGTTCGGATACCAGTCCTCCCAGAATTCGACGATGTTCAAGAAGCTCTGCAGGATCGTCTGGTCCTGATTGTCGCCGCCGGGCGTACCGATCGCGAGAAACGGCTCACCATCGCGAGCCACGATGCTAGGTGTCAGCGTATAGCGCGGCCGAGCGCGGGGTCGCAGCTGGTTTGCGCGATCCGGATCGAGCCAGAACTGTTCGCCGCGGGTGCTCATGCCGATGCCAGTTTGTCCGAGAATGACCGCGCCGCCGATCCAACCACCGCTCGGCGTGCTGTCGAAGATATTGCCATCTTCATCGATGATCGCCATATGCGTCGTGTCTTTTACACCGCCCGATGATGGGACAAAGGATCCGTCGCCGTCATTGGTGGCCTGAGCGTCCTCAATGTCGGCGACCCAGAAGTTCCACTCGTTAACCTCGGGGTCGTACGGCAGCGGATTACCCGCTCTGAAGGCTGGTGATGCATGGCTGATGTCGATCTGAGCAGCTCGAGTTGCTGCGTAAGCCTTCGACAGGAGTCCGGTTCGAGGCACAGCCACAAAATCCGGGTCGGCGTAGTAGGAGTCGCGGTCGGCGTATGCGAGCTTCATCGCTTCGATGATCGTGTGGATGTAATCAGCGCTGTTATGGCCCATCGACTGGAGGTCGTATCGTTCCAGGATATTCAGCGTCTGGAGCAGTACTGGCCCCTGGCTGCCGAAGTCTTGCTTGTAGACGGTGTAGCCTCGATAGTCGACCTGGGTCGGCTCCTCGACCTTGGCATAAAACTCTGCAAAGTCAGCGTACTCAAACAGCGAGTTATTCGACTGCAGAAAATGGATCATTTCGCGCGCGATGTCGCCTTTGTAGAATCGGTCGCGAGCGGCGGCGACCGCGCCTGCCCGGCCAAGGTGGGCGTGTTCACGTTCGGCTTCGACCATCTTCTTGAGTGTGTTCGCGAGGGTCGGCAGCTTGATCGTCTCGCCCGGCGCATAGAGGGAACCGTCAGGTTTCAGCCAGTAGCGTTGGTTTTCCGGCCACGCCTGGAAGAACTCTAGGTTGCGCTCGATCGATCGGACTGTGCGCGGCCGTAGTGGGAATCCATGTTCCGCGTAATTGATGGCTCGCAACGCGACCTGCTCAAACGTCATGGTGCCCCACCGTTCCAGGACGGTCAGTGCTCCATGCAGTGCACCAGGGACGACCGCTGGGTCGAGCCCCTCGCCGTTGAGGTCCCGACTACGTTCGACATACCAGTCGATCGTGGCGCGCTTGGGCGCCCAGCCCTGGCCTACGACCGAGATGACTTTGCCTCCGGTTTTCGGATAGACGAGGATCAGCGCTTCGCCGCCTAAGCCGTAAAGGTCTTGCTCAACGACGCCGCCAACGAGCAGAGATGTGACGCCGGCATCAAAGGCGTTCCCGCCCTGTAGGAGGATCTCAAACGCCGCAGCGGTCGTCAGCGGATGGCCAGTTGACACCCCAGCTGTGCGGCCCGAGACGGGTGGGCGCTGTGCCTGCACCGACGAGGACGCCGAAAGAATCAGCCCGCCGATTAGGGTGAGTATTAGGAAGACGACCCGCTGCTTGCCCCCACCAGGCGATCTGTGAGTGACGATGGAATCTAGAAGACGCTGCGTCGTGTTCTGCATATGGTGCCTAGCGTTAACCGGAAGCTCGACATGCATGCTGCACGTCGAACTGATGCTGATGTTCAAGTTGCTCGGTTGAGAATCTACCGGAGTGTTGGCCTGAGATCAAATGTGCCCGCTTCCTCTTTCTGGCCGCGGGCGCATCGTTGGGCCCACATGCGGTGGTCATAACGAGCAGCGAGCTGGGCATGGTCAGGGCGTCGTCTGAGCTGCGTGAGAGGGTCAAGCTCCTGGGCTCCCCCGCGGGTTCACCTCGTAAAGCGCAGACCACGTCATTCGCGCCAGTAGGTCGTCAGGGGCAGGTACTGGGAGAGCGGATGGGCTGGTCGCTGTTGGGTTCGAACGGGACCGACAGCTCGGATTCGCGTTCTCGAAGGAGTTCGGCCTGTAGCCACCAGCGCGGCTGGTACTTGATTGAGACCGGAATGCCGGCCAGACACGAGTCCAGCCCGTAGCTCACTTCGAAGCGGGTCACCTTTCCGGTGAGGCGTTTGCGTATCTGGAACTTGCCGTGAATTGTGGTGATTAGCAGGCCCTCGTCCAATTGCCGCTTAATTTCGTGGGAACGCAGCGATAGGTCGTAGAGTGAATCCCAGTATACGTAGGAAACCGAGATTTCACGGAGGGCTTTGACGGCCGCGGGCGACGTATGGTGGGCCTGCACGCTTCGGTTGATCAGGTCGGCGACCGCTGCGAGAAATCCTGAGCGTACACCGTCTGGAACGACCTCATCATGGTGCCGCGCATCGCCGGGCGCACGTTCCACTGTCGTGAGCACATGGTCAACGTCGCGTAGCGTCAGGTTGTCTGGAATACGGGCGGTCCACCTCTTCGCTGCGGAGCGGCCGGCGCGCACGGTGGCGCGGATGGCCGAGAATACGCGCAGCCTACCGTCATTGCCGGGGCCAGGGTGCAGCTTGCCGACTGAGCGTTCCTCCGATTTAGAAATCTGAAAATTTCTAACGGCGAAAAGCTGGCCGGTGTTGCCGTGGGTCGACTCCGCGAAATAGCCCCACCGGTTAAGCTTTTTTGGCGCGAGCGCCGGATCACTCCCAATCAATAGTTCGTAAGCGACTGCGCCCGCTGGCCCGTGCCGCCAGATGATCTGGCCCGTGCCGACATTATCTCGACTAATCCAGAAGAGCAACGGGCGGAACCGGCCGGCCATCCGATAGCGCTCGACCCGGGAAATAGGGAGGTTTTGGCCTGGCCTTTCCCGCGTTATCTGTGCGACGGTGAGGTTAGGCTCGAGGAAGTAATCCGAGGCCGACATTGCGGCCCCGCCAGCGACGAGCACCAAGATGAACCCCACAGTGCGCAAAGCACGCATCGGGGTCTCACGCCTTTTCTGTTTGTGGCACCTGGAGGTGGGGGAGCGGCTTGGCCACGAACAGCCGCCTGCACATCTTGGCGAGAAATCGAGCTGTTCGGTTCGCGCGCTTAACGCGCGCGCTGTCGGTCGAGATGCCAGTGTTCGCGTACATCTGCCGGTAGAGTAGTGAACACAGCAGGAACAGCAGACGTGCTCGGAGGTTGGGAAGAAACTGCGACCGCCGCCAGACTGAGCCCAGCGCGTAGAAGCGATCCCACACCCCCTGCGTCAGCCGTCGGATGTCATCTCCCGACATGGCTGGATGCGGTGTAATGATCTTGGGCCGCTGTCCCGGCGGGATAAGCCAAAATCGGGTCAAGGGGATTCCGTTAATCTTTGGGGCGTCTTCGCCGACTGTCTTCTCCCATTTCTCGAAGTCGACGGTGCCCGGGAACGGTGTCAGCATCACGAACTGGGCAAAGGTTAGGTCCGCACGGTCAGCCAAATCGGCGGTGGCTTCGAAGACGGGCGGCCGGTCAGTCGGCAGGCCGAAGATGAACGACCCGAGCACGTGCAACCCTTGCTTCCGGAAGGCCCGTAGCCGGTCAACCAGCACGTCACCCGTGAGGTTGAAGTTCTTGTAGACTGCCTTCAGGCCTTCGGGCGTGATCGACTCAACGCCAATTAGCGCGCCCTTGATCCTGGCCTTCTTCATTGCTGCGAGAAACGCTGGGTCCTCAGCCGCTTCCATTGTGATCTGTGTGAAGAAGTTCATGTCGTCGGGAAGCTTCGCCAGCTTGTCCATCAGTTCGAACCGTTCAGCGCGGATGGCTTCGAGGCGCTCGGCTTCGGACGGGTCGTTGCGCCGCCGGGCCGCCTTTAGGTCATCCAGCGTGACGGGGTAGAAGTTGTCGTCGGCTAGGATGACGAAGCGGTATCCCATACGCCGGAGTGCCACAATCTCCTTGAGGACGCCGTCGGTGGCGGGCTGGCGAGGCTCCTGGCCATCGGTGCGCCAGACCGAGCAGAACGAGCAATGCTTCGGACACCCGCGTACGGTCTGCACGGAGGCCCACATGTAGCTGTCACGTGGCATGAGGTCCCAGCGCGCCTGGATGAGGCTGGTGCCCTCAAGTTGCCCACCCTCGTAGACCGGGAGAAGCTTTCCATCCCGGCAGTCGGCCAAAGCCTGCGACCAGATCACGTCCCCGTCGCCGCGTACGACCGAGTGCCCGCCGCCGTGTTCACGTGCCTCGTCCGGGAAGAGTGTGGAGTGGATCCCGCCGTAGATCACTGTGGCACCGCGTTCCCGAGCGGCGCGGCCAATCTCGTAGCCCCTGAGCGCGTTGCCTGTGTGGAAGCCGATGCCGAGGATGTCGCCCTCTTCGATCGTGTCCAAGTCAATCTGCTCGAGCGTTTCATCGTGGATGATCGGATCGCCGCACCACTTGGGTGTTGCGGCCGCCAGCACGTAGAGCCATCTCGGTGTGATGACCGCCGTGCCAAACGAGTGATAGCTTGGGTTGACTAGATGTACACGCATGGGTCTTAATTTCGGTTCAAGAGCGTAGCCAGAAAGTTCACGACGCAGCCGAGGCGGTAATTTTTACTCCGCGTGGCCGCATTTAGGAATAACAGGAACTACGACGTTGTAGTAAAACGTTCGTCTGGCTCAATGCCACGCCGAAACGGTCGAGTTAATAAGGCGCCCAATCCCGAAAACGCTTTCACGGTTGAAGCACCCACTTTGGCGATGCCGGAGCCGACTGCCTTCCCTGCCTTGGCGACGCCGGAGCCGACCGGCTTCGCTACCTTG
>DBHR01000046.1:57229-69781 GCA_002296225.1 Acidobacteria bacterium UBA823 | reverse complement strand
AATGGTTTTTCAGAGCTTTGCTTTATTGCCTCATAAAACTGTAGTTGAGAATATAGCTTTTCCACTACAAATTAAGGGTATTAAAACTCAAGAAAGTATAAATAAAGCAATGAGTATGGTTAAGTTAGTCGGGCTCGAAGGAAGAGAGAATTATTTTCCAAGAGAGCTCTCCGGTGGACAGCAGCAACGTGTCGCGGTCGCTCGTGCCCTGGCGATGGAACCCTCGCTCATGCTGGCCGATGAGCCGACCGGCAACCTCGATAGTGCGAATGGGCACCATATCGTTGAGATTCTAATCGACGTGAACCGGCGGCACGGTACAACGGTCGTGCTTGTCACGCATAATAGCGAACTCGCCGAGAACACTGATGTCACGCTAGCAATGCGAGACGGTCGGGCGGAGCGGCTCGAGGTCGTTAGGCCGCGCGCGGGCGATCGCAAGAAATCTGAGTCGGCGGTCTAGACGAGTTCTTCCCATGCTTACGCGCAGTCAAGCATCACTCAGCTTCGTGTTTAAGATGACGCTACGAGAGATCCGCGCATCATGGAAGCGGCTGGTATTTTTTTTCATCTGTGTGGCGATCGGTGTCGGGGCGATTGTTGGTGTGCGGTCGATCATTCAGAGTGCGCGTGATGCGCTCCTGCGTGAGTCCCGGGCGCTGCTAGCAGCGGATGTCCTCGTTGAGAGCCGGGAGCCGTGGACTGAGGAGGTGCGCGCGATCGTCAACGCCAGGCTCGGAACAGTGCCCGTGCTGGATCGGATTGAGTCGGTTGAGACTGCGACGATGGCACGGCCGGCCGAATCGGCCAAGGCTGTGGCGAAGATGGTCGAACTGCGGGGCGTTGAGCCCGGCTTCCCGTTCTACGGCGAGTTGGAGTTAGTTGGTGGCGCGACGGTTACCCCTGAGATGTTTGCTGATTATGGTGCCCTAGTACGACCCGAGCTCCTCGCCCAGTTTGACGTTGAGGTCGGCGATGAAATCATCATTGGTGATGACGTCTACGAGATTCGCGGGGTTGTGCTGGTGGAGCCTGGGCATCAGTTGAGCGCCTTCAGCCTAGGGTCCCGGGTACTGGTTCACCACGACGCGGTCGTGCAGAGCAACTTACTCGTCTTTGGGAGCCGGGCGCGTTACCAGACGCTAATCCGGATCGATGAAGCCCACATTGAACCGCTTGTAGAGCAGCTACGAGAGGATGTTGAGGGGACCCGCCTGCGAGTGTGGTCGTATCACAACACCGAAAACCGCGTTTCACGCAATCTTAAACGGGCCGAGAACTATCTGAGCCTCGTTGGATTCGTAATCGTTATCCTTGGCGGCATCGGGGTATGGAGCGTAACGCGCGTCTTCGTCCAGCAAAAACTGAGGACCATCGCAATCCTGAAGTGCCTCGGGGCGACAACGTGGCAACTCCTCTCCGTCTATGTGCTGCAGGTGGTCGTGCTCGGCCTGGGCGGCAGCCTGCTCGGTGTAGCCATGGCCATGGTCGCACTCCAGGCGGTGCCGACCAACGTTGTGGCCGGCTACGGTGAGATCGCGTACGGGTTGACGGGTTCGGCGGTGGTGCAAGGCGCGGGTATCGGCGTACTGGTTTCGTTGCTGTTTGCCGTGGTGCCACTCCTTGACGTTCGACACGTGCGGCCACTGCTATTGCTGCGTGGAACCGGGCCGCGTCCGAGTGGGCAAATCGACTGGTTGTGGATCGCCACGGTCGGCTCGATCACGGGTGCGCTCGTGAGCGTGGCCAGTTGGCAGGCTGATTCGTGGCGTGTCGGTGCTTACGTGAGCGGGGGATTCGCCGGTGTCGCGGTGGCCCTGCATTTCGCAGCCGGCGCGTTAGTGCGAATCGTCAAACCGTTGAGTCGAGTTGCCTGGTTTCCCCTCCGGCATGCGGTTATTAGCCTTGGGCGGCCAGGTAATCAGACGCGGACGATTCTCCTCGCAGTAGGTCTCGGCAGCTTCTTTCTGATCGGCGTTCGGGCGCTTCAGGTGAATTTGCTAGAGGAATTCTCGTTGGAGATGCGTGAGGATGCCCCCGACATGTTCCTTCTTGATATCCAGCAAGACCAGGCTGACGGAGTACGCGAATTGCTTGAGGCGAGCGCTCCGGGCAAGGCGGCGACGTTGTTGCCGGTGCTACGAGGCCGAGTGACCGGTGTTGAAAGCGACTCGGTCAACTTGGACAGCACCGAGGACGTGCGTGGCCGAGGTTCACTGGGGCGCGAGTATGTTGTCACGTACCGCGACGGACTCGAGGAGAATGAGCGATATCTCGACGGCGGTCCGTGGAACGACGACCCATCTATTACTGAAGTGTCGATCGAGAAGAGCATCCGAGATCGGTTTGACATTGATGTTGGTAAAACTATCCGCTTTGAGGTGCTCGGCCGGACGATCCGTGCGCGAGTGACCAGTGTCCGTGAGGTGCGGTGGAACGATACCCGGCGCGGTGGCTTTATGTTCGTATTCCGTCCCGATGCCTTTTCAGCAGCCCCACATTCCTACATCGCGATGTTCCGCGGGCCCGACAAAACGGACGCCCGCGGTCGTCTGCAACGCGACTTAGTAGCGCGCTACTCTAACGTTTCGATTATCGACGTCCGTGACGTCATGGCTTCGGCTAAGGAAGTCATCGACGGTGTCTCGTTGGCTATTTCAGCTGTGGGGGCGATTACGTTGTTCACGGGCGTGCTTATCTTGATTGGCTCGGTTGCTATGACTAAGTTCCAACGCCTATACGAGGCCGCGGTCTTCAAGACGCTCGGTGCCGACAACCGAATGATGACCACCATGATCCTGTTCGAATACGGCGGGCTGGGAGCGATGGCTGGCGTTATAGGCTCCGCCGGTGCCGTGTTGTTGAGCTGGACGCTCAGTCGTTATCTGCTCGAGATCGCGTGGAATCCCGCCTTCACGCAAAACGTCGTCGGTCTGGTCGCGACGGCGTTCACTGTCGGCGGCGTTGGTGTGCTCTCAAGCCTCGACATGCTGCGCCGCCGACCGTTGGTGACGTTGCGGGCCGAGTGATCAACAACCGGTCGGTGTGCGTTCCCCTCCTCGTCGCGGCGACCGCACCATGTTAAGATGTGAGGTTCTTGCCCTTGGTAAATGTGGCATGGGAGAGATTGCGTATGGACGCAGCCCAGTATAAAGACGCGCTGTTGCGGAAGCGCGCGGACATCTTGTCCGAAAGCAGCGCTAAGCCGCTCCAGCCGACAACGGAAAATAACACGCGCCAAGGGGATCTGGCTGACCAAGCGACCGGCAATAATGAAGTCCACATTCGACTTAAGCTCAAGCAGACAGACGCCAAGATTCTGCAGGCCATCGAAGAGGCACTCTACCGGATGGAGAAGGGCACTTACGGCGAGTGTCGGGACTGCGGCGAAGCGATTGCGCCGGCCCGATTGAACGCCATCCCCTGGACACGCGTCTGCATTACCTGCAAGGAAAAGCAGAGCGGCTGATCGCTCGGCTGAAGACCATGCCCGAGCTTCGGCCGGTCGCCGTCGCCCTTGGGAGCAATCTCGGCGACCGCGCAGCCCATCTGCATCACGCCGTTGCTAGGCTTGGTGGCCTCTTGTCCGGTATGCAGGTATCGGCGTTCGTTGAGACGGCGCCTGAAGGTGTTGCGCCCCAGCCGCCGTTCTTGAACGCCGTGGTCGTCGGACAGAGCGCGGCGGCACCTATCGAGATTCTCACGGCGCTCATGGCGATCGAGAAGCAGCGGGCACGGACACGACTATTTCCCGGAGCCCCTCGGACACTCGATCTCGATCTCATTCTTGTTGGCGACTTAACCGAGTTGTCATCCAGCCTTGAATTGCCGCATCCTCGGTTTCGGGACCGGCGGTTCGTCTTGGGGCCGCTCTCCGAGATCGCTCCGGATCTCATCGATCCAGTCACCGAGCTCACCACTGCCGCACTGCTCGCGCGGCTCGACGCGTGTGGCTAGGAGCTATTAAGGTCGATAGGGCAGCGTTTGAATCGGCCAACGTTACTCGAATCGTAGCGATTCAATGGGGTCGAGTCGGGCAGCCTTCCGCGCCGGATAGAAGCCGAAGAAGATCCCGGTGATGGCGGCGAAGCCGAATGCCACGATCACTGCGTCAGGAGAGACGGTCGTTGGCCACTCTAGGAACTGCGTGATACCGCGGGATAGGCCGATGCCAAGGGCGATACCGATGGCTCCGCCCAGCAAGCTCAGGACCATTGCCTCGACAAGGAATTGAAAGAGTACGTCTTGACCCTTCGCGCCCACCGCCATTCGTAAACCGATTTCGCGTGTCCGCTCGGTCACCGATACCAACATGATGTTCATGATACCGATACCGCCAACGAGCAGCGACACGCCGGCGATGCTTGCCAGGAGGCTGGTCATTGTGCGGGTCGCCTCGCTACGTACGTTGGCCATCTCTTCGAGTGTCCGCACTCGGAAATCGTCCTCGTCACCGGGGATGAGATTGTGCTGGACTCTGAGCAGGGCCGAGATTTCATTTGAGACCATAACGGTTTGACCGGCCGACATCGCGGACACGGTGATACTCTGGATATATCGGATGCCACGAAGTTTCTTTTGAACGGTCGTGAAGGGGATAAAGATCGTATCATCCTGGTCCTCCCCGAACGAACCTGGCCCTTTCACTGACATTACTCCGATCACCTTGAATGGCTGCCTTCGGATCCGAATGGTTTGCCCCACGGGGTCGACACCTTCGCCGAACAGCGTGTCGCGCACGATCGAGCCGAGTACCGCAACCTTGGCCGAGGCACTGACGTCGCTCGGGGCGAAGAAGGTGCCAAACTCCGTCGGCCAGAACCGGATCAGCGGAAATTCTACATCTGTTCCTTGAACCCGAGTCGACCAGTTTTGATTCCCATAGATGACCTGAGCTCGAACGTTCACACCTGCCGCCACGTATTGCACGCCTTGCACCTGCTCCCGGATCGCTTTGGCATCGTTAGTTGATAAGGTCGTTGCCGACCCCCATCCGTGGCGAACACCGCCCGATGAAAAATTTCCAGCCGACACGCTGATCATGTTTGTGCCTGCCGATGTGATCTGGTCCTCGATTGACTGCTGGGCACCGCTACCCAGTGCCACCATCGTGATGACGGCTGCGACGCCGATGATCAGGCCGAGCATGGTCAAGCCCGTGCGCATCTTATTTCGGCCCAGAGCCTTGATGCCGATTCTGAGGATCATGAAAAGTGACATGTCAGGCTCCTATGTTGGTCGTCTCACTCGGCTGATGACCCGGTTCAACGTCTACGTCCGGCGGTAGCGCTGTCATTTCATCTCGCGCGATCCGACGCGTTTCGGTTTGATGATCGGCGACGATTCTTCCATCCCGAAATCCGACGATTCGGCTAGCGTATTCGGCGATTGCCTGTTCATGGGTAATGAGTAATATTGTGATTCCGCGTTCCGCGTTCAAGGCCTGAAAGATCTCCATGACCTCGATACTGGTCCGTGAGTCGAGATTCCCTGTGGGTTCGTCGGCGAGCACGATTGACGGGTCGTTGATAAGCGCTCGCGCGATGGCGACCCGCTGTTGCTGCCCGCCTGACATCTGGTTCGGGTGGTGGTTGGCACGGTCGGCGAGGCCGACTTCTTTTAACGCGTCCTGCGAGCGCTGCCGTCGCTCAGCGCCCTTCATTCCGCTGCCGTCATAAAGTAACGGCAGTTCGACGTTATCGAGCGCCGAGGTTCGCGTTAGCAGGTTGAAGCCTTGGAAGACGAAGCCGATCTGGCGATTGCGGATGGCGGCCAACTCGTTCTTCGAGAGCTTTGAGACGTCCTTTCCCTCAAGAACGTACTGACCGCTCGTCGGCCGGTCGAGACAACCCAGAATGTGCATGAAGGTCGATTTACCAGAGCCCGAAGGGCCGATGACTGATAGGAACTCGCCCGCCTGGATCTCAATGCTGATGCCGCGTAACGCGCGCACCTTCACTTCGCCGAGGCTGTAGGTCTTGACGAGTTCATGCGTCGAAATAATGGGCATTGCGTCTGGCGGTCGGTCAGCGTCTAAAGAAGCTGCGGCGCTGCGGCATGAGTGGCGAACTGGTCGCACCAGCGGTCGGCCGGGTCAAGGCGCCTTCGGCCAAGGAAATATTCGTGACCAACTCGGTGCCAGGCGGAATGGCGAGGTCGAGGAGTTCGGTGAATGCGCCGTCCGTGATGCCGAGACGGAGCGTCGTTCGCTTGAGTTCATCGCCCACCCACAGCCACACTTCGCCGCGCGTTACCGTCGCTGGTAACGGGGCGAACAGCGCGTCAATCGTTGTTGCTCCGCGCTCGGTGGTTGGGACCGCGTCGGCGGTGACTGGCCGAGGGCGGCGACCACCGGCGTTCATCTGTTCATCGACTCCGCCCTGTCTGGGCCGTCCACCACGTTGGGCGCCCTCCTGTCGCATGGTGGCGCGTTCTTCCTCTGACATGTTCTGGAAGCGTTCCATCATCCGACGGCGTCCCTCAGGGCTGCCGCCCTGGTTGCCGCCACGGCCGACCTCTGGTTGTTCTGGCACCGGCAGGTTAAGCGCCACAAACATGTCGTCGGTTGCCCGAAATCGCAGCGCCGCGTTCGGAATGCGCACGACATCGTCACGGCGGGCAATCTCCAGAGTTACTGTGGCGGTCATGCCTGGCTTCAGTCTTAGGTCTGGGTTCGGTACGTCGATCAGCGTCATGTAGGTTACGACGTTCTCTACGACGATCGGTTCCATTCGGACTTGTGAGACCAAGCCCTCGAACTCCGAGTCTGGATAGGCATCAACCCGAAACGTCGCGACTTGACCCGGCCTGATCCGGCCTACATCTGATTCGTCGATGTTAGCGTTAACCTTCATTTTAGTCAGGTCGGCCGCGAGCAGAAACAAGATTGGCGCCTGCATGCTTGCCGCAACGGTTTGTCCAACATCGACTTGGCGCGAAATAACGATGCCGTCGATGGGCGAGGTAATAATCGTGTGTCCGAGGTTCACGTTCGCTTGGTTCAGCGAAGCCTCAGCCTGGGTCATCTGCGCTCGTGAGGAACGTAACTGCGCGTCGGCCAACCGCGCTTCCACCTGCGCCGCCTCGAGCTCGCTTGCGGGTATTAAATCGCGAGCTGAAAGGCCTTCGGCGCGTGCGAGTTTCGTCCTGGCGTCATCGATGGCTATCGTGAGGCGCTCGACATCCGCCTGTGCCCGGATCAGGTTGGCTTTGGACTGTTCGACCTGCGTCTCGAACAACGACGGGTCCAGCCGCGCGATTACCTCGTCAGCTCTAACAATTGAGTTGAAATCGGCGTAAAGCTTTTCGATCTTGCCGGAGACTTGGCTGCCGACTTGGACCGTCGTCACTGGTTCGAGTATGCCGGTGGCGCCGACGCTGTCGACGACGTCGCCCGTGGAAACGGTTACCGTCCGCACTTCAGGTGCGATGTCCGGCTGCCGCAAGTAGGTATAAGCCCCAGCACTCAGGCCTAGGCCAGTTAACAGCAGGAAGGTGAGTATTCGCCTCATAATACTAATTGCCTCCGCCTGAGACGATAATGATACTACCCTGCGCCAGCGAGGTCTGTTGCGAACGGTCGAACTCAATGCGGGATTTCTGGTGGTCTAGGATTGCTTGAAGCTCGGCTCGCTGGGCATCGGCCAAGTCGCGTTGCGCCTGAACCACGAAGAAGTTCGTCGACGCGCCGACTTCAAACTTGCTCTGTTCAGCATCGAGCCGTTGCCGAGCCAACTCACGTGCAGCGGTAGCCGCTTCGATCCGCCGCAACGAGCTCTGGATTTGCAGTCCAGCATTCGTGACTTCCGTTGCAATTTGAAGCTCCATCTGCTCGATCTGCGCCTGCGTCTGTTTGGCCTGTATCTGGGCGCGGGCGTAGGACGTTTCGGCGGCGCTCTGACCGAGTGGGTAGCTGAGCGTCATTGACACGTTCCACGCGGGATAATCGTTACCAATGAGCTGGTTCAGCGAGTCAACGTAACCCCCTGAAAGGA
The DNA here is from genome assembly GCA_002296225.1 of Acidobacteria bacterium UBA823. GTDB lineage: Bacteria > Acidobacteriota > Vicinamibacteria > Vicinamibacterales > UBA823 > UBA823. The sequence continues at coordinate 61,787 of DBHR01000046.1, read as the reverse complement.
TACTCCCGACCTCGCCGCCGAGCCCTGACCGGACGAACTGGGTGCCGCCTAGGCCCTGCAGCGTATACGACGCGCGGAGGTCCAATGCTGGCAGCGTTGTGTCACGCGCCGCGCGTAGGTTAATGTCGTTGATGTCTAATTGACGGCGCGAGCGCGCGATGTCGGTCCGTTGGGCGAGCGCCGCTCGGATAGCCGCCTCAATGTCCACCGGTGAGGCGTCGAAGCGAGGCCGATCGACAGGCACGACCTCGGCCTCCCATAACACGTCGTCGGTGCCACTAACCAATAATCGCTTCAGGATGAGTTCTGCAGTGCGCCGCACTTGCAGCGCCTCGGTTAGCACCTGACGACGTTGCGCAGCCTCGGCTTGGGATTGAATGATGTCGATCGGCGCAAGAGTCCCGAGTTCGACACGAGCTTGGTTGTCGGTAATGAGATCCTCAGCCAGCTCAACAAACTGCTGCTGTACGGCGATTGCCTCCGAGGCGATCACGAGATCCCAATAGGCGCTTCGTACGGCTGCCTCGGTGTTAGTGACCATCCGCCGCAAGTCGATGTCCGAGAGCTCCCGAGAGAGCCGTGTTACTTGTAGCCGCTGGCGGTTCGAATCGATCTTGAAACCTCGCAACAGCGGTTGCGTGTAGATGAAATCGAAATTCGAACGGTAGCTCGGGTTAAAGCTGGAAAAGATACTGGTTGTTGCGTTTCGGTTGTTACTCCAGGAGGCATCAATCGAGGCGCCGCCCCACTCGAGTGCTTTTGTGAGGCCAGCGTTGTAGGTCGCGGTGTCGACGACGACGCGCTGGCCGCCATCCAGTTGGGTGGTTGAGGGCTGAACGCGGGAAGTGGTACCGATGGTCGAATCGAAGGTGGGCAAAAAAGCGGCGTGGGCTGATGCGACGTCGAGGTCAGCAATTTGCGGATTCAATCGTTGGACGGCGATGTCGAGGTTGTTTTCGAGCGCGCGGCTCACCGCTTCATCGAGCGTCAGGCGGGCGGTCTGTGTTGTGGCCGATTCCTGCGGGGCGGTGGCCTGTTCGGCCAAAGGCGCGCCGAGACCCTCCGCCGATTTCTGCGCGAGGGCTGTTTCCACCGGGCCCACCAGCATGAGCATGAGTACGAGTGTAACGAGTTTCATTGTCCTGCCTCCGACCGGAGTTTGGCCATGTGCACGTGGCTCTGCTGCTCTCATTAGATACCGGTCGTGCGACATGGAAGCGTCTGAGCGAAGGGGCTGTCTTGGAAGAGCGTGTACCGGTTCGGTCCGAAGACACACGTGATCCGTATACCCGCCGCTCGGCCGCCGGTGTGGGGTCACTAGGGTCGACCCCACGAATCACGAGGGCGGCGTTCTTCGCGACGTTCTTCGCGGCGTCGCTCGTTGTAGGCGTCGAGGAGCTTACGCTGCTCAGCGGTGAGCACGCGCTGCATCCGAAACAGCATCAGCGTACGCGACTTTCGTAGTTCGGAGCGGGCGGCCTCAAGGTGTTCCACTTCGTGAGCTACCTCAGCCTCAGAGACGTCGTCACGCTTAAGCATCTCGTCGAACGCTTTGTCGAGTTGAATGAATGCCCGATAGCCGGAACGGAGAATCGGCAACTCGGCCTCGTAGATTTCATCGATTTGGTTCACGGCATCCGCAGTAAGTAGGAGTTCCTGCTGGATCGGTTCTGACAGCCACCACTTGCCTGATGGTCTCTGGGTAAGCACGTTCGTACCCTGTGTGAGCACCAGCACGAGCGAGCACACGCTCAACACACGCCACTTCATAGAACACCCCCTCAAAATCACAGGCCTGTTCGGTACGACGACGGCCCTACGGTGTATGTTTACCGTCGCGGTGTCCGCTCATTTTGGCAACGATTCGCCTGCAAATTGTTCTAAACGCTGGACTACTTGTCCGATAACGTTGTTTGGCGTCGACGCTCCGGCCGTTAGGCCGACTGCGACCGCGCCCGTTGCCGGCAGCCAGTCGGTGGCGGTGATTTCCTGTTGGCTTCGAGGCTTAGCCAAGTTCGATAACGGGGCATCGACCGGTCGGTGGTGGATCTCCGTCGGCGAGCGAAGCGATTTGACGTCGGCGACGTGGTAGGTCGGCAGTTGGGCCGAACAGATCCGCGCGAGATTCCGCGTGTTGCTGCTGTTATAGCCCCCGACAACGATCGCCAGATTGAGCTGTTCTCGGTCGAGTAGACTCTGCACGGCGTCCTGGCGGTCCTGGGTGGCGCTGCAGATCGTGTCGAAGGCGCGGTAGTGCACATTAAGTTCAGCCTCGCCGTAACGGTCGATCATGGCCTGACGGCACATTTCACCGACTTTAAGCGACTCGGACATAAGCATTGTTGTCTGGTTCGCTAATCCGATCCGTTCCAAGTCTCGATTTGGGTCAAACCCCTCAGACGCGGCGTGCGCAAATTCGTCGAGAAACGCTCGGCGGTCACCACCCGAACGGATGTAGTCACAGACGCGCTGAGTTTGATCGAGGTCAAGCACGACAAGAAACCGTCCGCCCGGATACCTCAGTGCCTGGGAGGCGGTCGCTTGCGTTTCTTCGTGGTGCACCTTGCCATGGATAAGCGCGGTGAAGCCGTCCGTGGCGTACCGCTCGACATTCTTCCAGACATTAAGCACTGAACCGCAAGTCGTGTCCACAAGTGTGCACTCACGCTGCTTGTAGTTAGCCAGTTCCGAAACGGTTACGCCAAAAGCCGGGATGATGATTACTGAATCCGGCCCGAGAGGATCTCGCGGCTCGTGCGGGTCACTGAGAAACCTAATGCCAGCGGCGCGCAATTTGTCGTTGACGTGTGGATTGTGAATGATTTCGCCTGTGAGATAGATTGCCCGGTCGGGAAAACGCGTGCGCGTCTGATAGGCGTAATCGACCGCCCTATCGACCCCGTAACAAAAGCCGAACTCCTTGGCCAGATGTACTGTCAGTCGACCCAGGGCTCGCCGAAAACCACCACTGGCCATCTCGTCGATGACCGCGCTGGCATAGTCGTCAGCGAGGGTCGTGGCTACGACCTCCTTGAGATTAAGGCCTTTCCGGAAGATAACGGATGGCAAGAGAATCACATCTCGGCCGTTACCCAGGCCGTTCGGGTTGCCGACTAGCGGCCGACGAGGACGACTTCTTGGACCTGCGGCGTGAGCGTGTTAAGAGCACTCAGTGTGCTTCCATACCTGGTTATGAAGGTGGCATCAATCTCCGCCAGCATGGTCTCGTCGTCAAGCAACATTTTCGTTTCGCCGCGCGCACCGCTGCCGAACGCGAACATAAGCATGGTCTTGTCGTCAAGAAAATCCTGTGTATCTACGAGCGCATCGCCACCAGGCGCTGACGTAAAGGCATCATTATCCGCTTTCGCAACTAACCCATCGCGCTGCGCGGCATCGGTCGTCCTGGAGTCGAACGCTCGACCGGCGGCCAGACCGACGACGAGGCCCACCGCCATCGCGGCAGGCAGCCACCGGTGCTGACGGAGCGCTCGCGGTTCAATGTACGAGTTGCTCGGAAATCGAAGCACTTTGGCTGGCGGTAGAGACCCAACGACGGCCGCTAGCCGACGCATGATTCGCTGCCGCTGGGAGAGCAATCGCTGGGGCGTCAAGGCAGTTTCGGGGCCGTCCTTACCCGAGCCCTCGATGTTGTTGAGGAAGGCTACGAGATCGTCGCGCCGATGCCTGCACTTCCCGCACCGCTGGAGATGCGTGGCGGCGTTCGCTGGCAGGAACAAACGGTCCTCATCCGTTCCAGGCATGTCGGTGTTGTTTGGGCGCCCCACGTATAGTTTGGTTAGGACGGCGTCACTGAGATGCCGCCGTTCGAGAAAAGTCCAGATAAAGTTCCAGGTCATGGTTGCCTTACCCCTTCGCGATCTATCTGCTGTTCGACCAGCCACCGGTCGTTACCGACCAGTTTGCGTAGCGACCGGACAGCTCGGAACTGGTGAACCCGTACGGTCGATTCGTTGAGGCCCATGACGGTGCTGATCTCTTTGGCCGTATAGCCCTCGAACACACCGAGTATCAAGGCCGTCCGCTGCCGCTCCGGCAACCGCTGGACTGCGGCACTGAGGTGCTCTTGGCGTTCCTTGGCTAACAACGCCGTTTCCGGGGTTCCACCCTTGGCCGGCTGCTGTTCGGCAAAGTCTCGGTCGGATGCAGAGGAGTCGAACATCGGGACGACCCACCGGCGGCTGCGATTCTTTGCTTTGAGGCGGTCCAGGCAGCCGTTGATGACGATCCGCGTGAACCAGACGACGAACGGCAGTTCTTGGCGGAATGACGGCAGGTGCACAAACGCTTTGACGAACGCGTCTTGCACCGCATCGTCGACGTCAGCCGCGTTTCGCAAGTAGCGATACGCGATCCGCGATGCCCGCTGTTGCTGATTACGCACGAGTTCCTCGAAGCGCTCACGGGCCTGCGCCGTATCACCTCGTGTGAGGAGCACCTTAATCTCGCCGGCTGTGATCGTATCGCGGTCAGTGTCAGCCGACGGCCCGGCCAGAGAGGTTTGGCGACTCATCTGTGTACAGAAGTATACGAGTTC
>DBHR01000046.1:0-56899 GCA_002296225.1 Acidobacteria bacterium UBA823 | reverse complement strand
CGCCCCGAGCGTTTACTGCGGACTTATCGTGGGAGGCGACTTCCGGATGGTTTTACACTACGGGTTGCCTCGCCAACAACCACACATGCCGTAAATACTTGTCGTAAATGGGGTTAACTCGAGTTTGGTGCACCGCAGCTACGATCTCGACCTTAACGAAATCCGGCTTGTCAAGGTACCCGGGTCAGGTGTTCAAGGCTTACCCCGGAGTAATAGTACTGGAGAATCTTATCGAAAGCCTCGCCGCGGCCGGCGAGGCTGATTGCGCCTACTTGGCACACACCCACGCCATGGCCAAAGCCGGAGCCCGAAAACTTGAATTGTTCGCCGTCGCGCCGGACGTCGAATCGCGTGCTGCGGACAGTCCGGGCGCCGAAACTCGCGGTCAGCACCGCACGCAACTCTTCGCCGCGGACTGTCGCCACAAGTTCGCCATCGATGACGACACGCATGGCCCGACCAGCGACGTCGCGCTGAATCACGTCGATCCGATTAAGCCTGGCGCCCACACGGGTGCGGGCGTTACGGTTGAGCGCGTGTCGCAATCGATCGAGCGGGACGTCGAACTCCCACCCATAATGTACACCCTCGGCCGCGTCGGAAACCCCGAGCAGGTAAGGTGGCGTCGGTCCGCCCCAGACAATGCCGGCGTCGCTCGTGTGACCGCCGCAGTCCGAGTGGTAAAGCGCTTGGATCGGCCGCCCTTCGTAGGTGAGGATGACGCCGCGGGTTTCAACGGATGCCGTCCTGGCGATCCTCTGAAGTCTGGGGGGGAATGTCTCAGGCGAGCGATAGAGTTGGCAGTGCGTTTCCGAGCAGAGGTCGAAGTGTTTTCCGTCGTGGCGGCCGAGGTTGGCGATGGCATAGGTACGAGCCAACACTGCTTGGAAGCGGGCGACGGTGCTTACGGCGTCTGCCGAGATGGTGCCGAGCGCCGTCTCCGCCAGTACTGACCCGACGATGTAGTCTTCGAGCCCGAGTGCGACGATCCGTTCGTGCCCTCCTTGGGTGACTAGGATGCGAACGACCCGATCGACTGGTTTAGGGTCGACTCGCGGCATGACATTCGGCGGTGTTCTAGGGGTCGACGCACATCCAGTAGCCAGTAGAGCGAGGCCGGCCAAGCTGGCCAGACTCGCGCACGTGCGCCAGCCGGTTCGGGCGGGAAGCTGCCGGGACATGTCGCTCAGGTTATCGGCGAGAACTAGGTGGGAGGTTAGCGTGGAGATAAACGGTGAAGGGCGGTTGACTTTATTAAATTGTCACGCCTAATATCGCTTGATGTACGTACGACCCTCCTCCAGTCATAGCGGTCGAGATCGTCCGGCCTTCGCGAACGAGGTCCTCGACTCAGCAATACGCTGCTGAAGATCTCGCATGGTCGACTACGCTCAGCCAGCCTGCGGGCTTAAGGCCCACGGAATTACGAATCCATCAGCCGTCCACTGGAATCTCAGCGTGGACTCGCTCGTTGAGGGCGCTGTTCGACGTGGCGAAGGCACCATCGCTGAGTCCGGCCCGCTCGTGTGTGTGACGACGCCCCACACGGGCCGGTCTCCGCACGATAAGTTCATTGTGCGCGAAGCGTCGAGCGCTGACAACGTCTGGTGGGGCACGGTGAACAAGTCGCTCTCGCCGGAGCAGTTTGATGTTCTGCACCGTGACCTCGCATGTCATCTCGACGGGCGGGAACTATGGGTGCGGGATGGGTACGCTGGTGCAGATCCACGCTATCGACTTCCGGTCCGCGTCGTGACCGAGACCGCGTGGCACAGTCTGTTCGCGCATCATATCTTTATATGTGAGGAGGACCCCGTACGATTGGCGGCGCACATCCCGGAGTTTACGGTGCTCAACGCTCCGTCGTTTGTTGCCGATCCCGAGCGCCACGGTACGAATTCGCGAACCGTGATCGCTGTAAGTTTCGAGAAACGACTCGTGCTAATTGGCGGTACCGCCTATGCCGGGGAGATTAAGAAATCGATTTTCACGGTGATGAACTATCTGTTGCCACTTCGATCGGTCTTGCCGATGCACTGTTCGGCTAATCGCGGTGCAAGTGGGGATACGGCCCTCTTTTTTGGACTGTCGGGCACCGGTAAGACGACCTTATCGAGTGACGCTGAACGGGGGTTAATCGGTGACGATGAGCATGGTTGGTCGGATGACGGCATCTTCAATTTCGAGGGTGGCTGTTATGCGAAGCTCATCGACCTGTCGGCGGAAGCCGAGCCTCAAATCTATGCGACCACGCGGCGGTTCGGTACGCTGCTCGAAAACGTTGTCATCGACCCCGTGACCCACCAACTAGATCTCACCGATGACACGCTAACCGAGAACACGCGCGGGGCCTACGGGATTTCGTATATCGAGAACCATGTATCTTCGGGTTGCGGCGGGCACCCTCAGCACGTGGTGATGTTGTCGGCGGATGCCTTCGGAGTGCTTCCGCCGATCGCACGGTTGACACCCGCGGCGGCCATGTACCATTTTCTGTCCGGCTACACGGCCAAGGTCGCGGGTACCGAGGCAGGGCTTAATGCGCCGAAGGCAGTCTTCAGTACCTGCTTCGGTGCGCCGTTCATGGTGTGGCACCCGACCGTTTACGCGAAACTCTTCGGGAAGCGACTCGCACAGCACGGCGCGACTGTCTGGCTGATCAACACAGGGTGGACGGGCGGCGCCTATGGCGCTGGGTCGCGGATGTCTCTTGCGCATACGCGGGCAACGATTCGAGCTGCACTGTCTGGCGTGCTTGATGACGCCCAGTACGTTGAGGACCCGGTCTTTCGTGTGGACGTACCGACCAGTTGCCCGGGGGTGCCGAAGGACATATTGACGCCCCGAAGGGCTTGGGCACGACCGGCGGACTATGACACACAGGTTGTAAGATTGGCCGCGATGTTTCGCGACAATTTCAAGGCTTTCGAAGCATCCGCCGACCCGGCCGTGGTCGCGGCGGGCCCCCGTGCTTAGTGGTCGGCCCCCGGCATCAGGGCCTAGAGGCGCGTCCAGTGGCGATGGAATTTGAACCCGTCATCGGTCTTGAGATTCACGCGCAACTCCTGACCCAAACGAAGATCTTCTGCGGCTGCAGCACCAGCTTCGGCGCACCAGCTAACACGCAGGGATGCCCGGTGTGTCTCGGCCTGCCCGGTGCGCTTCCGGTCCTGAACCGGGCCGCTGTAGAGTTGGGGCTCCGCGCAGCGGTGGCCTTGGGCTGTCGGGTCGAGTCGACCTCGATTTTTGCGCGAAAGAACTATTTTTATCCCGATCTGCCGAAGGGCTACCAGATATCGCAGTACGAACTACCGCTGGCTACCGGCGGGCATCTGACCTTGCCAGATTCTGACATCGATATTGGGATTACACGAATTCATCTCGAAGAAGATGCTGGGAAGTCGGTGCACGAGGGTTACCTGGATTCGGACCGGAAGACCTACCTTGACTTCAACCGTAGCGGTGTGCCACTCATCGAAATTGTTACCGAGCCAGACATGCGATCGTCAGCCGACGCGAAGGCATTCTTTGTGGCTCTTCGTGAGATTCTGGTCGCTTTGGCTGTTAACGATGGCAACATGGAAGAGGGCAGCCTCCGATGCGACGCAAACGTTTCGATTCGTCCTGACGGTCAGTCAGCGCTAGGTGTGAAGGCCGAGGTGAAGAATCTTAATTCTTTCCGATTTCTTGAACGGGCTCTCGATCACGAGATTGCTCGTCAGCATGAAGTGTTAAGTTCGGGCGGTCGAGTCATTCAGGAAACCCGTCTTTGGGACGCTGGGGCAGACCGCACTGCGGCGATGCGGAGCAAAGAGGAGGCGCCCGATTATCGCTATTTTCCAGAGCCGGACCTGCCCCCATTACGGATCACTGAAGCATGGGTAGATGAGGTAAGGCGTTCGGTTCCTGAGCTACCGGCCGCGACCCGCGACCGGCTCAGGGCGAAGTATGGCCTGACACGTGACCAGGCTGAACAGGTCACGCAGATCAGGCCAGGGCTAGCCCCCTATTTCGAGGAACTCGTGGAGGCGTCGGCGCCGGCAAGGGCGGCGATCAACTGGACCCTCGGAGAGCTGACCCGTAAGTTGAATGACGAACAGACTGATGAAGTTGGGGTTATCCGCGAGCGTATCTCGCCGGAGTCCTTGTCAAGGCTTATTGTGCTCGTCGAGCGGGGCACGATCAGTGGAACCGTTGCCAAGGACGTATTCGAAAAGATGTACGTGGAGGGGGAGTCCGCCGAGGCAATCGTGGAACGCGATGGGTTGGCACAGATTGACGACGCTAACGCGCTCTCCGGAACCGTGCGTGAGGTGTTGAGCCAGCATGCCGATGCAGTCGAACAGTATCGCTCTGGCAAACGTGGTGCACTTGGCTTCTTGGTGGGACAAGTCATGAAAGCCACGCAGGGCAAGGCCAACCCGAAGGTTGTCGACAAGCTGCTTCGGGAAGCGATCGACGGGTGAGTCGTTGCACAAGCCGGACCGGCTGCACGGTACGGGCGGCGTTCTTCGTGATAAGTCTTTCGGTTTAGTTCAGGCTCGAGACTGACGGTATCCACGTGCGCCGCGAATAGAACGTGATCAAAGTCGATCATGTCGAGGGGTGCGGTTGCAGCCTCAACGTGTTCTGAGAGTTCTCTATAACCATCAAACTGTCCAAGTCTATCTTTCCGACCGAGCCAGACAACAGGGTGCAGGGCCAGTGTTTGACAGCCTGTCACGTGGGAGCCTACACTGGCGGGCAGGCGACGAGTTAGACGAGAAGTTACATGCCACTTGGCTTTAGCCTTCAGGCGCGCTCGTGTGCGATTCCCGCGTTCGTGCGAGCCGAGTTCTATCGCGAAGAATTCATTAAGCATCAACGGTGTCTTCAGCAGCAACGGGAGTATTTTTCGGATAGCGCCATTACCGAAGCAGAGGCTGCGCTCTTTAGAATCCTCGCGCAACTGGAGCGGCTTTGCTGTAAAGACGACGCCGGCGAGGTACTTGGCCGTCTGCTACGGCAGTTCGACATCGTCACCCACGTGTCAGCGTCGTCGGATCCGCGTAACGTCCACTGACAGATTGCGAATCGGGCTTTTCGGTCGAGGTGCTGTCAAACGCAAGGGCATTTCGTGTCGGCGCGCGCCGACATGGCGGAGCTTTTGATGGCGGTTTTGGCTTGTTGGAGTTTTTGCCCGTGACTGTGCTGATATGACGGCTTCCGACGAACTGCTCGCGCGTATCCGCAGGCGAGTTGATCATCCTGCGACGATTCGCGAGCTTCAGCAAACCCTTCGGGTACCCCGGGAACAACGCAAAGTCTTTGAGCGGCGGCTGAAGGCACTCGTGGCGTCTGGTGCATTGGTGCGCATCCGCGGGAATCGTTACGGATTGCCAGAAAAAATGAATCTGATTATTGGCCGGGTTCATACCAATCCTCGTGGTTTCGGGTTTGTCACGCCCGAGGCCGAGGCCGGCACTGACGGGGATATCTATATCGCCGGTGCCAATCTCAGTCAGGCGATGCACGGTGATCGTGTGGTCGTGCGGCCAGAACGGCGTGGCCAGACCGGACGAGTCGAGGGTCGTATCGTTAGGATTCTTGAGAGGGGAGCCGCAACGCTTGTCGCTCGGTACGATGCTGATGAATCTGGGTTCGGTTTTGTGGTGCCGTTCGATCGCCGAGTCATCATGGACGTACATATTCCAGCTTCAGATCGAGGTGGCGCCTCGCCGGGTGAAATCGTTGTGGTTGAGTTAACCCGATGGCCCACGGCAACGCGTAACCCGGTCGGTCGGGTTGTCGAAGTCCTCGGCGAGTTAGATGCGCCAGGCGTTGACATCGAGATCATGCTACGGAAATACGGCATTTCTGACGCGCACGGCGCAGCGGCCATCCGCGAGGCAGAGCGGCTCGGGAAAAATGTTCGCGAGAGCGATCGACGCGGTCGAACCGATTTTCGCGGGTTGGCGACCGTCACAATTGACGGCGAGCACGCGCGAGACTTCGACGATGCTATTACGCTCGAGCGGTTGCCCAACGGAAATTTTTGGCTCGGTGTTCACATTGCCGATGTGTCGCATTACGTTCAGCCCGGGAGCGCATTAGACCGTGAAGCGCGTGAACGAGGCACCTCGGTGTATTTTCCTGAACGAGCCGTGCACATGTTTCCGGCCGCGCTGTCGACTGGACTCTGTAGCTTGAAGCCGCAAGTCGATCGATTGGTGCAATCGTGTCTCATGGAGATTACCCAACAGGGCGAGGTCGTTCGCCACGAGATGCACGACGGCGTTATTCACAGCGATGCTCGGATGACCTATGTAGAAGTCAACGCCATCCTGGCCGAAGGTGATTCGCCGACGCGGACACGATTTTTGGCTCTCGCACCAGTCTTTGAGCTGATGCGTGCACTGTTTGAGGTGCTGGCCAGGCGTCGTCGCCGACGTGGTTCGATTGATTTCGATCTCAAGGAATCCGAGTTGGTGTTCGATGAAGCTGGATTGGTCGCAGCCATTACAGCAGCTGAGCGTAACGTAGCGCACCATATCATCGAAGAGTTTATGTTGCTGGCCAATGAGGTCGTGGCGGAACACCTTCGTGCGTGCGATATGCCCACGCTCTACCGCGTGCACGATGCCCCAAATATAACCAAGGTTCTTGAATTTGAGGAATTCATCACAACGTTGGGGTACAGCCTCGCAGCCAAGGAAGGTAATGCGAAGCCGGTGCATTTCCAGCGGCTGGTCAAGCGCATTAAAGGGATGCCGGAGGAGAAGCCGATTGCATTGCTGATGCTTCGAACCATGCAGAAGGCGCGCTACGATCCGGTATGCGTAGGCCATTTTGGCTTAGCCGCAGCGAGTTACACGCACTTCACGTCGCCGATTCGGCGATATCCCGACTTAGTTGTGCATCGCGCTCTTCGAGAGGCCAGGAGCGGAAAGTTGTCAGTCGGTAGACGTCGAGACCTGTCTAAGGAACTGCCGGGTCTCGCCTTGGAAACGTCTAAACTGGAACGCCGAGCCGAAGAGGCCGAGCGCGAGCTCGTACAGTGGAAAAAGGTGCGGTTCATGGCCGACAAAGTTGGCGATGAATTTGAGGGTTACGTAATCGGCGTGACTTCGTTTGGACTGTTTGTAGAATTGGTCGAACACTTCGTCGAAGGGCTGGTTCACATTTCGACCATGGCAGATGACTACTATCGCTTCCTTGAGCGTGAACATGTGCTACTTGGGGAAGCGACGGGTAAGGGATACCGTCTTGGTGATCGCGTGACCACGCAGGTTGTTCGGGTCGACTTGGAACGTCGTCAGGTTGACCTCGGTCTGGCCGACATTCTCGAGTCTGTTCGTATCTCTGAGCGGAATCGTGGAGCACGTCGGAGCAAGGTTCGACTTAAGCGTGAAACGCGCACGCTACGCAAGACGCGTAAGGGTGGTGCTCGCCGCCGCTGACGTCTGGCTCGACGGCGCGTGATTATTGCACTGTGAAAACGATTGTTATTGGTACGGCCGGCCATATCGACCATGGCAAGAGCGCACTCGTTCGCTCCCTGACCGGAACCGACCCCGACCGCCTAAAGGAAGAGAAGGATCGTGGCATCACGATCGATCTCGGTTTCGCCCACTACAAAGAAACCGATGGCACTGTGTTGTCCTTCGTTGATGTGCCTGGGCACGAGCGGTTCGTTAAGAATATGTTGGCTGGCGTGGGCGGCATTAATGCCGTTTTACTCGTCGTGGCTGCCGATGAATCGGTGATGCCGCAGACCAGGGAACATTTCGACATCTGTCGTCTGTTACAGGTGTCGCGGGGTGTCATCGCCTTAACCAAGTCGGATCTGATCGATCGAGAGACCGTCGACTTGGTGCGGCTCGAGGTCAAAGAGTTGGTAGCGGGGTCATTTTTGGCTGATGCATCGGTTGTGCCGGTGTCGGCCAAACTAGGGGATGGTCTTGATGAACTTCGGTCAGCTTTGCGTGACGTTACACGGAAAACAGAGATGACACCGACGGAGGTAGGCGCCGTGAGGCTGCCCATTGACCGAGTGTTCTCGATGCGAGGATTTGGCACTGTCGTGACGGGAACGCTCGCGTCGGGTCGGATAGATGTTGGGGATGAGTTGGTGCTTCTTCCCGTAGGCCGGCGGTTGAAGGTGCGCGGTTTACAGGTTCACGGTGCGAAGCAGGGTTCGGCTGGGGCGGGTCGCCGGGTCGCAGTCAACCTCAGCGGCATTGAGTTGGCTGAGGTGGTTCGCGGGGATTCTCTCGTGACGCCAGATTGTTTCAAGGCTACCCGCTGCTTCGACGGGACCGTGGAACTCCTGCCCAGTGCTAAACCGTTGCGACACGGTGCGCGCGTGCGGTTCCACCACGGGACATGTGAAGTTCTTGGCCGGGTTGCCGTTTCGGGGTCGGCTGGGAAGCCGCTAGCCGATTGCGGTGAGATCCAGCCTGGCAAGCATGGATACGTGAGGGTTCGATTAGAGGCGCCGGCGGTACTTACCCGCGGCGACCGGTATATTCTGCGAGCCTATTCACCCCCAATGACGATCGCTGGAGGCGTTGTGCTTGATTCACAGCCGCCAAAAATTGGGGTGCGTACTGCGGTTGGACAGCAGCGGTTCGAGCGATTGAACACCGTCGAGGAGGCTGGAAAGGTCGGCGGACGATTTCACTCCGCTGCACGCGCCGTAATAGAGGAACAAGCGGGGCAAGGGCTACCCATTTCGGCCTTAATCCACCGGCTCGGTGCGTCACCGGCCGCCGTTGAGTCGATCGTAGCCAGGTTGGAAGCGGATGGTACCGCGGTTCGCGTCGGCGATCGTCTGCTCGCGCCGTCATTACTCCACGAGAGAGGGGAACGCCTCCTGGCATCGCTCACGACATACCACAGAGATCACCCCCTGTCTGAAGGCTTACCGCGCGAAGAAGCTCGGGAGCGTCTGTTCCGTTGGACACACCAGAGTGTTTTCGATTGGGTGCTTGCCGACTTGGTCGACAGCGACCGGATCACCGCTCGCGACTGTCTAGCGCTCAAGAACCACCGAGTGTCTTTGTCGGCGGACGAGGCGAAGGCCCGTGACGCGATTGAAGACGCAGTTCGGCAGGGCGGGTTCGCGCCACCCGATGTGGCTGGTCTGGCCTCTGTCGCTGGGATTGAACCCGACGTAGCGGAGCGCATCGCGAAGCTTTTGATCCGGGAGAAAGTCCTCGTGAAGGTGCATACGTTGTTCTTCCACGCGGAGACCTTGCGCCGTCTCAAGGCCGAGGTGGCGGCGATGAAAACCCTAGGTGGAAAGGCAGTAGAACCGGTGCGGATCGACGTTGGAACCTTCAAGGAACGTTACGGAATTACCCGAAAGTACGCGATTCCACTGCTTGAATATTTAGATCGTGAACGGATGACCCGGCGTGTGGGGCATGGTCGCGTGGTGATCTGACAACACGAAGCGTCAGTTCTGGCGGTTGTCACCTTTACGAGTCGCTTCGCGAAAGTTCTTGATACCCCGACCGACGCCACGAGCCAGGGCCGGTAGACGGTTGGTCCCGAAAATCATAAGGACGATCAGGATGATGACCAGTAACTCTGCTACGCCAATACCCATCTGTATTTCTTTCGTGCGTGATACGTCAATTCTACCACCGACTTTTGCCAATCTGCGCGCCGAGGCGGTAAACTGCGGGGGAGGTGAGGCGCGGTCGACGGGCCCGGGCCAGTAAGTGGTCTGTCGCGATCGCAGGTTGGAACAGACTCATGGTGCAGAATGATTGCTATGCCGTTGGCGTATTTGAAAGCGTTGGGGCAGCGGAGCGTGTGCTTGCGGCGCTCGCGGCGCACGAGTTCTCCTCCGAGGCCCTGAGCGTTGTTGCGACCGACGGCCCGGGTGTTTCGGACCTACTGCAGAAAACATTCGGTGCGTGCGGAGACACGCTCGAAGTGCGGGTCGTTGGGACCCTGCGACTGCATGGACCGCTCGTTGAAGCGCTGCAGGGTACTGAGAGGGCTCTCGCGGAGAAAGGTATAGCGGCCGCCATGCCAAATGTCGGCTTTCAGGTACACGATGGTTTTATCTTTGAGACGCTGACAAAGCGTGGGGGCGTGCTAGTCGCGATTCGTGGCGAGCCCCGAGTCGCAGATGCGCTCGCCATCTTGCATGCATACGGCGGGGGGAACGCAGCCATTGGTGCCTGGACGGGGCGGGTGTGAACCCGTGCGCACGCGGCCAGATCTCGCTATTCGACGTCCTTAAGGATACGGGGCCACACGGTCCGGTGTGCTGTTAGGTCGGCGCAGGTTGTCGATCAAGAGTGAACGGGCGACTTGGGATGGCGTGGATAATCAAACTCGGGATTTGTTGGTCGCAGCTGACCGCTCGGATAACTTGGGCACGGACCAAGGTAACGCAAGCTCTGGGCTTTTGCGCGGAGGCCGACACTCATCTCTCGGTTGCATCCAATCACGGTAAGCCCGACGACCTACTGTTCGGCAAGCTGACCCATTCCCAACGGATGAGTCGGGCCATCGGTGTGTCGGTGGGGACGCATATCGCGGTTTTCTTGATCGTCGGTTTTCTCTCGGCGCAATTTGCTGCGCGTCGCGGGACGCCCTTCCTGCCTGATCTTCGAAGCTTCAACATCGTGTGGGTCCCGATGGAGGGACCGGGTGGAGGTGGGGGTGGCGGAGGCAATGAGATGTCGGCGCCACCGACGCCGGTGGAGTTGCCCGGACCAGACGCGACCACCGTTCCCGTCAGTCAGCCGCCCGAGCTTGAAGACTCCGAGAGCGACGACGAACCTGAGCCCGAGCAAGAAATGAACATTCCCGCGAAGACGCTCGCGTCGTCGAATCAGATGCTATCTGGTGTAATGCAGGGGCTGCCCGTTGTTCAAACGCTGTCTCTCTCGCGAGGCTTGGGGAGCGGAGCCGGCGGCGGTACCGGCGAAGGCGCCGGGATCGGTCCGGGTGCCGGCTCTGGGTTGGGTCCTGGCGAAGGGGGTGGCACCGGCGGCGGCGTTTACCGTCCTGGCACGGACGTTGTCAACCCGCGGCCGCTCCGAGAGGTCAAGCCACAATATACGGCCAACGCGATGCGGGCTAAGGTGCAGGGCTCCGTCTGGATCGAAGCGGTAGTCATGCCGGATGGTTCGGTAGGTGAAGTGCGGATCACGAAGTCGCTCGATCGCGTTTTCGGTCTTGACCAGGAAGCGCTCCGGGCCGTACGGCAGTGGCGGTTCGCTCCAGGTACCAGGTTTGGACAACCGGTCCCTGTGCTGGTTGTAATCGAACTGACGTTCACCCTGCGCTGACCAGCGTGATTAGCGGGTCGGAAAGAGCAACGGCCCGACGAGCGACTGCCCGCCAGGCCGTTGATGTTTGGCTCGGTGTTCGGTGGGGCTCAGTACATGCCACCCATGCCACCACCACCGCCACCACCAGGAGGCATCGCCGGTTCCTTCTTGTCTTCTGGAATCTCCGATATGAGTGCCTCGGTCGTCAACAGAAGCGCCGAGACAGACGCGGCGTTCTGGAGCGCGCTGCGGACGACCTTGGCGGGGTCGATGACGCCGGCCTTTACGAGGTTGCCATACTTTTCGGTCTGGGCGTTGAAGCCCTCGTCGTGGCCCATTCCGCGGACCTTCTGAACGACGATTGACCCCTCGTGACCGGCGTTGGCCGCGATCAAACGCATCGGCTCCTCGATGGCTCGTTTTACGATGTTGACGCCGATCTGCTGGTCACCTTCGAGTACCAGCTTGTCAAGTTTTTTGGCGGCGCGCATGATTGCCACCCCGCCACCCGGCACGATGCCCTCCTCGACGGCGGCCTTGGTAGCGTGCATCGCGTCCTCGACACGAGCCTTCTTCTCCTTCATCTCGGTTTCGGTTGCAGCGCCGACCTTGATGATGGCCACACCGCCAACAAGCTTGGCCAGGCGTTCCTGGAGTTTCTCGCGGTCGTAGTCCGAAGTGGTGTCCTCGACCTGCGCCCGGATCTGCTTGACTCGACCCTCGATGGCCTTTGTGCCGCCGGCACCTTCGACAATCGTAGTGTTGTCTTTGTCAATCGTAACGGTTCTGGCTTTGCCGAGGTCCTCGACCCGGATGCCTTCGAGCTTGAGACCGAGATCCTCGGTAATTGCCTTGCCTCCCGTCAGGATGGCGATATCGTCAAGCATCGCCTTGCGCCGGTCACCGAAGCCAGGTGCCTTGACGGCCGCGCCCTGCAGCGTGCCGCGAAGCTTATTGACGACGAGCGTTGCTAACGCTTCGCCTTCAATATCCTCGGCGATGATGAGTAGCGGTCGGCTAAGCCGTGCGACCTGCTCGAGCAGCGGCAGAAGATCTTTCATCGAGCTGATCTTCTTCTCGTGGATCAGGATGATCGGGTTTTCGAGGACGACTTCCATCCGCTCGGGATCGGTCACGAAGTATGGCGAGAGATATCCGCGATCGAACTGCATCCCCTCGACCACATCGAGCGAGGTCTCGAGCGTCTTGGCTTCTTCAACCGTGATGACGCCGTCCTTGCCGACCTTTTCCATCGCTTGGGCGATGATCTTACCGATGGTTTCGTCGTTGTTTGCGGAGATGGTGCCGACCTGAGCGATCATATCTCCCGTAACCCTCTTGGCCTGCTTCTCCAACCCCCCGACGATCTCCTCGACCGCCCGCTCGATGCCACGCTTGAGCTCCATCGGGTTGGCGCCCGCGACCACGTTCTTGGCGCCTTCACGGTAGATGGCCTGAGCCAGCACGGTCGCAGTGGTCGTGCCGTCACCAGCGATGTCCGACGTCTTGCTCGCTACTTCGCGCACCATCTGTGCGCCCATGTTCTCGACTGCGTCTTTGAGCTCGATCTCCTTCGCGACAGTCACGCCGTCCTTGGTGATCGTGGGGGAACCGAATTTCTTGTCGAGGACGACGTTGCGGCCCTTCGGGCCGAGCGTGACCTTGACGGCGTCGGCGAGGGCGTTCACGCCGCGCAGCATTGCTTGCCGCGACTCCTCGCCGTAGACGATCTGCTTTGCCATGGTTGAACTCCTGAACGATGAATGGGCGTCGGTTGACGCGGCGGAACTTCCGCCGCGGTGAACGGCCCGCGGTTATTTCTTCTTGCTCTTGCTCTTGGATGTGCCCTCGATCACACCGAGCACTTCTTCCTCGCGCATGATCATGTACTCTTCGCCGTCCAACTTGATCTCCTGCCCGCCATATTTGCCGAACAAAATGAGATCGCCTTTCTTGACGTCCATAGGAACGACCTTGCCGTCGTCCTTTACCTTTCCTTTGCCCGCTGCAATCACTTTGCCCTGCTGCGGCTTTTCCTTGGCGGTATCGGGGATGATGATGCCGCCGACCTTTTGTTCGCCTTCGTCGATCCGTTGCACGATGATACGATCGTGTAGTGGTCTGACTTTCATTGCCTCAACTCCACTCTCCGTAATAGTTGTTGTGGTACACGCTCCCGGTATGCGGGATTACCCTGGCGCTCAGCAGTCAGCCTGGGCAACTGCTAATTATGCGTTCCTGCCCAAGGGTGTGTCAAGTGCTCCAGGATGACTGTCGGCCGGTCTCGACGCCGTTTCAGTGCTGCCTTGGCTCGAGAATCGAGCCGTCGGTTCTTAGTTGCTCCGTGGGGAGACAGCACCGCCCGACTCGGATTCAGCCGTCAGGCGACGGATTTCGGGATCCGTTGGCGGCGCGGCTCGCTGGCCTTGAGCGGCGTACGCTTGATCCGGTACGCTGCGACCTTTCGTCCAAGCGTGTTGCGGTGCAGGCCTAGTAGCTCCGCGGCACGAGAGAGGTTGCCCTTCGAGCGGGTGAGAGCGCAAGTGACGAACCGCCGCTCGAATTCCTGGCGAGCATCCTCGTAGAGGACGCCCTTCTCAAGCATCTCTTCGACTAGTCGGTTTAGTCGTTCACGCATGTCTCATGCTCTCCGCTTGGGCGCTGCAGTCAGCCAGGCAACGCTTATTGTAAATCGCGGTTACTGAGGACTCGCAAGGCCTTGATGTACTTCTCGCGGGTCTTCGCCACGACGTTATCAGGTAGCGTCGGCACGGGGGGCTGTTTGTTCCAGTGAATGTCCTCTAGATAGTCACGGACGTACTGCTTGTCGAAACTTGGCTGCGGCCCGCCAGGACGGTACTCGGACTTCGGCCAGAAGCGTGACGAGTCTGGCGTCAGCACCTCGTCGATGAGGATTATCGTCTCTGTTCCATTGGATTTTACGAGGCCGAACTCGAATTTCGTATCGGCAACGATAATACCACGGGCTTCGGCATGCGCGGCGCCGAACGCGTAGAGTGCCATGGTGATATCGCGCAGCTTTGAGATGAGGTCCCTGCCGACTAATCGACCCGCCTCGGTCTCGCTTATGTTGATGTCGTGGCCCGATTCAGCCTTAGTAGCCGGCGTAAAGATCGGCGTCGGCAGCCGGTCGGATTCCTTGAGTCCTGGCGCCAGTGTGATGCCGCATACGCCGCCGGTCTGCCGGTATTCCTTCCAACCGGACCCAGACAGGTATCCGCGTGCCACGCACTCGACCAGCACCGGCTTCGTTTTGCGTACGAGCATTGAGCGTCCCCGGAGTAGTTCGGCGTGAGGCCGGAGTGACTCCGGATATTCTTCCGGTTTAGTGGAAACGACGTGATTTGAGACGATGTCGGCGGTTTGCTCAAACCAGAATGCCGAAAGCTGTGTTAGGACCTTACCCTTGTCGGGAATCGGCGAACCGAGCACGAAGTCAAATGCCGAGATGCGGTCGGTTGTTACCATCAGCAGGTAATCGCCTACGGCATACATGTCCCTTACCTTCCCGCGGCCGTACGACGTGATGTTGGGCAGGGCGGTATTGAGTACGGCGTGTGTGGATGGACGTGATGAAGCCACGGCTCTCGTATAGTCTACTTTTGATGAAAGAAGCATAAGCTTAACGACGATCGCTGGTGGCAGCAAGACCGAAAATGTAGTGTTGTGAGACGTAGGTTCCCAGACTGCCTGCCGAATCGATCATTCCTCGCTCTAGTTGGCTAGCGGCGGGCGAGGTGGCGGCCAGCTGGCTGATCTCAAGGGTGATAACTGTCAAGCTTCCATAGATTTGGCGAGATGGGTATAGTAGCTGCCGTCTGAGTTCCGCCGCTAGCTGCGTGGAAGTCTTGAATCGGCTTGATGACCCGATATCTTCGTTTTATCGCGATTATCATCGCCTCTTGCGGGCTGCTGGCTTTTTTCCTCAGCGGTCTCGATTTGGTAGCGGTGTGGCGTGAGGTCCGCGGTGGGCACTCGGGCTTACTTTTCCTGACACTGGTAACGACCGCCTCGCTGTATGTGGTGCGCACGTGGCGCTGGCAAATGCTCCTCCGGCCGATTGGTAGGGCCAGATTTGGCAATGCGCTTCGGGCAACGATCATCGGATTCGGTCTGTCGGCGATGCTACCAGCTAGGCCTGGTGAGGTGGTGAGGCCCTATGTGCTAGCACGGCGAGAGGGATTCAATACGGCCGCGACTTTTTCCACGATCGTCGTTGAGCGGTTACTTGACTTGGTTACGGTTCTACTATTGTTCGGCGGCTTCCTGACACTGTCTGATCCGGGCTTGGAGCGGGCTGACCCGCGGGTTTTTGAGGCGGTCAAGATCGGGGCGGCAGTCAGCGCAGTGGGAGCGTTGGTCGCCGTCTGGCTGGTGTTCCTGATCGCTGGCCGGCCCGAGGTGCTCGACCGAATCCTACGGCCTCTAGTACGTATCTTGCCACGGCGTGCGGCCGAACTGGTCAATGGGCTTGCCGAGAAGGTCTCGTCGGGATTCGCGGTGGTGCGGCAACCTGTCGTGCTGGCGGGTGCGCTGGTTCTGTCGGTCGTGCACTGGGTTATGGTTGCGTTCTGTGTCTGGACCGCGGTCTCGGCATATCGCCTCGCAGTACCCTTCACCGGGTCGTTCCTGCTGCTCGGTTTACTGGTTGTGGGGGTATCCGTTCCCACCCCGGGCGCTGTCGGTGGTTTTCACGCCGCATTACAGATCGGGCTAACGGCGTTCTACGCGGCGCAGCCTGATAAAGCTGCAGCGGCGGCGATTGTGTTGCATGCGATATCGTTTGTACCCGTGGCGCTGGTCAGCTTAGTACTCTTCATCCCCGAAGGCATGACCATTGCTGTGATGCGCCGGGCCGCTTCAAAGGATGTGCTGCCGGAGGCGCCGGCGATTCTAAATGGTGGGAGACACGATGGGGGAACGTCGTGAAGTGCCCATTTTGTGGCCATCTACGGGATAAGGTCGTTGATTCGCGAGAACGAGCGGACGGTGCTTCTGTCCGCCGCCGGCGTGAATGCCTGGATTGCGGCCGGCGCTTTACGAGTTACGAGCGAATCGACGAAATTCCTTACATGGTGGTCAAGAAAGATGGCAGCCGTGAACGATTCGATCGGCAAAAGGTCCTTGCCGGAATGGTCGCGGCGTGCCAGAAGCGTCCCGTACCAGTGGCCGAGCTTGAGGTCGTCGCGGAACGCGTTGAGGCGACGCTGCAAGAGCGGCCTGAGAAGGAGATTTCCACCCAGGAGGTCGGCACGTTGGTGATGCAGAAACTCAAGCACCTTGATAAGGTTGCCTATGTTCGCTTTGCCTCGGTGTACCGCCAGTTTCGCGACATCGGAGACTTCATGGATGAACTGAGCGATCTCCAGGAGTAGAGGTGATCGGCTTTGGCGAACTCTCCGTGTGTTGAAGAAGCGGTGCAGTAAGCTTGGTTGGGCCATTTGCGAGCAGGGTCACTCCCTCGATGTCGAATCTGCAGTCCTGATACTTGAAGAGTCGTGCCGTCGGGCTGAGGACTGGTTGCAAGAAAGACCTGCGATGGCGCGCCCTGGTTGTGATTGTGCAACGACCCCCTAACCTCAACTGTACCCAACTTCCGGTGAGATGAGATGTCCGAAGTGTGGCTGCACCGGGTTCGACGTCGCTGAGCAATGTGGGGGCTGCGGATACGATGTCGCGGTGGCAGCCGGTGAGGTCATAAAGCCAGACCTACCGGTTCGGATGGGTAACGAGTCGCTGGGTCCGATGGTTGATGTGACTTTGCGAGATGGCGGCGCGGCGGTTGGCCCGGCGCGCGATGTATTATCGGTCGACGACGTGGAGCTACCGCTATTTCCGGATCAGGCGACTCGCCTAGCGGTCGGTGTGGAACCAGCTACTCTTCAGTCGGTCCCGCTCTCATCGAGCGATTGTTGGCCGACCGCGTCGCGCAATCCGCCAGGGGCTGTTCTGGCTCCAAGCCTCGGGCGGATACTTGCGGGGCTGATTGACGTTATGCTGCTCGGTGCCGTCAATGGCGCCGTCATGCTGCTCACGCTTCGACTGTGCGGGTTGACCATGTCCGAGTGGGTGGCGTTGCCTCTGGCGCCGATCGCGGGCTTTCTCCTGCTATTCGATGGGGGATACCTCGTGGCGTTTACGGCGGTTGGCGGACAGACCATCGGAAAAATGGCCTGTCGGCTTAAGGTCGTGAGTGCTGGCGGCGAACCAGTCAGTTCGAGTAAGGCTGTGCTGCGGGCGATGGCCTTTCTACTCTCCGTTCTACCACTCGGACTCGGGTTCATCGTCCAGTTCGGCGACCGCCATCGGCGTGCACTGCACGACCGCCTCGCCGAGACACGTGTCGTCAAGGTATCCTGAAGGTTCTAGTAGACGGTTCAGGCTCTCCGGGGGAGCGGCGCTTCCATGGGCGGGGGGCTCGTCGGCCGCTAGAATCGAGCGGAACGTGGATACCTGGAGTCTCGCATCGTGACCCACCTCGCCGTCGCAGTTGCGACTGGTCTTTATTGCGGATACGTACCGGTGGCGCCTGGTACGATCGGTTCCGTCCTAGGTCTAGGGGTGTTCGCAGGTATCCGCGCGATCGGGTCGCCCCTCGGTGAAGCCACTATGATCACCGGGTTGATGTTTGCTGGCGTGTGGTCGGCATCGGTTACCGAACGGCACGTTGGTCGAACCGACCCCGGAATCATCGTCATTGATGAGGTTGTTGGGATGTTGCTGACCGTTTCGTTCCTAACGATCAACGCAGGCATGATACTGGTCGGCTTTGTCCTGTTTCGAGCGTTCGACATCGTTAAACCATACCCCGCGAGAGCTTGTGAACGGCTGCCTGGCGGGTGGGGGGTAATGGCCGACGATGTGGTAGCCGGTCTGTACGCGCACGCGTTGTTACGTAGTGGTATCTGGCTGCTCAACTCTTGAGGCGCATGAACGCAACTGTTATCGATACTGCGGCTATCATCGCTGTCGGTAGCGAGCTGCTGACGCCTTACCGTGCGGACACAAACTCCGTGTTTTTGACCGCGCGATTGAACGAGTTGGCGATTGAGGTGCGAGGTAAATTGATCGTTGGCGATGATCGAAAGAGGTTAGCTAGAGGGCTTGAGCGCAGTCTCGATGATGCCGACCTTGTGGTGCTGACGGGTGGATTGGGGCCGACCGACGACGACGTCACACGCGACGTGCTTGCTCAAGTCCTTGGCATGCCACTCGTCGAACAGCGAGAGATTGTCGAGGTGATTCAGAAGCGATTTTCGGCCCGCGGTCTCGGGATGCCCCGGATCAACCGCCGGCAGGCGCTTGTGCCGCGTGGTGCGGAGTTAATCCCAAACGCCCGCGGGACGGCGCCTGGTCTCTGGGTGGAGTGGCGGAAGCAGGTCGTCGTTGCATTACCTGGACCGCCACGGGAACTAAAACCTATGGTTGATGGGCCCGTTCGGGAGCGACTCGCGCCATTGACGTCGGGGTCCCATCTTGCGCGTCGTGTTGTCGCGGTGGCCGGTTCCACCGAATCGCATGTTGAAGAACGCGTACAGCCGGTTTATGCACGTTGGCGGCAACGTGCCCAGGTCGTGAAGGCGACGATCTTGGCGGGTCCGGGCCAGGTCGAGTTGCACCTGTCGACACGGGTCTCCAGCATGCCGGAGGCCGAGGCGGCTCTTGACCTGGCCGTCGAAGAGCTCGTCGCGGTGCTCGGTTGTGACGTGTATACCACTGTTGGTCTTCCGCTCGAGCGGGTCGTCGGCGACCGACTTCGCGCTCTTAGCTGGCGTGTTGCGCTGGCCGAGTCATGCACGGGCGGGCTTGTGGCGTCTCGCCTGACCGACATACCCGGTAGCTCGACGTATTTTGATTTAGGCGTCGTGACATATGCCAATGCGGCAAAGACTGATTTTTTGAATGTGCCGACATCCCTCATTGAGGTGCATGGTGCGGTTAGCGAGCCGGTCGCACTAGCCATGGCCTCCGGCGTGGCAATTCGGGCCGCGGCCGAAATCGGCGTCGGCGTTACCGGAACTGCGGGCCCTACCGGTGGGACCGACGCTAAACCGGTTGGGACGGTGTGCGTTGCTGTGACCGGAGCCGCGGGCGAGCGGGTAAGGACTTTCACGTTCAGCGGGGACCGGGATGTCGTTAAACGTCAAGCTTCGCAGGCGGCACTCGACATGCTCCGCCGAATGCTAGACGCTCATGGTTGATGGCGCGTCTTCAGTTCGTCTGTTCGCAGCGGTCAACTTTGATGAGACCGTGCGGCGGGCGGTGACGACAACGACCGCGGCGATCGCGGAGCGGCTCGTAGCTGCTGGAGGAGCCAGGGTCTCATGGGTGCGTCCGTGGAACCTTCATGTCACCGTTCGATTTCTCGGGGATGTGGAGGTGGGCGTGATGCGTCGGCTGCGGACGTCGTGGGTCAGGCCTTGGTTGGCTGGAATGTTCGACCTGAAGCTGGCGGCACCTGGTACGTTTCCGCCGTCTGGCACGCCCCGGGTGATGTGGGTAGGTGTGTGCGACCGGTCGTCAGGGTTCGACCCGTTGACCTTGGAACTCGACGAGCGACTACGCACAGCCGGCGTTGGCGAGAATCAGGTGCGATTTGTCCCGCACGTTACGGTCGGACGGGTCCGGCGTGCTGCGGCTTGCGGAAGGATGATTCGCGAAGCCCTTGAGGCGGTCAAGGTGAAGGCTGTGCGATGGCGCGCGACGGATGTCATCCTCTATGAGAGCCGTGTGACGCCGTCGGGGCCGTCCTACGTGCCGCAAGCGGTCGGTACGTGGCGTGCTGGCATTACCTCATGACGACGATGGATGTGTGGCTGATGGTGCTCGGTTACCTCGTTGGGTCAGTTCCCTTCGCCTTGCTCGTGCCAAGGCGCTTGACCGGCGTCGATGTACGTGACGTAGGAAGCGGGAACGTTGGATCTGCCAACGTTTTCCGGTCGACGCGACCCTCGGTCGGCATGGCCGTGATAGCCCTCGATGTCGCAAAAGGCTGCGCGATCGTATTATTGGCGGGGAAGCTAGGCGGGGACGATCATGTGCGCGCTGCGGCCGGCATAGCCACCATCATTGGCCACGTTTACCCCGTGTGGCTGAGATTTAATGGTGGCAAGGGCGTGGCGACAGCCGGTGGTGTTTTTGGTGTGTTGTCGCCTGCGGCAACGGCAGTGGCCGCCGTTACGTTCCTTGTGGTCGCTTGGCGCACGCGGTACGTTTCGATGGGCTCGATCTCGGCCTCGTTGCTGCTCGTTCCATTGGTGTACCTGATGTCAGCACCGTCGCCGACAGTGATCGGTGCCTCTGCCGTAACGGCGTTAATCCTTTTTCGACACCGAAGTAATTTGGCTCGGCTAGGTGTGGGGACTGAACGGCGTTTCTGACGACGAGAGGATATTCGAAAACGATGGCGCATCGGGTTACCGTACTCGGAGCGGGAAGCTGGGGAACGGCGCTGGCAATCCAACTTGGCCGTGTGGGGCACGACGTGCAGCTTTGGGCGCGAGATTTGCAACTCGTTGCCTCGATGGCCGAGCTTCGGATGAACCGCACGTACTTGCCGGATGTGGAGCTGCCAGCGTCAGTCCTTCCGACTGCGTCACTGGAACAAGCGCTGGAAGCTTCCACGTGTGTCGTCGCAGCGGTGCCGTCGCACGGTGCCCGTGCAGTCATCCGGCTAGCGAGTGGGTTTCTGCCTCCGGGCGTGCCGATTGTGAGTGCTGCGAAGGGGCTCG
The DNA here is from genome assembly GCA_002296225.1 of Acidobacteria bacterium UBA823. Classification (GTDB taxonomy): domain Bacteria; phylum Acidobacteriota; class Vicinamibacteria; order Vicinamibacterales; family UBA823; genus UBA823. The sequence goes on along the minus strand of DBHR01000046.1, from coordinate 35,871 downwards.
AGCCTGACACAATGTTACGGATGTCACAGGTGATCGAGGAGGAGTTGGGGGCCGCAAGTTCCGTGGCGGTGCTGTCGGGTCCGAGCTTTGCGGTTGAGGTAGCGCGCGAACTCCCCACGGCGGTGCTCGTTGCGTCGGCTCAGCCAGCCGTGCTCAAGCTGGTTCAGGATGAGTTCCGGTCCAAGTACTTCAGGCTGTACGCGAGCGACGATGTCATTGGCGTGGAACTGGGTGGCGCGCTCAAGAATGTAATAGCGATCGCGGCAGGGGTGGTCGAATCGCTTGGTCTCGGGTGCAACGCTTTGGCTGGTCTGATCACGCGGGGTTTAGCCGAGATGACGCGCGTGGCGTGTGCCGTCGGCGGCCGTCCTCAGACGTTGGCTGGATTGAGTGGACTCGGTGATCTCGTGTTGACTTGCACTGGTAACCGCAGCCGTAACCGACTAGTTGGCGTTGAGCTCGGTAAGGGACGTTCGCTCGACGCCATCCTAGCCGACATGAAAATGGTCGCCGAGGGTGTGCAGACTACGGGTGCAGCACTCGCGCTCGGTAAGGAGTGCGGTGTTGAACTACCGATTGCCTGGCAGATGGCCGAAGTCATGGCCGGCCGCGTGGCTCCCCTGGTGGCGGTCGAGACGCTGATGCTTAGACGCCAGCGGGTTGAGGCTGACACGAAATAGACCTGCCGACGTGTTACTGGTCCTGATAATGCGACGTTCGGGGGGCCGTGTCGGCCGCGGGTCGGAGGCCGTGCAAACCGACGGCATCAAGCCCGCTATTGTCGAGGCAAGACACGGTGGCAAGGGCGGGTGTGAGGTTGACGGAGGTGGGAGAGTTTGGGGCATTGGACTGTTTTGTCGGTGTTGGCGAGCGAATCGACGACCTGGTGCGGTTCGCGGCGGTCGACTACGTCGATACGCTATTCCAGCAAGGCTGGTAAGTAGGTGCTTCTGGATGATGCCGACTACATGGATCGGGCCTTGCATGTGGCCGCCCGTGGCCGCGGCTTGACAAGTCCGAATCCGTTGGTCGGCGCAGTCGTGGTCTCTCCCGATGGCGTCGTTGTTGGCAGCGGCTACCATCGTCGCGCTGGTGAGCCGCACGCCGAAATTCACGCGTTGCGGTCTGCCGGAGTGGCTGCTCGCGGGGCAACGCTCTTCAGCACACTTGAGCCGTGTTGCCACACCGGACGAACGGGGCCGTGCGTCGACCGCATCGTCAAAGCAGGCGTGGCCCGTGTCGTGATCGGTGTAGAAGATCCCCACCCGCAGGTGCACGGTGAGGGCATCCGCTTTCTTCGGGAGCATGGGATTGCGGTGACGGTGGGGGTGCGCGAAGCTGAGGCCACTCGCATGAATCTACCGTTCTTCATCCATACACAGCGCGGTCGCCCACTCGTGATGATGAAGGTGGCTTTGACGCGTGACGGATACGTTGCCGAGGCGCCTGGGGTACGCAGTGCCATCACGGCTGAGCGGGCTGGCCATGACTCGCACTCGCTACGGGCCGAATTTGACGCGGTTGGCGTTGGGTCCGAGACGGTGCTCGTCGATGATCCTGAACTAACCGCTCGGGCAGTCCATCGCGCACGGCCGTTGACACGTGTCATTTTTGATTCCCGTTTGCGGGTGCCGCCCACGGCGGCGATTTTCGGAACTCGAGATGCCGGGCCGATTGTGATCGTGACGACCAAGGTGACGTTAGCCGGTTCCCCAGATCGGGCCGCGGCGCTTGAGGCCAATGGTGCACGACTCCTGCCCGCACAGGTGCATGATGTGACGTCGGCGTTGATGATGCTAGGCTCGGAAGGGGTGACGTCGCTGTTGCTCGAAGGTGGCCCGACTCTGCATGCCGCGGCGTGGCGTGCCGGGGTCGTCGATCGTGTTCGAATTTACGTGTCGCCGCTGGCGTTCGGTGACAAAGGAGTGAGGTGGTTCGAGACGCGCTCGACGGTGACCGAGGCGCTCGAAGATCTCGATGTTCGGATGGTTGGACCAGACGAACGCACGGACGGATATGTTTACCGGAATGATTGAGGCTACCGGAACGGTTCGGGCGATGTCCTCCGTGGCCAAGGGGTTTCGGCTGCGCGTTGACGCTGCGCTGGCAGGTGAGCTATTGCCTGGAGATAGCGTTGCGACCAATGGCGTCTGCCTGACGGTTACGGGCATCGGCGACGGTGGGTTCGATGTCGAAATCTCGCCCGAAACAGCCCGCGTCACGACGCTGGGCGCGTTGGCGGCTGGCCAAGTGGTTAATATTGAGCGGCCTATGCGAGCAGACGCTCTTGTGGGCGGGCATTTCGTCCAGGGCCACGTCGATGCGACGGGCTGCGTTCAGGAGATCCAGCCGGAGGGAGAGTGTCACCGAGTGACGATCGCGTTTCCAGACTCGCTGGCCGCGTATCTAGTGCCGCGCGGTTCCGTCGCGGTCGATGGTGTCAGCCTGACGGTCGCCCAACTTCGTGGTCGAAGGTTCGACGTCCAGATCATTCCGTACACATGGCAGCACACAACGTTCGGCGGCTATCGCGAGGGCGCCGCGGTAAACCTGGAATGCGATATCCTTGGCAAGTACGTCGTACGCGCCCTGGAAGTCGAACGCCAAGGCTCGTCCTGAGTGGTGGTTTCATTGAGGCAGACCATGGCGAAAGATTCGTTGCGTGGGGGCTCACAGGGGCTTAAGCCAATCGACAAGGCTGCCCCGGTAGCTGATGGCATATTTTCGTCCGTCGATGATGCCTTGGCGGCCATCCGCGCGGGCCTGATGGTCATCGTTGTGGACGATGAGGATCGTGAAAATGAGGGCGACCTCACGATTGCGGCCGACAAGGTTACTCCGGAGGCCATTAACTTCATGGCTCGGTACGGCCGAGGTCTGGTTTGCATGCCGATGACGACTGAGCGACTGGATGATCTTGGCATCCCACTAATGGTGCCGCAGAACACAGCACGCTTTGACACAGCATTCTGCGTGTCGATCGAAGCGAAGGAATTCACGAGCACCGGTATTTCAGCAGGCGACCGCGCGGCCACGGTGCGAGCCGCCATGGACCCAGAGACACGTCCCGCGGATTTGGCTCGGCCTGGTCACATGTTTCCACTGCGTGCGCGACCAGGCGGCGTGCTTGTGCGCGCTGGTCAGACGGAAGCGGCGGTCGATCTTGCACGGATCGCCGGGTTAAGCCCAGCGGGCGTCATCTGCGAGATCATGAACGAAAATGGCACCATGGCACGGGTGCCTGAGTTGGCGAAGTTTGCACGGAAGCACGACCTACCCATAATCACGATCGCCGATCTGATCAAATACCGCATGCGCACGGAGCGGCTAGTGCGACGGGTCGCTTCGGCGATGCTGCCAACCGACTTCGGCGAATTCCGCGTTGTTGCTTACGAGAACGTGGTGGGCAAGGAAACCCACGTGGCGATGGTGTGCGGCGAGATTGGCGATGGGCAGGACGTCGTCGTTCGGGTTCATACGCGCTGTTTGACCGGCGACGTCTTTCATTCGAGCCGCTGTATGTGCGGGCGTCAACTGCAGGCCAGTTTGGTTCGAGTGGCTCGGGAAACGCGCGGAGTTCTGTTGTATCTCAATCAAGACAGCCAAGGGATGACCCTGGCTAACCAGATTCGGGCCTACGAACTCCTAGATGAGGGTGTCGACACGGTCGAGGCGAACACGCGGATTGGCGTGGGACCTGACCAGCGAGATTACGGCATTGGGGCACAGATCTTGGGTGATCTCGGTGTTCGGTCGATGCGTATTCTAACCAATAATCCTCGCAAGTTCGTCGGTCTTGAGGGCTACGGACTCTCCATTATTGAGTCGATTCCCTTTGAGGTCCCGACTCCCGCCGCTTGAGCAGAGAAGCACGACGTATAATCTTCGCGCGGTCGGTCTGACTGTCCGTGCAGATCGGCGTTTCGTGGCGCCGCGGACTTAATGTTGATCGAACGGGTCACCGAACGGTGCTCCGTTGACAGGGTCGTTCGAACAAGGGTACGATAAGCGGTTGTCTATGAGTGAGTTAGCGGATTCAGAGTAAGTTATGTTTAAATTATTTGACGGCCATCTGCGGCAAGCGCCGGGAGTGTTTTGGCGTAAGGCTAGACACACGCCTGAACTCATTGAGGAAGCCCTCGGTTGAATCCGTAGATAATTGAGAGGCCAATAACGCTATCCTCGCCGTATCGGTCGAGGGTGTTCCACAGTAGAAAAGAAAGGTTTGTTGGCATGTTGGCGATCCGTCTGCGTCGGGTGGGATCGAAGAAGCAACCGTTATATCGCGTCGTCGTCTGCGATTCGGCGAAGGCGACCGATGGTCGGTTCGTTGAAATTCTCGGCTACTACAATCCGCGGACTAGTCCCGAGACCGTCGAAGTGGATCGCGAGCGCTTGGCGCACTGGTTGAGCCGCGGCGCATGCCCGTCCGACACGGTCCGGACGCTAATCGATCGACATCCGATCGCCGCCGTAGAGACGGCGGAGGCAGCTGAGACTTCGTGAGCCGCGCCAGGACGGTGATTGAAGTTGTTGCGAAAGCGCTCGCGAAGGCGCCTGATGAGGTGCACGTCTCCGAAACCACTCAGGACGGTTCGGAACTAATCGAGTTGTTTGCGGCACCGAGTGATTTGGGTAGGATGATCGGACGACGCGGGCGTACCGCCAGCGCCTTACGTGCGCTGGCCTCGATGGCTGCAGAGATGGAGGGGTCGAGCGTCACGGTAGAATTTCGTGACGGGTCACCGGATGATGGACGGTGACCATCAGTTGACCGACGGTGCGGTCGTGGGCCGGGTAGCGCGCACGCACGGTCGTCGTGGCCAGATTATAGTCAATCCAGAAACGGATTTTCCGCAAGATCGATTTCGGATGAACGCCGTGTTTTACGCTTGCCGCTCTGACCTGAGCGAACGAGTTACCGTGACGGCCGTGCGATTTCATCATGGGCGTCCGATTCTGGCGTTGGGGGGAATTGACACGATCGATTCCGCCAGGCCTTTGGTCGGCGCCGAGTTGCGTGTGCCTGCGATCGAGTTGCTACCACTTCCGGCCGGGAGGTTCTACCACCACGAACTAATAGGCTGCGCCGTGCGAACCCATGACGGGTCAGCCATTGGATCCGTGGTGGCCGTGCAGGGGAACGCTGACAGAAGTCTGCTTGTGGTGCACACAGCTACAGGCGAGGTTTTAATACCGTTGGCTGAGGAAATTTGTCGGTGTATACACGTGGCGGACCGGATCATTGAGATCAAACCACCCGAGGGACTGCTCGACCTGAACGTTACGAAGCGAGCACGAAGCACGGCATGAGAATCGATATCGTTACGATCTTTCCCGCGACCGTCGAGGCGGTGTTTCGCGAGGGCGTCGTACGGCGGGCCATTAACCGAGACCTTATTAATGTCCAGGTCCATGACCTACGGGATTACACGGACGATCGGCATCGAAGCGTGGATGACGCACCCTATGGTGGCGGCCCTGGAATGGTGCTCAAGTACGAGCCGATCTTCCGTGCCATCGATGCAATCAGGGGGGTCGCTGGACAGCCAGATTGTGTTGTGTTGACGTCGCCGCAGGGGAAGCGTTTTGGGCATGTGGACGCGGAACGACTCAGTCGGTTATCGCGCTTCGTTGTGATTTGCGGCCGGTATGAAGGTGTCGATGAACGGGTGCGAGAAGGTCTTGTAACCGAAGAGTTGTCGATCGGTGACTATGTGCTAACGGGAGGAGAGTTGCCCGCGATGGTTATCGTTGATGCCGTGGCGCGCCTAGTACCAGGCGTAGTCGGGGATGCGCAGTCGATTGAGAGCGAGTCGTTCGTGCGTGGCCTGCTCGACTTCCCGCAGTACACGCGGCCAGCGAAAGTCAGGGCGTTGCAGGTGCCGGAGACGTTGCTGTCTGGCCATCATCAGAGAATTTCAAGATGGCGGAAGCGAGAGGCCGTGCGCCGTACGTTAGACCGCCGGCCCGATCTACTTGCTCAAGCCTCACTCGATGACGAGGAACGCGCTATCCTGCAGGAGTTGTTGACAGGACGGGAGAAGGAGACGCGCTGATGAACACCATCGAAACCATCGAACAGGGGCAACTCGTCGACCGACCAGCGATGCAGTCTGGGGATACCGTGCGAGTCCATGTGAAAGTTCGGGAAGGTGATAAGGAGCGTGTGCAGGTGTTTGAGGGTGTCGTCATCAGCCAGCGGCGGGGCGGTGCACGTGCATCGTTCACTGTCCGGAAGATGTCGTTCGGTCAGGGCGTCGAACGGACTTTTCCTCTTCATTCGCCCGTGATCGCTCGAATTGAGGTCGTACGCTCGGCTCAGGTGCGCCGGGCGAAGTTGTACTACTTGCGAGAGTTGCGCGGGAAGGCTGCCCGGTTGCGCGAACGCAGACCAAAGACCAGGGCCTGATTTCTCGTTCCCGGCGACCGCGCGGGTCATCCCCCGAAATCGAGAATTGAGGAGATGGTCCGACCTGTTGCGCGTCGCACGATCGAAAATGCCGTTCGACGCAGAGGGTTCTCTCGGGTTGCTGGGGTTGACGAGGTTGGTCGGGGCTCTCTGGCTGGCCCAGTCGTTGCAGCAGCTGTGGTGCTCGATTCCGATCGACACGTGCCAGGCGTCCGCGACTCCAAGTTGCTGACGCCGACGGCACGCGAGTATTTGTACGATCAAATCGTCAGTGCAGCCACTGGATGGGGCATTGCGTTGGTCGGCCCGAAGGTTATCGACAGGGTGAATATTCACCGGGCGACGCTTACCGCGATGCGAGAGGCGGTGATGGACCTAGTGCCGCCTCCTGACTTTGTGCTGGTCGACGGTTTTCGTATACCCGATCTCTTGCTGCCGCAGCGGGCTCTTGTCGGAGGCGACCGGCGGTGTGCTGCCATCGCGGCGGCGTCGATTGTTGCCAAGGTAACGCGAGATCGGTATATGCGCATGCTACACGACCGCGATCCGCGGTACGGTTTCGATCAACACAAGGGTTACGCGACGCCAGGACACCTTGCCGCGCTAGGCCGCTACGGATATTCGGTGGTGCATCGACGATCGTTCAGGCCTTCGGTCCTCTCTGATACGTTGGGTTGAACCTTGCTACGCCGCTTGTTGTTCATAGCCTACTTTCTTGAGGCGGGATTGGTATTGGCCGTCGTGCCCTGGTTGGCCTATTGGGATAATAATGTCTTTGCCGCAACGCTTCCGAAACTACATCTGGTGCTTCAAAGTAACTTCGTGCGCGGTGCTGTGTCGGGGGTTGGTTTGATTAATCTAGTTGCCGGGTTCGCCGAGCTTGTCGCGCTTATGACGAAGATTCAGTCGCGCAATAACTTGAATGATCACTCGTCGATTAGCGTCGACGGCTGAAGGCCAGGTAGCCCCTTCGTCTAATGAATTCTGACTTCGTGAGGCTGTCCGCGCGTCGTCCGATTATTTGTCTCGTGACAGATCGTCGCCGCTTATCACCCGGGGCGGTGTTAGATCGCCAGTTGAATGATTTGATCGCTTTGGTGGTCGCGGCTGTAAAGGCCGGGATTGAAATCGTTCAGGTACGTGAGCGCGATCTGTCGAGGCGTAAGTTGAATTCCCTCGTTGCGCGATGCGTTGAGGCCTCTGGCGACAGCGGTACGCGCGTCGTCGTGAACGACGGTGCGGATGTAGCCCTGGCGACTGGGGCAGCTGGCGTGCATCTTCGCGAGGACTCAATTGCCAGCGAGCGCGTTCGAACGCTCGGTGGCCACAATTGGCTTTTGAGCCGAGCGCTTCACGATCCGTCCAAGGTGCCTGGTAAATCATCAACCTTGGATTACATGCTTTTCGGTACGGTATTTCCAACCGTCTCCAAGGGCGTAGGATGCCCATTGGGAGGTCTCGGCGGGCTTCGTGAGGCAACGAAACGTGCGCACGTGCCGGTGCTCGCTATCGGTGGTGTGACTGAGAGCCGGCTCGAGGATTTGTGGCGGGCAGGAGCGGCCGGAATTGCCGGCATCGGGCTGTTTATTGAGTCGGCTCAGTTGCATTTCGACTGGGCGGTCGGCTTGACTGGGCTCGTTCGGCGAGTTCGACGGTCGTTTGACACCGTATGACCCCTTGTCTAGAGTAAGGGATTACGCTCAAACGCTCAGATAATGCAAGCATCCTTTGTGAGTCAGCGTGGGGATTTTGGTTCTCGATTACGCTCAGCGCGTCTAGCGCGGGGCATCTCGCTTCGCGACCTTTCGGCAACTACTAAGATCGGCATTGGGTCGCTCGAGGCGCTTGAGCGCAACGAGATTGCTAGCTTGCCTGGCGGCATTTTCACCAGAGGCTTCATAAGAACGTATGCGGTCGAGGTTGGTCTCGACCCCGAGTCGACCGTGCGGGCTTTTCTGGCGTCGTTTTCCGTCGATGCCGAGGTTGACTTGAGTGCTGACGCGGATGTTCAGGAAGGGGATAGTGCGTTTGAACACCGACAGCAGATCGCGAGAGTCTGGTTCCAGTTGACGGTCTTCAGCGTGTTAGCTATTGGCCTCATCGCCTATCTTGCTATTGCAGGGTCGAGTGCATCGGCGGCAAAAGATACGGTAACCCCGCTTAGGGTCACGACTACTGACCGTTAGGTAGACAAGCGCCCTTCTCTTGGGGCTGTTGGCGATGCTATCGATGCTTGGCGCGGCGTTTGCGTGCCAAGGTCCACTCCGATCGGAGTTGCGACAGCCCGTCCATATACACGGCCACAGCCTCCCGCGTAGTCTCGGTTGGGAGCGACTTGAACAGTTCGACCGCTACAGTAAGGTCGCGCTGAATCGTTTTCGGGCTAGCCTGGAGATACAGCCTTCGAATCTGAGTGACGGCTTTCGCCTTAGTGGTGCGTGCCATCGTCAAAAGGGGTAGCGCACTTTACGTTGCGGTTCGCCTGAGGGGTCGGCCTTCGCCCTGCCTGTGCCTCGCCACGGCTGTCAGGATCAGTTGCTCCTTCTTTGGCCCGAGACCGGGGAGGCTGCTCAGCCGACCCTCTGTGGCGGCAATCTCCAGTTCGTCGATAGACCCAAGGCCGAGCCCTTGGTAGAGCAAAGCCACGGTCTTCGGCCCCACGCCTTGGAGGTGGAGAAGATCAAGGATGGTGGTGGGAAACTCGCCCAACAGCTTCTGATGGAACGTCAAACGTCCAGTTTCGGCGATCTCTCTGATTTTTTCGGCGATTGCCTTGCCGATGCCAGGGATGGCAAGGAGCTCCTCGGTGTTGAGTTCAGCGAAGGGCTCGCTCGCATGGCCGATGATGTCGGCTGCTGCGCGGTAGGCTCTGATCTTAAAAGTATTCTCGCCTTTGAGTTCAAGGAGATCGCCGATATTGGCGAATAGCCGGGCGATGCTGAGATTGTCCATGGTATAGACGCTGAAACTTATGCTGGCGGCGCCGGTCCGAGCGTTAGCTGGAGGCCATCCGTGTCAACCTTGCACGGTAGGATTGTCGCGCCGCCGTCAGCCAAAGCGGAGGTGACGGCCAAAATATCGTCTGGTGCGGCTAGGCTGGCGATGCAGCCGCCGCCACCAGCTCCACAAACCTTGCTGCCGAGTGCGCCAGTGCGTCTGGCCCGCTCAATGAGATTATCGATGGCCGGCGTCGTGACGCGGGGTGTCAAGCGCTTACGTAACTCCCATTCGTGATTGAGCTGCCGGCCGACTTCTGGCCAGTCGGCTGCGATTAATGCTTTACGCATGGTTCCGGCGACTCGACAGATCTGGTCGAAGTGAGTGGCGATACCTGGCTCTCTATCGATTCGCCCTTTCACGATTTGCCAGTTGTTAATGGCGGATTCTCTGGAGGCGCCGGTATGTGCGACGATGAGACGCTCGGAGAGCGACACGGGGTCGACATCGAGCGCTACCCGTGTTACGCCTCCGACCCCCATCTCGACCGCGGAGATGCCGCCGTAGTAGGCGGGACGATAGTCCTGCACACCAGTCGGGACGTCGATCACCTGAGCTTCGACGTTCATGGCGATTCCGAGCAATGCTTCCGGCGAGAGGTCGCGCCCTCGCCACCTGGCGAGGGCGGCGCACGTGGCAACGTTTAGTGCGGAGGATCCAGCGATACCCGCACCAATCGGGGAATCGCTTTGGGTCACGATGTTCAGGCCTTCGCCGTCAAAGAAATCGATGATCCGTTTTAATAGTCGCCACGGCGTGCTGTCGGGCAGCGTCGACCGATGGTCAGCCTCTATCCACTGGTCTGTGTCGAGCGAACGTAGGGTGAGCCGCCGGTCGTTGCGTGTTTGCAGCCAACAGCGAGCCCTGAGGGTCACGGCGACGTTCAGAGTCTGCGCGCCCGCGTGATATAGATACAAGGGCCAGATGTCTAGCGTAGCACCGGCAAGGTCTATCCGCATTGGGGCGGAGGCTTCGAGTTGCACTGACGCATTATAATGTGGCCGTGGACGAGTTGAGGAGGCGCATTGAGCGCTTTCCGGTCGTTATGAACGCGATATGTCACAGCGTGCGTTCCGTCGCCAAGTTGGGCAGTTCGCGATCGTGGGCTTCAACGGTTACGCGGTGCCCGACGACCTTCGTGTATTGGCCCGAGAGTTCGACCTTGGGGGCGTCATTTTGTTCGCCCGCAACGTCGAAAGTCCAACCCAGCTAGCCGAGCTCTCGCGTGAAGTGCAGTCGCTCCGTCGGGACTGGCCGCTGTGGGTTAGCATCGATCAGGAGGGTGGGCGGGTCGCGCGACTGCGCGAGCCCTTCACTGAATGGCCGCCGATGCAAGCCCTCGGCCGCAGCCGTGACGTGGATTTGGCGCGCCGGTTCGCAGCGGCGCTCGCCTCCGAGTTGGCGGCCGTTGGCGTTACGCTTGACTACGCGCCAGTCTTGGACGTCCACACGAATTCGAGAAATCCGGTGATCGGAGACCGCGCGCTTTCCGATGAGCCGGACGTGGTCGCGCAACTCGGAGTCACGATCATCGAGACGTTACAGGCGAGTGGAATCGCTGCTTGCGGTAAACACTTCCCTGGACACGGTGACACCAGTCAGGATTCGCACTACGAGTTGCCGACCCTCGATATCGACCCGGCACAATTACGGGGTCGGGAGTGGACTCCGTTTCGTTCGGCCATTAAAGCTGAGGTCGCCGTGGTCATGACCGGCCACGTGTTGGTGCCGAGCCTCGACGAAGAGCGGCCGGCCAGCTTGTCGCGTCGCATTGTTCACGACCTACTCAGAGGGGAGCTAGCCTACGGCGGTTTAGTGGCGACTGACGACCTTGGAATGAAGGCCATCACAGAGAACTATGGCATTGAGGAAGCTGTCGTACATGCTGTCGGTGCTACTGTCGACCTACTGCTCTTGTGCGGGGCCGACATGACTTGGCAGTCTAACGCGCTGGAGGCCATCATTCATGCCGCGGAAAATGGAGCCCTCTCGATGTTCGAGTTGGAGGCGGCCCTTGGTCGGCACCGGCTGGCGAAGGAGCGATATTTATCGGACCTGTCGTCCAAGAGAAAGCATGGCCGAGTCGAGAAGTTGATCGGTCGTACTCGGTCAAGGATGATCGCCGAGGAAATAGCCCGTTATGTTTGACAGTTCTCCAAGCGAACTTTCTGATTTCGTGTCGCGTAGCTGGATGCGCGTATGTTGAAGCCCAAGGCACTTCGATCGGGCGACCGCCTGGCGGTCGTCGCGCCGGCGAGTGGCTTCGACCGTTCGGAGTTTGAGCTTGGACTTGCCGAGTTACGGGCACTCGGATTCGATCCCGTTTACGACGAGGACGTCTTCGCCAGGCTCGGTTACGTTGCCGGTGAGGCCTCGCAGAGAGCCGAAGCGTTCCGTAAGGCGTGGCGGGACCCTGATATAGCGGGCCTGGTCGGAGCGCGTGGAGGTTATGGAAGCGTCCAGCTGCTTCCTTGGCTCCCACCCGACGAACTGCGGTTGAACCCGAAGGTGTTTCTTGGATACAGCGACCTAACAAGCGTACTTGTGCATCTCACGACCGGATGCGGGGTGGTCGGGTTCCATGGTCCGACAGTTATCGGACGTCTGGCGAAGGGCGAGGCGGCGTACGATCGCGAGTCATTGGAGCGCGTGACCATGATGGCCAAACCGGCTGGGGAGTTCGCACCGGACGGCCTTGAAACGGTGAATTCCGGTGAGGCGACCGGCACATTGCTCGGCGGTACACTGACTCAACTCGTGGCCTCACTCGGTACGCCATACGCGTTTGCACCGCAGAAGCCGTTCTTGTTGTTTGTCGATGAGGTTGGCGAGCGCCCGTATCGCCTCGATCGAATGCTAACCCAGTTGCGCTTGGGCGGTGTATTGGCTGCAGCGTCAGCGGTTATCTGGGGGGAGTTGCCAAGTTGCGATGAGCCAACCGGATGTCCCACAGCCCGCGCGACGGCCGCTGACCTCCTTGCGGATTTCAGAGGCCCCGTCGTGTTTGGTTTTCCCTCTGGTCATACGCGGAGAGCGGCGCTCACTTTGCCGCTCGGGGTGCGGGCCCGCCTTATTGCTGATGATAGGCCGCGTCTGATCTTTGAGGAGGCGGCGGTTTCATGAGGCGCCTGCATTTCATAGGTATTGGGGGCACGGCCATGGCCACCCTTGCGGTCCTGCTCAAGCGGCGTGGCGTCACCGTTCAAGGATCCGACCAGGCGATTTACCCTCCGATGAGCGACGTTTTGGCAGCGGATGGGATTGAGCCGTTTGAAGGCTTTCGTGCAGAGCAGATTGGTGATGATGTGGACCTGGTCGTTGTCGGGAACGCGATTTCACGTGGGAACACCGAGCTCGAAGCAGTGCTCGATCGCAAGTTGCGCTACGCGTCGCTACCGGAGGTCGTACGGGACGAGTTCCTTTGGGAGGCGCGGTCGCTTGTGGTGGCTGGAACGCACGGGAAGACGACAACCGCGGCGTTGGTCGCGTGGTTACTGACGTGTGCGGGAGTGGACCCGAGCCTGTTGCTAGGTGGGGTAGCCAAGAACTTCGGGACCAGCTGTCGACTCGGTCGCGGCCGTGAGTTTGTGATCGAGGGCGACGAATACGACAGCGCTTTTTTCGACAAGACGGCGAAATTTCTCAAGTATCTGCCGGACGTGGCTGTTATCGGCAGCATCGAATTCGATCACGCAGACATTTATGATGACCTGGAAGCCATTCGCGTGGCGTTCCGTCGACTGGTTCGGTTGGTTCCCGACCGGGGACTTCTACTAGTTGGCGCCGACAATGGGGAGGCATCGGCACTGCGTGCGGATGCTCGTTGCCGCGTTGAATCGTTCGGGCTTCAGCCTGATGCCGACTGGAGAGCCGTGGCGATAGCACCGGGTCGAGATGGAACGGCATTTTGTATCGAGCGCAACGGCAAGCCGTTCGCGGACGTCATGAGCCCGATGTTCGGCGACCACAACGTTCGAAACGTCTTGGCAGCCACGGCGATGGCGGTAGACGCTGGAGTGGATGCGGCTGCTATCGCGGAGGGCGTAGCCTCGTTTGAGGGAGTGCGGCGGCGGCTCGAGGTGTGCGGCGAAGTTCGAGGTGTCACCGTTTACGACGACTTTGCGCATCATCCGACCGCTGTATCGGAAACGCTGGCGGCGGTGCGTGCGGCGTATCCCGATCGGCGGGTCTGGGCAATCTTCGAACCACGGTCGGCAACGGCCTGTCACCGGACGATGGAGGCAGACCTCACGTCGGCTCTAATGAACGCCGATGAAGTCGTGCTACCGGCCGTGTATCGCAAGACGTTGCCCAAAGTGGCCCGGCTAGCACCAGAGCGCGTGGTAGCGGCGCTCAATGCGCGTGGCGTCAGGGCGCGTCACCTCCAAAAGGTTGATGAGATCGTGAAAGTCGTGACGCGAGAGGCGCGGGAGGGCGATCAAGTTATCGTAATGTCGAACGGGTCGTTTGGAGACATTCACACGAAGCTTTTGACGGCACTGAGCATTACATGACGACCTTGGTCGAGATCCGACCGGCTGGAGACTCGGCGGTCGTTGTTGAGCTCGGCACGGAGATCGACCCAACGCTGAACGCGCGCGTGATAGCGATCGCAGCGCAGCTTCGCCGTGAGCGGATCGAAGGAGTCCGCGACGTTGTTTCGAGTTATGCTGCGGTTACGGTCTACTTTGATCCGGTACGCACGAATTTTGAAGCCCTGACGTCAGCTATCACGCGCCACGTCACGTCCCCGATGCCAGAGCCGACCCCAACCCTGGTGCCGCTGGAGGTGCCAGTCTGTTACGGCGGCGTGTACGGGCCTGACCTCAACACAGTCGCGGATTATTCTGGCTGCTCAGCCGACGACGTCATACAGATGCACGCGGAAGTAACGTATCGGGTCTATCTGCTCGGCTTTGTGCCGGGGTTTGCTTACTTGGGTCGTGTAAACGATCGGATCGCGATGCCCAGACGTGAGACGCCAAGGTTGTCCGTTGCGGCAGGTACCGTGGGCATTGCCGGCTGCCAGACCGGCATCTATCCTTTAACAACGCCTGGGGGATGGCAACTTATTGGGCGAACGGCCACATGCCCGTTCGACCCAGCTCGCGACGAACCGTTATTGTTCACGGTGGGAGACAGCGTACGTTTCGTGCCGATAGACGAAAAGGCATTCCGGCAGGCAATAGGCAAGAGTGCAACGGGCGGGGTCACCTAATGGGTATCCACGTGACCAGGCCTGGAATGTTGAGCACAGTGCAGGATCTTGGGAGGTGGGGTTTCCAAAACCTTGGAGTGCCCGTAGCCGGACCGATGGATCGCTGCTCGCATCGTTTTGCTAACGTTCTGGTGGGGAACCCAGCTGGCGCGGCGACGCTGGAAATCACCCTAATCGGGCCGGAGTTGGTTTTTGAACAGGCGACACGAGTAGCGGTCACTGGTGCTGAATTCGACCTTGTACTCGACGGTCGCACGATGCCGATGAATGAGTCGGTGCCTGTGCCGGCCGGGTCGAACCTGCGATTTCGTGAACGGCGTCGGGGTGCTCGGGCTTATCTAGCAGCAGCAGGCGGGTTCGATGTGCCCGAATTACTGGGAAGTCGGTCGACGCACCTGCCAAGTCGATTCGGCGGTCTAGCGGGCCGCGCATTGGCTGCTGGCGACGTCTTGCGGCTTCGGCCGGTAGGTGAAAAGCAGATGAAACCCGTTAGACGTCAGGGCTTTCCCCTTGAGTTGCCACAAGGCGGTGCGCGAGTCCGTGTGATGCTAGGCCCGCAGGATAACCTCTGTGCGCCCTCTGGGATCAAGACGTTTTGCACGTCGCGATATGTGATCAGTGGCCGGTCCGATCGTATGGGTTATTGCTTGACCGGTCCACCGGTCGAGTTGGTGTCGTCGGCCGGGACGCTGTCGGATGCCACGCCGACCGGTACAGTGCAAGTGCCGGGTTCAGGTCAGCCAATGATCTTGATGGCGGACGGACAGACAACGGGAGGCTACCCGAAGTTGGCCATCGTCATCACGGCCGATCTGCCGCTGGTGGGACAACTGAGCTCTGGAGATTGGCTGGAGTTTGAGGTGTGTGACCGAGCCGTCGCGCTGCGCGCCCTAATCGCGCAGGAGCGAACGCAGCTAGTCTAGTAAGCCGCCAGTCGAGCGCGCCGGACATTCCTCGAGCGTGGACTGAGTCATTGTGAACCGATATTGTGTCTGGTTACCTCAACGTCTAGCGGGATTGTGAATGAAAAATGTGAATCGGTGAGACCTAGGTTTTCCGCCAGATTGGTGAATTGGAAGGTCGATGTGCCACCCTGTCGGTCAGTTGAGATTAATTGGCGCAGTGCCAAGTTCTTGCGAGCGACGATTAAGATTAAGGACTCGTAATCCGGAGTTGGTGAGATTGGTTCAAGTCTGAGCGCGAAACTGTCCGACGCGAATCCAGGGGGGTCAACGTACTCCGGACGAAAATCTCTGACGAGGTCGCCCTTGCCGGTAAGCAGCAATACCGCCGCACTGGCTTCATCGTCTAGTGGCATGAGGCTCACCGTGACTTGAGCGTCTGCAGGAAAGTACGCGTACATCGTGCGCCCATCAGAGACAAACAGCTTGTCTTCGGGTGTGTTGTACTGCCAGCGCATCTTACCCGGCTTCTTGATTAGCACCGTCCCGCGCTCGGTGGTCTGCATCCGGAGGGTTCCACCTTTGTACACGTGAACGAAGTCAGCAGAGAAGTCACGGACCTGGTCATAGCGCTTCTGGATCGCCTCGGCGAGCGTTCTTGCGTCTTGGTTCTGAGGCGCTTGGCCCAGTACCGGCAGGCCTGTCATCAGGGCCAAGAAAACGAAGGTGATTCGAGTTAAGAGTTGCACCAAACCGGTAAGCACGATGTGGAATGACGGCCAATCTCAAGAGAGCGACAAGCTAGCCCTTGAGTGAACCTGCCTTCGGGGGTGCCTGCATCGGTGCGTCCTTTATATCGGTTGGGAACTTCGCGGCTACCCAATCGGCGATTCCCCCCTTTAGAGCGCGGACTTCGAATCCTTGTCGGATTAAATTAGCTGCGAATTTTGCGCTCACTAACTCTTCGGGATCAGAATCATACGTGACGATTTCACGGTCGCGCGGAAGGGTCGATGGGTCCGGCTCGCGCAGCGCGCCCGGCAGGGTTACGGTGCTGTGCTCGTAGGGGTATTTCAGTCGCACATCAATGATAACCGGCACCGAGCCGGCAGCGCCTTCGAGGCGTTCCTTGAGTTCCTCCTTGGTGATTCGTGAGATCGGCACCACGAGTATTGTGGCTGTCGGACAAATTTCCTGTCAAGCTGCCACTTCAACGTCAGAGCAGAGGTTCTGTCAGGATGGAGTGGTGGACGGCAAGGGGCTCGAACCCTCGACCTCGGCGTTGCGAACGCCGCGCTCTCCCAACTGAGCTAGCCGCCCATTTTGAAGGCGTGCGCTGCCGACGTCACGACGGCACGACGACCAAATCCTAATTTTAGCATATGGCGTGCGCAATGGTGATCTGCTTCAGCGATCTAGGCTGCCAGACGTCAGGCAGAATCCAATACGTCAAGGTACTTGAGCGCTCCGCCCGTGTTGAACAGGACGACCGTGTCGTCTGGCTTCACGGAACCGTCCGCGACCAACTTATGAAGGGCGCCCAGGGCGGCGCCGCTCTCTGGCGCGGCGCTGATTCCTTCGTAGTGGCCGAGGTCCTTCATGTAACGGACCATGTCGGCATCAGAGACAGCGATCGCGCGCCCGCCACTTTCGCGTAGCGCACGGAGGATGAGGAAGTCGCCGATGGCTTTCGGTACCCGTAAACCGGCGGCGATAGTATGGGCGTCGGCCCAAGGTTCAGCGTAATCAGTTTCTTGTTCGAATGCCCTGACGATGGGGGCACAACCAGACGCCTGCGCTGTGACCATGCGCGGCCGATGTCCTTTAGGTACCCAGCCGATAGCCTCGAGCTCGTCCATCGCTTTCCACATGCCAATCATTCCCGTTCCACCGCCCGTCGGGTAGATGATCCAGTCCGGCCACTGCCACTCGAGTTGCTCGGCCAGTTCGTAGGCCATCGTCTTCTTTCCTTCGATCCGATACGGTTCTTTCAACGTTGATACGTCGTACCAACCCATTGGGTCACCGACCTTCGCTGCGAGGCGGCCCGCGTCAGTGATGAGGCCGTCGACTAGCGTGACGTCAGCGCCGTAAAGTTCACATTCGCGGATAAATGGTTTTTTAACGTCTTTCGGCATGAAGACTTTCGCTGGCAGACCGGCCTGTGCCGCGTAAGCCGCCATTGCGTTAGCGGCATTTCCGGCTGAGGGCACCGACAGCGTATGAGCATTAAGCGCGCGCGCGCGCGTCACTGCTGCGGACAGACCACGTGCCTTGAATGAATTGGTTGGGTTGAGCGATTCGTCCTTGACGTAGAGCGCAGACAGGCCGAGACTTCGGCCAAGTGACGTTGCGTGCAAGAGCGGAGTGAACCCTTCGCCTAGCGTCACCGGATCGCCGTCATCCATGAGTGGCATCATCTCCTGATAGCGCCACATGTTCGGCGGGCGGTCTGGCAGGGTGGACTTGTTCCAATTTTGGGCTACTTGATTGATGCGATAGCGCACCAATAGTGGCAGTCCGCATGAACAGAGATGATGCCGCTCACGCGGATCAAAGGGGCCGGCGCCACAACCGGCGGAGCACTCGAGATGCGAGACGTATGACATGAAGGCTGGGGAGGGCTAGCGCCTACGTTAGACGTTAGCGGTTCAGGAGTTCGTCGTCTTTCTTCTTCTGGAGATCGTCAATCTTCTTAACGTGATCGTCGGTGAGCTTCTGGATGTGCTCCAGTGCACGACGTCTCTCATCTTCGGAGATGTCTTTGTCTTTGAGCAGTTTCTTAAGTTGATCGTTCGCGTCCCGACGCACTTGGCGAACCCCGTTGCGGCTCTCCTCAGTGAGCTTATGCACCACCCGTGACAGCTCCCTCCGGCGGTCGTCGGTCAGTGGCGGTATCGGGATTCGGATCATCTTGCCATCGTTGCTCGGGTTAAGACCGAGATTAGCTGCCTGGACCGCTTTTTCGATCAGATCCGTTAAGGAGGGGTCGAAGGGTTGTGCTGCTATGAGCATCGGTTCGGGAATGGAGAGGCTAGCCACCTGGTTGAGCGGTACCGTTGCCCCGTACGCCTCGACGTGCACGCTGTCAAGAATAGCCACTGAGGCACGTCCAGTCCGTACACCCGAAAGTTCTTGTTGGGTGTGCTCGAGCAGGCTGTTCATTCGCTTATCTACCGTGGCGTACAGTGTTTTTAGGTCGTTCACGTCCATCGTGCATTCCTTTGCTGTTCTTTCATACCGTGACCAGAGACCCGATCGATTCTCCCATGATCGCACGCTTCAGATTGCCGGGTCGCTGCAGGTTGAAGACAACGATCGGTAGCTTGTTGTCCATGCAGAGTGAGACGGCGGTTGCGTCCATGACCTTTAGGCCCTGTTCGAGGACCTGCAAGTAAGAAATTGAGTCGAAGCGTGTTGCTTTGAGATCTTTCATGGGGTCCGCGGTGTAGATTCCGTCGACCTTGGTGCCCTTAAGGATGACGTCGGCCCGGATCTCGACGGCGCGTAGTGCCGCGGCCGTATCCGTAGTGAAGTATGGATTCCCGGTGCCAGCGGCAAAGACCACGACGCGTTTTTTCTCCAAGTGGCGGACTGCCCGTCGGCGGATGAACGGCTCTGCGACCGCCCGCATCTCTATTGCGGTTACGACTCTCGTGATGACGTCGATCTGCTCGAGGGCGTCTTGTAGCGCAAGAGCATTAATGACTGTTGCCAGCATGCCCATGTAATCGGCAGTGGCACGGTCCATCCCACGTGCGCTAGCTGCAAGGCCGCGAAAGATGTTACCGCCACCGATGACGACGGCGATTTCAACGCCGAGATGGTGAACCTCACCAATTTCTCTGGCTATTTGAGTAGTTACGTTGGGATCGATTCCAAAAGATTCCGGTCCAAGAAGCGCTTCTCCCGAGACTTTGAGAAGGACACGCTGGTAAGCGGGCGAGGCCATGGTCGCAGAGATTATAGATCGGCGTCAGGGTTAAGGTGAGCTGGCTACGCTTGGGCGATTAAAATCCTTAGGTCGAACCCTCGCCGATCTTAAACCTAGCGAAACGTGAGATCGTAACGTTTTCTCCCATCTTCGCGATGGTGGTCGCCACAAGTTGGTTAATGGTTATTTTGGAGTCCCGAATTGATGGCTGGTCCAGCAGGACGGTGTCGCGGTAATAGCCTTCGAGCTTGCCTTCGAGGATCTTATCGATCACGTGGGCTGGCTTTTTCTGGCCTTCGAGCTGCGATCGGAAGATACCCTTTTCGTGCTCAACGGTTGCCGCTGGTACGTCTTCTCGCCGTATGTACTGTGGGTTGGTCGCCGCAACGTGCATCGCTAATTCCTTGACGAGTTCCTTGAAGTCGTCCGTGCGTGCGACGAAATCGGTCTCGCAGTTCACTTCGATGAGGACTCCGACTTTGCCGCCCGTGTGGATGTAGCTGCCAACGACACCTTGCTCGGTCGAGCGGCCGGCCCGTTTGGCGGCTTTGGTGAGGCCGCGCTTGCGTAGGATCGTAATGGCCTGTTCTGCGTCACCGTCGGCCTCAGCGAGGGCGGACTTGCATTCCATAAAGCCCGCGCCGGTCTTGTCGCGCAGAGCCTTGACATCGGTTGCCGAGATATTCATTGAACTTCTCCAGTCCAGGCAAATGGCCCACTTGGCGGGCTCCGTACAAAAACAACGCCGGCAAATCATCAAGCCGGCGCGAGCGGTTCTTCGACGCGTAGCGCCTAGGCGGATGCCGGGGTAGTCGCTTCTTCAGGGCTAGCGGACACGGCCGAAGTTGGTGCACCCGATGTCTTACCGTTGGTGGCGTTTGTGGCGCGCTCGGCCTGAGCCGACTCACGCACGTTCAGACCTTCGATGACGGCATCGGCGATCTTGGCTAGGAGCAGTTTGATGGCCCGGAGGGCGTCGTCATTACCCGGAATGACGTAATCGACTTCGTCGGGGTCACAGTTTGTGTCGACGATACCAACAATCGGAATCTTCAACTTGCGGGCTTCGTCGACAGCAATCTTTTCATTGCGCGTGTCGACAACGAACACCACGTCAGGCAGTCGAGACATCATTCGGATGCCATCGAGGTTCTTCAGAAGCTTCCGCTTCTCCTTTTCAAGTCTAGCGATTTCCTTCTTCGACAGCGTATCGTAACGTCCATCTTCAACCATGGCTTCGAGATCTTTTAAGCGCCCGATGCTTCGCTGAATTGTGGTGAAGTTGGTCAGCAAGCCGCCCAACCACCGTTGATTGACGAAGAACATACGGCATCGCTTCGCTTCCTTAAGGACCACATCCTGGGCTTGGCGCTTCGTACCGACGAAAAGGATGGTGCGGCCCTCCGCAGCCGTTGTGGAGACGAACTGCTGAGCTGCACTGAGTAGCTTGGCTGTCTTACTGAGATCGATGATGTAGATACCGTTTCGCTCACCAAAGATGTATTCCTTCATCTTTGGGTTCCAACGCCTCGTCTGATGGCCGAAGTGCACTCCGGATTCGAGTAACTCCTTCAACGCGGTCGCGGTCAAGCTCTCTCTCCTGTGAGTGTTCTTACCATATTGCGACCCAGGTTTGTCCTCACTCTGTTCTACCGTTTACTGAACTGGAACCGCTTACGCGCGCCGGCCAAGCCGTACTTCTTACGCTCTTTGATGCGTGGATCGCGAGAGAGGAAGCCGGCCTTCTTAAGGTCGGGACGCAGGTCAGTATTTGCCTTAACCAGCGCCCGCGCAATGCCGAGCCGCATCGCGCCAGCCTGGCCGGATTTGCCGCCGCCAGTTGTCGTCGCCAGCACGTCGTACTTGTCGAGAGTCTTGGTCAACTCCAGTGGCTGCCGGATTTGCATTCGGAGCACCTCTGTTGGAAAACTCACTTCGAGCGACTGACAATTGACCCGCATTGCGCCAGTACCGGGGCGGAGAAAGACGCGTGCAATTGATGTCTTCCGACGTCCGGTGCCGTAGAATTCGTTGTTGACCAAGTTACGCGACCTTGAGCGTGGTGGGTTTCTGGGCGGTATGTGGATGGTCTGCTCCAGTATAGACCTTCAGTTTTCGATACATCGCACTGCCCAGCTTAGTTTTGGGGAGCATGCCACGCACGGCCTTTTCGACGAGTCGGGTCGGCTGTTCTCGGCGAACGACCTTCGCGCGCTGTTCTCGAAGCCCACCCGGATAGCCGCTGTGCCGTCGATAGAGCTTCTGGTCTTCTTTATCACCGGTCAACTTGACCTGCGCGGCATTGACAACGATGACGTGGTCACCGGTGTCGATGAACGGTGTGTACTGAGGACGGTGCTTGCCCTGAAGTAGGCGCGCTGCGACCGTTGCGACCCGTCCGAGGACCTTGCCTCTGGCGTCGATCACATGCCACTTGCGCTCCACGCTCTTCGGCGTGGCGACGAACGTCCTTATCACCTCTCTCTACACCTTCCGCGTAGCCGCAAACCAAGATAATACGGACGATTAGGGGTGGTGTCAAGGAACCGACCGGTCTAAGCGGGCACTTGGCATCGCTTTGGCGCCAGTGGGAACAGAGTTACGAACCGAGTCGTTCCTCAGTGAGAAATCGAGGCCGTGCCGAGGTTTGCCAGGTTTGGTGAGGCGTGCAATTTGCGCACGTGGTTCTGTAGAGAGCGAGCGTCCGGATGATCCTGCACTGGCCAGGTTCGGCCAAGCAGCCGATAAAGCCCAGGCGCGTGGTCTAATTGCGGGTACGCCCGCAACCGGAAGTCGGCGTTGGGCCGAGCACCTCGCGAGACTGGATATGGAGCAGCCGTCTTCGCAACACCTTTGGAGACGCCTTGAACGGGTCCGCCGACGGCTTGACGAAGAAAATCTTGACGCTCTTCTCGTCACCCACGGCCCGAACATCCGTTACCTCACAAACTTTCAAGGCACGTCGGCCTCCCTATTGGTGTCGGGGAACGTCTGCTATCTAGTCACTGACGGCCGGTATCTCACCGCTGCCCGGGAGTTAATCGAGTCGATTCACGGACCGCGTCAGACCGAGCTGGTATCCGTTATTCACAAATACGAGGAGACGCTGGGAAGCCTCTTGGTTTCTTCCAATGTTGTGCGGGTGGGATTTGAGGCTGCGCGGATGACCGTGCGAACCCATAGTTCCTTGTCCGCTGCGCTCGAACAAGCATTGACGGGCGGGCGAGCGGTTCCTGCATTGGTCCCGACCACCAGGGTTGTCGAGCAGGTGCGAATTCTTAAGGATGACTACGAACTAGCAACTCTACGTGCTGCCGGACGGATACTCACAACAGTGGCGAGTAATGTGCGGCGCACCATTCGACGTGGGCGTCAGGAGCGTGAGGTGGCAGCCGAGATCGACGCCACTCTGCGCAAGGCCGGCTTTGAACGACCAGCGTTTGATACGATCGTCGCGTCTGGGCCCAACAGTGCTCTCCCACACGCGCAGCCTACGGATCGAGCGTTGGTTGAGGGGGACATCGTCTTGTTGGACTTTGGTGGGGTCTTCCGCGGTTACTGCGTGGATCTGAGCCGCGTTGCAACGATCGGTCCGCCCAGCGAGACAGCGTGCCGCCTCCACGCCGCTGTCGCCGACGCTCAACGTGCTGCGCTGGCTACGATTCGTCCGGGTGCGTGGGCGAGCGATGTGGATAGCGCTGCACGGCGGGTGCTGGAGGAGAATGGGCTTGGTAAGGCCTTCGGGCATGGAACCGGACACGGCCTCGGCTTAGAGATTCACGAAGAGCCACGGATCGGCAGGCGCGAAACCGACCGGGAGCATGCCGCAGCGCTGGGTTCCGACGGACTGCTATCCTCCGGCATGGTGTTTACCGTTGAACCCGGAGCCTACGAGCCAGATTGCGGCGGGGTTCGTATTGAAGATGACGTCCTTGTGACCGATGATGGTTATGAATTGCTCACGGACGTAGGCCGGGAGCTGTGGGTGCAGTTGTGAGTCCAAGCCGGCGTCGCCCCCGAATACGTACACCACAGGGCCTGATGTTCCGCAGGTGCCGGAATTTGCTCATATTGGCACAGCGTTCAATCATTTCCGCGCCCCTGCTTGACCAGTGGAGACGTGCGTCTAGTATCATCAGAAAACTTAGCACGTCGAATGAGCGCGATGAGGCGTGTCTAACGTAGGTCTTGCTGGGGGACGATCGGGTTCTGACGACCGCGCCTGCCGTGTTGTAGTGTGAAGAGTTGCACATGATGAACCTTGATGAGATTAGGCGGGTTCTTGAACTCGCCGAAGAACATAGCCTTCTAGAGTTGGAGGTCGAGCAGGAAGGCATCCGGCTCCGGATTAAGCGAGCGGATTTGTCTCCGCAGGCCAGTGTGAGCCCCGTGCCAGTTCCGGAGCTCGCGTCAACCGTGGCTGAGCCGCTGAAACCAGTGGCCGAAGCCGATACGGATGATACTTCCAAGCTGGTGGTGATTAAATCGCCGATCGTCGGAACGTTCTTTCGTGCGCCCGACCCTAAGGCTAAACCGTTTGTAGAGGCTGGCGACACGGTGGGGCGGGGTCAGGTCTTGTGCATTATTGAGGCGATGAAGTTGATGAACGAAATCGATTCTGAGGTCGATGGCGAGGTCGTCACGATTTTCGTCGAAAACGGTCAGCCCGTGCAGTACGGTGACCAGCTCTTTGCCATTCGTCCTTAGCCGGTTAGAGGCTGAGGCGCGACGTGGCGTCTTTATTGATTCATGTTCAAAAAGATCCTGATCGCCAATCGTGGCGAGATCGCACTTCGTGTTATCCACGCCTGTCGTGAGCTCGGTATTCACACGGTGGCGGTTTACTCTTCCCCGGACGAAGATGCCCTCCACGTTGGATTTGCCGACGAGGCAGTCTGTATCGGCCCCGGGCGAAGCATCGACAGCTATTTGAACGTACCGGCGGTTATCAGTGCGGCTGAAATAACCGGCGTGGACGCGCTACATCCAGGATACGGCTTTCTCTCGGAGAGCGCGTATCTCGCCGAGGTCTGTGAGGCCTGCGATATCAAGTTCATTGGACCCGACCCGACCGTGATGCGCCTGATGGGCGATAAGGCTAGAGCGCGTCGGGCGATGAAAAAGGCCGGTGTAAAGGTCTTGGCAGGCAGTGATGGGCCGGTGGATAGCTTTGAGCAGGCCATCGCGATCGCGAGAGATCTTGGCTTTCCCCTCATCTTCAAGGCGACGGCCGGTGGAGGTGGCCGAGGCCTACGCGTGGTGCGCTCGTTCCAAGAACTGGAAGTTGCGTTTCGCACCGCTCGGCACGAGGCCGAAACGGCTTTTGGAATCCGTGACGTGTACCTCGAAAAATTTATTGAAGCGTCGCGGCATATCGAAGTTCAGGTGCTTGCCGATGAGCACGGCGGAGTCGTCCACCTAGGAGAGCGTGAGTGCTCAATCCAACGGCGTCACCAGAAGCTCATCGAAGAGGCGCCGTCGGTTGCGCTGACCGATCGGTTACGCAGGAAGATCGGGAAAACGGTCATAGATGCTGCCAAGGCGGTGCAGTACCGCAATGCCGGGACTTTCGAGTTTCTTATGGACCACAAGCGCAATTTCTACTTTATCGAAGCCAATGCGCGTCTGCAGGTCGAACATCCGGTGACGGAAATGATTACGGGTATTGACATCGTCAAGGAGCAGATTCGGATCGCTGCTGGCGAGCGACTAGCTTTTAAGCAGCGAGGGGTGAAACAGCGTGGTCACGCAATCGAATGCCGGGTTAATGCTGAGAACCCCAACACATTCGTGCCATCGCCAGGGGTGATTGATACGTTCAACGTGCTAGGCGGGCCCGGCATTCGGCTAGATACTTACGCGCATGCCGGTTGCACCGTGTCGCCGTTCTACGATTCGCTTGTGGCCAAGGTGATTGCGCACGGACGCGACCGTAGTGAGGCGATCGCGCGCATGCGTCGGGCGCTCGACATGGCTGTGATCGAGGGGATCGAAACGACGATCCCCCTCCATCAAGCGATTCTAAAGGACCCGGCGTTCATTGCCGGAGAGTTCGACACTACGTTCATGGAACGTTTTCAGGCCGAGTGGCAACGTAAGCGCTTGGCCAAGGCAGTTTAGCCTAATCGGCAGCGTGCTTCTACGCGCGCCTTGCCTATGTCTCCGGTTTCAATCCGTCCGGCGCCCCTGCCTCCGCTTTACGCAATCGTTGATGCCGACCTATTGGTCCACCACGGGTGGAAAGTGCCGAAGTTTGCCGAGGCCTTGATGCGCGGTGGCGCGCGCCTCGTGCAGTTGCGTGCTAAGTCGGCCACGAGTGGCGACGCCATAGTCTGGGCTGATGCGATCGTCAGTTTGGGAACCCGCTATGGGGCGACCATCATAGTCAACGACCGGGCTGATCTCGCTCAGTTATCCGGCGCGGGCGGGCTGCACTTGGGGCAGGACGACCTACCGGTGGACGCCGCGCGGCGGATCATGGGATCGGACGCGCTGATAGGTCTCTCAATCCACACCCAACGACAACTCGAGGTCGCCCTCTCCGAGCCGATCTCCTACGTCGCGGTTGGCCCGGTCTTTGAGACACACAGTAAGATGGCTCCCGATGCGGTGGTAGGGCTAGAACTCATCGCGCAAGCCGCCGCGCGTGCCGAGGGCTTGCCGGTCATTGGAATTGGCGGCATCACTGTGGAACGGGCCCGCGACGTCATCGATGCTGGTGCAACATCAGTCGCCGTGATCTCAGATTTATTAACCGGGGGCAACCCGGAACGCCGCGTAGCGGAATTCCTAGCGGTCCTCAGTCGTTGAACGCCGCGCCCGGAGCCTAAGTATTTTCGTTTCCGCTTTCGAAGTACTCCTGCGTTAACTTCTTGACGGTCCCGACGAGGAACATCAGGCCGATGAGATTCGGAAACGCCATGAAGCCGTTCAGCAGCGTGCCGATGGCCCAAACCATCGGCACCGAGATGACTGAGCCGAGCATCACCAGTGCCGTAAAGAGCACCCGGTAGAACACGACCTTGTTCGAGCCAAACAGGAACTCGAAGCACTTTTCACCGTAGTAGCACCAGCCAATGAGGGTTGAGAACCCGAATAGGAATGAGCACACCGCGACGATCAGTGACGCGAACGGGATACTGGTGCTTAAGGCGGCAGCGGTCAGGTCGCCGCTCGAGGCCTGGTAGCTCGGGTCGGTCCAAAGCCCAGATGAGAGGATGATGAATGCGGTCATCGAGCAGACGAGTATTGTGTCCACGAAGACCTCGAAGATTCCGACCACACCTTGTTCCGCAGGATGTTTGACATTGGCGATCCCATGTGCGATTGGAGCGCTGCCGAGGCCGGCCTCGTTCGAGAGTACGCCGCGGCTGACTCCGGCGGCTACCGCCTGGGCGACCGATGCGCCGACGAAGCCACCTACTGCGGCTGACGGTGAGAAGGCTTGGGAGATGATCAGTGCAAACATCGCCGGCACTTCGGTCACGTTCAGCAGGATGTAGATTATTGCCGTCACGAGGTAGAGCACGATCATTGATGGCACGAGCCTCTCGGCAACAGCCGCGATTCGCTTTATGCCACCGAGGAGCACAAGTCCAACGACGACCGTGATCAGGATGCCCGGGAACCAAAGGGGTACGTCGAGGTCAAAGATCGTTTGCGCCGCTTCCACAAACGTCCGTGCGACGGTGTTCGACTGGGCCATGTTGCCCGTGCCAAGTAAACAGGCCACGGCGCCGAAGAACGCGAAGGCGTGCGCTAGTGGCTTGGCAAGCGAAGGATATGGGATTCCACCGGTGATGTAGTACATGGGTCCGGCCGCCAGTTCGCCCGTCTCGCGGGTCACGCGGAAGTGGACGCCAAGCAGCGCCTCAGCGTATTTCGTGGCCATCCCGACCGCTGCGCAGACCCACATCCAGAAGATTGCCCCCGGTCCGCCGATGAGGATGGCGGTTGCGACGCCGCCGATGTTGCCATTACCGACGGTCGAGGCGAGGGCCGTCGACAGCGCTTGAAACGGCGTGATGGTGCCGTCTTGCGCGGTGCTCTTCTTGAACGCGCTGGCGAATACCATGCGGACGGCGAGTGGAAAGCGCCTGACCTGTACCAGCCCGGTCCTGACTGTGATGAGGCCGCCAGTGAGCAAGAGAATCAGCGGCATCAGATAGGGCTGCCACACGAAGCTGTCGACCGCTAGGATTTGGTTTGTCAGTTCTTCCATTCGGTGCTCCTTGAGTCGACGCGGACATTCGCGACCGGCATCAGGTGATCATGCCTCGCAAGGTTCCAAAGATGATAAGGAAAATCGCTGCTGGGCAAGCGTAACGGATCAGCATGCCCCAGAGCTGACGGCCAGGGAACCACGCCTGTTCGGCCAGCAGCTCCTCGAGCGCGTTGTCGATTCGCCAGACGTAGCCAACGAATACTGCGGTGAAAAGTCCTCCCATCGGGAGGGCGAAATCGTTCCAGACGGTAATCATGACTGTCAGGAAATCGAGGCCGATGACTGGCAGGTGAGTGAAGAAGTCAGACGCGCCATTAGCCAGTGCTGACGGGATGGCCAGTGCGAAAGTCGCTATCATCACGATGAGAACCGCGCGGGTACGCTTCCAACCGTGGCTATCGATGAGGTGAGCCACGGGCACTTCAAGGAGTGAGATCGCTGAAGTCAGCGCGGCCACCGTGAGCAAGATGAAGAACGTCGCCCCGAAAAACTGTCCACCCGGGAGGGTGGCAAATAGTTGTGGCAGCACTATAAAAATGAGTCCAGGACCCGTAGCACTCGGGTCGAATCCAGGAATTGAAAACCCCGATGGGAAGATCATGAAACCGGCGAGTAGCGCAAGGGAGGTATCCACGGCTACCACCATGATCGCCGCCCTGGCGATACCCTCACGTTTGGTTAGGTAGCTTCCGTAGACCAGCATGGTCCCGAGACCGAGACTTAATGAAAAGAACGCTTGACCCAGTGCAGCGTTTAGAGTGCCGAAGTTCAGCGCCTTACTGAAATCTGGCTTCAGGTAATACGCGAGGCCTTCGGCAGCGCCTGGCAGCGTTACTGCACGAATGGCCAGTATAATCAGCAGAAGAGCCAGCACTGGCATCAGCAGCTTCGAGACGCGCTCGATACCAGAACGGATACCTCCGAGCAGTACGCCGGCTGTGGACGCAAGCATGACGAAGGTTAGCAACAAGTTGATCGGTGCACGACCTGTAAATTCGGTGAAGAATGCGGCGCTTTCGAGTGCGTCGCTACTGACTGTGCCAATCGCGGTGAACCAGATGTAGGCGAGTGCCCAGCCGGCGATGACGGAGTAGAACGATAGAACACCAAATCCGGCTGCTACACCGAGCCCACCCGCCATCCACCATCGTGTGCCCGGGCGAAGCTTCGAGTACGCGCCGACAGGGTCACTACTGGTGCGCCGACCGATCGCTAGTTCGGCAATCAGGATGGGGAGGCAGATAAATATCACGCACGCCAGATAGACCAATACGAAGGCGCCACCGCCGTTCTGTCCGACCTTTGTCGGGAATCCCCAGATGTTCCCGAGCCCGACAGCCGAGCCCGACGCAGCCAGCACAAAGCCGAACCGGGACCCCCAGGTGCCGCGATCACTCATTGCCATCGACGTTTCTAGTCGGATGTTCCGACATACACTAAGAACGGCGGCATTCTACTGAAATTGCAGGCAGTTCCAAAGCCGCACCTTGCTTCGTCGTGGTGGTGACCAGAGTAGAGGTTGCTAGAATACACTCGTCTCGATCCCTGGGCCTTCGGGCGGGGCCCGAGCGGCGGTTGCGCCCAAATCGCACCTGTCACGATATGGCAGCACGACTCCTCGACGGCACGCGCATCGCGGCCGACATTCGGGCGGAACTCACTTCGCGCGTCGAGAACTGCACGCAGCAAGCACAGCGACCGCCGACGCTGGGAATCCTGCTCGTCGGGGACAATCCGGCGTCGCAGGTGTATGTCAACACTAAGTCGCGGGTCGGTGATGCGCTGGGGGTGAATGTTGACGTGGTTCGATTGCCGGCGACAATCACACTCGATGCGGCTCAGGACGTCGTGCACCGGTTTAACTGCAGCGCGGCCCACGACGGCATCTTGGTGCAGTCGCCCTTGCCCAGTTCCCTCGGGCCCATCGCTGAACAAAGACTCTTCGAGGTGATTGATCCAGCGAAGGATGTCGACGGCTTTCATCCGACCAACGTCGGCCGCTTGGCGCAGGGGAGGGCCCTGTTCGCCCCTTGCACGCCTTCGGCCATCCTCGAACTCCTTGATAGAAGCTGTATAAATCTTGAGGGCCGGCGTGCAGTTGTGATCGGTCGCAGTCAAATTGTCGGCAAGCCGGTTGCCCTGATGTTGCTTCATCGCCATGCGACGGTCACGGTCTGTCACTCGCGGACGCGCGATCTACCCGCGCTGGCTAGAGACGCCGATATCCTCGTCGCGGCGCTGGGTCGGCCGGCCTTTGTGACGCCAGAGTTTGTCAAGCCTGGCGCTACGGTCATTGATGTAGGAATCAATCGCTTGGTAGATTCGAGCATCGTGCGGGCTCTGTTGCCGGTGGGCTCGCCCCGGTTGGAGACGTTCGCGCGGCGTGGGTCTTTACTGATCGGGGACGTGCACCCAGCTGTTGCCGAAACGGCCGGGGCGCTGACGCCGGTGCCCGGCGGCGTTGGTCCAATGACTGTTGCGATGCTGATGGTGAATACCGTCCGCGCGGCCGAGAAGCGTCTGGAAGCCGCCGTCTGACTCTGCGGCTACGTTGCTTGGCTCATCTCTCGCACGAGTCGATCGACTTGCGTGTTAGTTCGCTGCAGCGTTCCCTCCGTCGAAATCACGATGTCGGCTCGTGCCGCCTTTTGCGTTAGTGGGAGCTGAGTCGCTATTCGCCGTTGGGCTTCCGGTTTGTCGAGGCCGTCACGCGCCATGACGCGTCGTAGCTGCGTGTCTGGCGCGCATGCGACGACGACGACTTTGTCGAAATCGCCATCGTGGCCGGTTTCATAGAGCAACGGAATGTCGGCTACAGCAGCGCGATGGGCGCCCGCCTGCGCGAGGTCGTCGAGCCATGCCGCAATGGTTGCATAGATAGGTGGGTGAAGGATGTGCTCAAGGTCTCTTCGGGCCGGTTCGTCGGAGAAGACGATCGAGGCGAGCGCCTGACGATCTAGAGATCCGTCGGGTTGCAAGATGGCATCGCCGAATCGCTCATGGACCTCACGCCAAGCCGGCTCGCCAGGGCGAGTCGTCTCCCTTGCGACGATGTCCGCGTCGATTGTCGGCAACCCGAGCGTGCCGACTCGTGCTAGAACGTGACTCTTTCCAGTCGCCAGGCCTCCAGTGAGGGCGATCTTCAGCATGCCGTGGTTTCAGGGAACGTCATACGCGGTCAGCGAGCGGTTCAGTCGCCTCCTTAGCCGGCGCGATCCGTTCTTCGAGGAATGTGTTCCACTCGTGGCACTGTGGACACTGCCATAGCAGCTCCGTGCTTCGATATCTGCAGTGCATGCAGATGTGTGGATCGAGGTAGAAGACTGCGCCCTTGGTTAATTCGATATATCGCTTGACGAGCCGCGCTTCGAGGCCGAGTTCGGTCAACACGTGCCAGATTGATTGATGAATCGATAGGGCATGGGGGTTGTGTATGAGTGCCTCAAGGAGGAGTTCGAGCGCTTCGCGGAGCGCGCCCTTCTCGGCGAGATGGCTGCCGAGGGCTTGGCGCGCGCGCCAGTCGAGTGGATTTTCGTTGATCAAACGATGGCATAGGTCCGTGAACTTCTTGGGAGCACCGGACTTCGGGTAGGCGTCGGCGAGCCGCTCGAATGCCAAGTAGGCGCGTTCGGGTGCCATGTCGATAATGCGTTCCCACGCCGAGATGGCGCCCTTCGTGTCGCCTGCCGCTAGGTGCACATCACCTAGGTTCAGGTAGGCTGGCACCGTGCCGTCGTCGAGTTCGATGGCTGCCTCATACCGAGAGATGGCTTGGGTGGAATCGGAATGGCGCTGCGCCTCTCGGCCGATTTCAGTTTCGAGGAATGCGAGGATCGTGCGATGGCCGTCCTGCGCGTCGGGCTCGGCACGCGCCATCGTGCGCTGGCGGATGGCGTAAGCCTCGGTCCACTGACGCTGCTCTTCGTGGAGCTTTTCGAGGTTGAGTAAGGCGTAGCGGTTGTCCGGGTCGAGCCGGAGCACTTCGTTAAACGTTTCTAGGGCCCGGTCGACGAAACCGCCACGCCTAAAGTCGAGCCCGAGGCAGAGGAGCACGTAGGCGTGTTCAATCCTACTCAGTTCCGACTGTTGCAGCAGGTTTTGATGAACCTGGATCGCCCGCCCGACTTGGCCCTTTTCTCGACACAGGTTACCTAAGATCATGTGGACTTCGAGTGCGTCGGCGTCGAGACCGGCGGCGTTGTTTAGTTCCTCGATTGCAAGGTCGATCTGGTTCGACACCAAGAAATTGAGGCCAAGGATGTAGTGGGGTGACTCCCGAGCCTTGCGACGGTCGATCCAGCGGCCGCCGCGGAGCTTATAGCGTTCCCAAGCCTTGCCGACAACTAGGCCCACAAGAAGCGCAACGAGGGCACCGACGAACGCGGCCTCATCCATGGAACGGTTTGGATACGGTGTCGGCTGGCAGTTCGGTTACCGGCGGCCAGAGTTCCCGGGCTCTTAGGACGAGTTCGATCAAGTCACGTGCGGCCCCTTCGCCGCCTCGGACCGTGCTAACCCAGTCAACGCGCTGCCTGACGTCGGTGGTGGCGTCGGACGGTGCGGCGGACAAGCCGACGCGGACGAGCACCGGTAGATCAAGCAAATCGTCACCCATGTAAGCGACCTCGGCGTCGGTCAACCCGCGGTCGGCTAGGATGCGTTCGTAGGCGTCGAGTTTTGTGGCGATCCCTTGGACGACGATCGGCATTTCGAGTTGCTGAGCCCGAATTGTCGTAGCGACCGAAGTTCGAGCTGATATGACGCCGGTCAGTAGGCCCGCACGATGGGCCCATACGATAGCTGCACCGTCGCGAATATGGAATTGCCTCGATTCGGTGCCGTCGGCGTGTAGACCCACCCGACCGTCGGTCAGCACGCCGTCGACGTCGAACAGTAGCAGCTGAATACGGGCAGCTTTGGTCTTGACCGACACAGTCACGTTCTCGTCGTGGCGCAGCGTTCTAGCTTTGCTCGGTGGTAGTCCAGAGGTCGTGCACATGTAGTACGCCTAGGATCGTTTGGTTGCCATCGACAACGACGAGCGACGTGATCCTCCGAGTTTCCATGACGTTTAACGCTTCCACGGCGAGAATATTCCCCGTAATCATCACTGGCGTGGACGTCATGACGTCGCGTGCGGCACGCGTGAGAAACTCGGGCATGCTGTTCATGTGGCGGCGGAGATCGCCATCGGTGATGATGCCTAGCAGGTGGCGGTCGGAGGCAGCGACACAGGTCATACCGAGGCCCTTACTGGACATCTCGTAAATTACATCGCGCATCGGCGTCTCGGGCTCAACGCACGGCAGTCGGTCGCCGCCGTGCATCAGGCGTTCGACTCGCATGAGACGCTTGCCGAGCTTTCCGCCCGGATGTAGGCTGGCGAACGCCTCTTGGTCGAAGCCCTTCCGGACGCTGAGCGCCATGGCCAGAGCGTCGCCGAGGGCCAGCGATGCAGTGGTGCTAGCCGTTGGTACGAGATTAAGGGGACAGGCTTCCTCGTTCACCCGGCAGTTTAAGGTCACGTCGGCGGCCTGACCAAGGGATGATGTCGGATCGCCGGTCACGGCGACGAGACTGGCGTTCTTACGTCGGATTGTCTCGAGAAGACCCAGCAGCTCGTCGGTTTCGCCGCTGTAAGAGAGTGCGAGCACGGCATCGCCGTGCTGGATTACGCCGAGGTCGCCGTGGATGGCGTCGGCTGGGTGCAGAAAGAACGCGGGTGTGCCGCTGCTCGAGAGCGTTGCGGCAATCTTTCGGCAGATGATGCCCGACTTACCCATTCCAGTCACTATGACCTGCCCCGAGCAGTTCTGCAGCACGTTGACGGCGCGTTCGAATTCGTTGTCGATGCGGTCAAGGAGTGCGAGGATGGCCGCGGCCTCGGTTTCGAGCACTTGGCGCGCCAGCGTCAGTACGGTGCTCTCGGCGGCGTTCGATACGGTCCGCTCGGACATGGTCACGTTCTGCGTGTCATGCGTGCGCCGCGGCTTCCTGCACTGCAGCGGCGATTCTGACGAGCCGTTCTAGGAGTGGTTCCAATTCGTCGAGTGGACATGCGTTCGAACCGTCGCTCTTCGCCTTGGCCGGTGCGTCGTGGATTTCCAGGAACAGTCCGTCGATTCCAGCGGCCACGCCAGCGGAGGCGAGTGGCACGATGAATTCAGGCTGACCGCCAGATGCGCCATTAGCGTCGCCAGGCAATTGGACGCTGTGGGTCACATCGAAGATCACGGGCGCTCCTAGCCTACGCAGTAGAGGAAACGCACGCATGTCGACCACGAGGTTGTTGTATCCGAATGTCACTCCCCGCTCGGTGACGACGACCTGGTCGTTGCCGCTTGCAGCGACCTTGGCGATCGCATGGCGCATGTCCTGTGGCGCGAGGAACTGTCCTTTCTTCAGGTTGATGGGCCGGCCCGTTCGGGCAGCGGCGACCAGGAGGTCGGTCTGTCTCGAGAGGAACGCGGGAATCTGCAAGGCGTCCGCGATCTTGGCGGCCGGCGCGGCCTGTGCGGCCTCGTGCACGTCTGTGAGGACCGGAAGACCCAGCTCCCGCTTGACGCGCTCGAGAATCCGCAATCCTTCGTCGATTCCCGGACCACGAAAAGCGTTAAGCGATGTTCGGTTCGCTTTGTCGAACGACGCCTTGAAGACAAACGGCACGCCCCGTCGAGATGTGATAGCGCTAATGCGTTCAGCGAGCGATAGGGCATGTGCCTCACTCTCGATGACGCATGGGCCGCCGATGAGTCCCAAGGGGCAGCCTCTCCCGAACCGAACGCCGCCAATGATGACGGGATTCACTGGATCATTATAGACCGGTATCGCGTATAACCGATGCGCAACGGATGCTTATCCGGCCAGTGAAATGGCTGTCTCGGGTCGGGTCGACGCGGTTTGCTTGTGTTGGTAGCTCGCTTTCACGAACTGATCGAAGAGGGGATGTGGGCGCAGTGGCTTCGACTTGAACTCCGGATGGAATTGGACCGCCACGTACCACGGATGGTCGGGCAATTCGAGTACCTCAACGAACTTACCGTCGGGGGATTGACCAACAACGCGCAGGCCGTGTTCCAAAAGCACCTGTTCGTATTCGCGGTTGAATTCGTAGCGGTGGCGATGCCGCTCGCTGATCTCACGCTTACCGTAGGCCACGTAAGCCTTTGAGCCGGGTGTTAACTCGCATGCGTACGCGCCGAGCCGCATCGTCCCACCCAAGTCGTCGACGCCGAGCAGGTCGCGCAGCTTATAGATGACCTTGTGTGGTGCATCTGGCGAGCACTCGGTGGAGTCGGCGTCTTTGAGACCGCACACGTTACGGGCAAATTCGACGGCGGCCCATTGGAAGCCGTAGCAAATGCCGAAGTAGGGGACCTGCCGTTCGCGCGCGACGCGCGCGGCGCACATCATGCCCCGGCTGCCGCGGTCGCCGAAGCCGCCGGGCACGAGGATACCGTCGGCACCGTCAAGTAAATGCTCGCCGTCGACAGCCTCGAGGTCTTCGGATTCGATCCACTTGATCGTGATTTTCAGGCCATGTTTGAAGCCGGCATGGTACACGGCCTCATTCAGACTCTTGTAAGAATCCTCGTAACCTACATATTTGCCGACCACGTGGATCGTTAGGTCGTCTTTCGGGTGCTGGATTCGATTTACGAGATCCTCCCACGACTGCATGTCACGCTGCTTGTCAGAGAGATGTAGATGTTTGAGCACGATGCGGTCGAGCCCTTCGGCTGCGAGTACGAGCGGCACCTTGTAGATGTTGTCCACGTCCTTCGCCGTGATGACGGCCTCTTCGTCGACGTCGCAGAATAGAGAAATTTTCTGCTTAATCTCAGTTTTGAGGATCCGGTCAGTTCGGCAAAGCAGGATATCTGGCTGGATGCCGAGGGCGCGTAGGTCACGCACGCTGTGCTGGGTTGGCTTGGTCTTGACTTCACCTGCTGTACCAATAAAGGGCACTAATGTTAGGTGGACGTAAAGGGTGTTTTCGCGACCTACGTCCTGACGCATTTGACGGATTGCTTCGAGGAAAGGCTGGCTCTCGATGTCGCCGACAGTCCCGCCGAGCTCAATGACGCAGGCATCGGGAACCTTGCCGTTACCATCGCTGGGAATGTGCGCCACGCGCTCGATCCATTCCTGAATCTCGTTGGTGATGTGCGGAATCACCTGCAC
>DBHR01000075.1:17476-17678 GCA_002296225.1 Acidobacteria bacterium UBA823 | reverse complement strand
GGGGCCAACTAGCACCATCCCAGGGTAAGGCATGGTGTAGACGGACACCGAAATCACGGTCGAACTGTCAGCCACTGCGATGGCTTCGCTCAACTCGTCGTTGCCGAGCTAGGGGTTATAGAATGGAAGCCTCATGAACGTCGAGCGCAATGCACCTTGCCCGTGCGGGAGTGGCAAAAAATATAAGAAATGCTGCATGGCC
>DBHR01000075.1:2590-17172 GCA_002296225.1 Acidobacteria bacterium UBA823 | reverse complement strand
GAAATGCTGCATGGCCAAGGACGGACCGTTGAGTACTCGGACGGCTATGGTGCTGTTTGCGCTACTCATGCTCGGCGGTGTAATCGGCATCATCGTCTCTATGACGAACGCACGTGAGGGATCAACGGCCAATCGAATTTGGTCGCCCGAGCACGGCCACTGGCACGACGTTCGCTAGCGCAGGACATCCTGGGCCCGTGGCGTGGAATGGCGCCCAACACATATCGCCGCACGTCCCGCGTCAGCGCTGGCAAGAAAAAACAGGCGAGAGCGTCGCTCGCACAAATAATCAATGAGGCGCGCGGCCAGCCGACAGACGACTTCACGACCGTACGGTATCATGGAGTGATCACGCGCCTCATTCACCCTAGATAACCAAACAGCGTCTCATGCAGCGCGCTCAACTCTTGCTTCTACTCGTGCTCTGCACGCTGGTCGCTGTGTTACACATCAGCGACCTATCCCTCCAGGCACAGCAGTCTCTGACGGTCCTGTCGGAAGACGGCCGGTACGAGCTAGCGGTAGTGAGCGTAAACGACCGCCAGATGGTGCCGTTGAGCGATCTCGCTAAAACGTTCGCTCTTAATGTGCGGGAGGACACGCTGGCCGACGGCTTGACTGTAACCCATCGTGACCGGGTAGTGGTGCTCACAGCCACACAGGGATTGGCGTCGGTGGACGGCCGCGTCGTCAGTCTGCCATCACCGCCGGTTCGCACGTCTCGCGGTTGGCAGGTGCCGATCGAGTTTCTAAGCCGGGTGCTCGGGCTCGTTATTGACACCCCTATCGAACTCCGGCGGCGGTCCGGGCTTGTTATCGTCGGCAACCTACACGTTCCCGAGATTGAGGTGAAATACACGGTCGGCCGAGGCCAAGCCCAAATCGCCTTCGAGATGGCCAGACCGGCACCCTATACCATCGAGGAAGGCCCAAGGCATCTGTTCGTGAAGTTCGACGCCGATGCGCTCGACGTTTCGCTGCCTCGTACCAGTCCAGATTCACTGGTGGCCAGTATTCAACTCGGCGACGAACCAACCTGGCTGGCGATCGAATTGGGTTCGGAATATGCCAGCTTTCAGTCTTCGCTCCTGACTGGCAGCGGCATGTCGCGCCTGTTGGTTGACGTCTTCTCGGCGGCCGCCACTGCAGCAATCGCCCGCGCCAACGAGCCCGCGACCGCCACGGAAGGGTCGGTTTCGTTAATTGACGAGGGAGTAACCCCGCTGCAGGAACTGAGGACGCCGGTAACCGTGCGCACAATTATGATCGACCCAGGACACGGCGGCGACGACCACGGGGTGGTTGGACCGAACGGCATTCTCGAAAAAGACGTGACGCTGCAAGTGGCGCAGCGACTGCGCCGTGCGATCGAGAGCCGCCTCGGGTTGCGCGTGGCGATGACCCGTGATGGTGACACGATGGTGCGCTTGGATGAACGAGCAGCCATCGCAAACAACAGTAAAGCCGATTTATTCATCAGCTTGCACGCCAACGCGTCGCTCAGGCCCGAACCGTCGGGTGCCGAAGTCTATTACTTGAGCCTTGCTCGCGGCGGTGATGAGCCACGTCGCGAGGGTTCGCGCAACAGGATGGTGCCGTTACTGGGCGGAGGGACGCGAAACATCGAAGTGTTATCGTGGGAAATGGCGCAGGTCGGCCACATTGATCGGTCGGCTATGTTAGCGGCGATCGTCAACGCAGAGCTTCGGCGCCAGGTCGAAGTCAGGGCGCGTGAGGCGCAACGCGCCCCGTTTCGGGTGCTGGTTGGCGCCAACATGCCCGCGGTACTGGTGGAGCTGGGCTTCCTCTCAAACCCAACCCAAGAACGGCAACTAACCTCGACACCATTCCAGGAGGCCCTAGCGGAGGGACTCTTCCAGAGCGTCGTGGATTTCCGTGCTCGGGCCGAACAGCGGCCTACGACTACGCCGGGGTCAAATGGCGCACCTCGGGAGCAGCCATGACATCGCGAGGTTGGCTCGGTCTGCTCCTTGTGGCCGTGACGGGCACGCTCGGCGCGTGGATATTGCTCGTCACACTGCCAGACGTCTACGAGGAAAACGGCGATCCAGTGGCGGCGCTATCGGTCGGAGAACCTGTCGAGCCACCAAAACTAACAACGGCAACCCTGTTCTATGTTTCGGACGACGGCGAGCGGCTGGTCGGCGTCGAGCGCGACATCGTTGAGGGGAACGTGCCCGTCGAGCAAGCACGCTATGTCCTCGAAGCGCAGTTCCTAGCAGTCGAGCCACCGTTGACCTCGGCGGTACCAGAAAACACTGTACTCCGTGCGTTCTACCTCACCGATCGCGGCGATGCCTTCGTTAATGTGAGCCGAGAGATCAGTTCAGGACACTCAGGCGGCTCCTTGAATGAATTGCTAACCACTTACACGATCGTCAACGCGGTCACGGTCAACGTACCGTCGGTGCGGGCCGTGCAGATTCTGATCGAAGGCCGCGAAACCGACACGCTCGCCGGTCATGTCGACCTTCGTCGGCCCTTAACACAGCGCGAGGACTGGATGGACATGGCGCCGGCCGAGCCCAGTGCACCAACAGCGCCCTAACGCTCTTTCGTGACACGCCCATGACGATACCAACTCGAGACGACGCACGCCGGCCTAACGAACTTCGGCCGACGACAATTACTCCGCACTATCTCGTCCATGCTGAGGGGTCCGTACTCATTGAAGCCGGCCGCACTCGAGTGATCTGCAGTGCCAGCGTTGAGGACCGGGTTCCGCCGTTCTTGCGCAACACCGGTAAGGGCTGGATCACGGCCGAATACAGCATGATCCCGCGCGCCACAACGACACGTTCCACCCGGGAATCCACGGCGGGCAAGGTGAAAGGCCGCACCCACGAGATCCAGCGGCTCATCGGACGATCGCTGCGCGCGGTCTCGAAGCTCGATGCGCTAGGTGAGCGCACGATCTGGATCGATTGCGACGTGATTCAGGCCGATGGCGGTACTAGGACTGCCGCCATTACAGGCAGCTTCGTCGCGCTAGTGCTGGCCGTCCAGCGGATGCGGGACCAAGGCCGCATCACATCGATGCCGGTGCTTGACCATGTCGCCGCAACCAGCATCGGTATCGTGGCTGGGACGCCGATGCTCGACCTCGCCTACAGTGAAGATTCGGCCGCTGACGTCGATATGAACATCGTCAAGACCGGCGACGGTCGCTTCATCGAAGTGCAAGGAACGGCCGAAGGCGCGCCGTTCGCGCGAGAAGCACTGGACCAGCTGCTCGGCTTGGCCGATGAAGGCATCCGCCAGCTCATTGAGTTACAGCGCAAACACGTTGGCAACTACCTCCCGAATGCCTGACGCCGAGGCACGATGCAACTGCTAGTGGCTACGACCAACGCCCACAAGCTCACGGAAATTCGTTCACTCTTGGCCGGACTCGACGTTGCGCTGCTCACACTCAACGATTTCCCGGACCTGACCACGCCCGACGAAACCTGCGACACGTTCGCCGCCAACGCCCGCAGCAAGGCGTTGCACTATGCAGCCGCGACCGATCAGTTGGCGGTCGCGGACGATTCGGGGCTGGAAATCGACGGTTTGAACGGTGAGCCGGGCATTCAATCAGCCCGCTTTAACGGCAACAGCTATCCCGACAAATTCCGCGCGGTCTACGCGCGGCTGGCAGCCGCGGGACGGCTCGGCTGCCGAGCGCGATTCGTCTGCGCCCTAGCCGTGGTTCGCGGCTCGGAAATCCTCTTCGAGACCCGCGGAACTGTTGAGGGTCGGATCGCCGAGGCACCCTCAGGCACTGCGGGCTTCGGCTATGACCCAATTTTCCTCTATCCTCCCTACGGTAAAACACTGGCTGACGTATCAAGTAAAGAAAAGGCGGCCGTGAGCCACCGTGGCCAGGCCGTTCGCGCCCTCCGCACGTACCTAACCTCAGGTGCTGCTCTGCGCGGAACCTGAGGCGATCACTCAAAGCACAGTGCCTTCGTCAGTCCGACGACCGGCAGGAAGGGACCCAGCATTCTAGCTGTCGCTCGCGAAACCCATTAGAATCAACTGACCAGCGGGGCGTGGCGTAGCTTGGTATCGCGCCTGCTTTGGGAGCAGGAGGTCCCCGGTTCAAATCCGGGCGCCCCGACCACCTTTACCACCGGCCCTCGTCCCTGGAGGCCGTCATGATGAACGCCGCTAGAATGTCGGTCCTCGTCGCCGTAACGACCATCGCCTCCGCACCTCCGCTATCCAGCGCCACGCAGGACCCCGCTCTCGAGACCGTGCTCACGCGTGCGGCAGATTACGTGGATCGATACCAGACCAAGCTCGGCAGCGTCGTCGCAGAAGAGCACTATCTCCAAATCGCCGACGGCAGGGTGACTCGCCGGCTGGTTTCGGATCTGCTGGTTCTGAGAACCCCTGGACTCGAAGAGCCTTGGCTGGCCTTTCGCGATGTCATCGAGGTCGATGGAAAGCAGGTCGAGGACCGTCAGCAGCGTCTGGAGGATCTCTTCCTGCAGTCCCCGCGGATCACCGAATCGCTGCGTCGCCGGCTCGTCATCGAGAGCGCGCGCTTCAACATTGGGGCAATCACTCGCAACGTAAACGTGCCGACGATGGCGTTGCAGATCCTCTCGGCCGCAGATCAACCGCGTTTCGTGTTCCGGAAGAAGGGCGAGAAGCAGATCGCGGAAATTGACACTTGGGAGATCGATTTCCAGGAGACTGAGCCCCCCGCCCTAATCACGGACGGCAATGGAAACAACCTTTTCAGCCGCGGCAAGGTGTGGATTGAGCCGACGAGCGGACGCGTCATCGAAACAGATTTTCGCACCGAAGACGAGGCGGTTCGATTAAAAATCGAACTTCGTGTCGCATACCGCCCTGATAAGACGCTCGATATTCTCGTGCCGACGAAAATGACCGAGCGATATTCCGTTCGCCTGCGGCCGCTTACCACACCTGATCAGCAGATTCTCACGCGCCGGAACATCGAAGTCGACGGCGAGGCAACATATTCCAACTTCCGACGGTTCCTAGTGGAAGTCGAGATCGATATCGGGTCGAGACACTAAGCGCTGGCGCCTCACTTTGGCCCAGGGCACTGGCGGCGCGGCAACGCAGTCATCGACGACCCCATCCCATTAACTTGCACTATTCGGACACACCACTCCAGTGCCGCCGTGGGCACAGTACCCGCCGGGATCCTTCGCCAAATACTGCTGATGGTACTCCTCGGCGTAGTAAAACTCTGGCGCATCGACGATCTCCGTCGTGATCGCCGCCGCGTGACCAGCGTCGGACAGCGCACGCTGGTAGGCGTTGCGGGTCATTTCGGCCAGTTGCCGCTGGCTTTCGCCGTAGACGTAAATACCGGAGCGATATTGCGTACCAATGTCATTCCCCTGTCGCATCCCCTGAGTCGGGTCGTGCGATTCCCAGAACGTCCGAAGCAGTTGCTCGAACGTCACGACCGTTGGGTCGAAGACGAGACGAACCACCTCATTGTGACCCGTCTGCCCCGTACAAACTTCGCGATATGTCGCGTTCGGCGTTGCCCCTCCAGCGTACCCGACCATCGTTGAGTACACGCCGGCCACGTCCCAGAATGCCTTTTCTGCACCCCAGAAGCATCCGAGTCCGAACATAGCCATTTGGAACCCGGCCTGAAACGGCGGGGTCAACCGGTTGCCATTAACGAAATGTTTTTCTGGTACGAGCAGCGACTCGGCACGGCCCGGAAGGGCCTCGCTTGGCTTCAACATTTCGGTCTTTTTCCCATATGACAGCATCAGGTAACTCCCTGTTCGTCCCCTACCCTCGACCGCTAACCGACCTGCTAATCGTAACCTAGGTGGAAGGCGCCGGCCCAAGCGGGTCCGCCGGCCACAATGCCTGGTGTTTTTGGGGTGCGTTATAATCGGCGCCATCATGAACCCGCCCCAGATGGACGCGCTCGCGACCGAATTCATTACCGTAACGCGCGCCGAATTGAAAGAGAAACTCCAGCAGATCGAAGCTTGCGTCGCTCAGCTGACAGCGGAACAGTTGTGGGATCGCCGTCACGAAACCGAAAACGCCGTTGGGAACCTGCTTCTGCATCTGCGGGGTAACGTCCAACAGTGGTTGGTCTGCGGTGTGGGCGGCCACTCGGATAACCGAGACCGTGACGCCGAGTTCGCGGATCGCGTTCCGACCCCAGCCGAGGACCTGCTCCGGCCCCTGCGCGAAACTTTGGCCGGAGTTGACGCCGTCCTGGCCGGCCTCTCGGCCAAAGACCTGCTGAACACTCGGCAGATCCAGGGACGCAAACTGACGGTCCTTCACGCCATCTACCATGTCGTTGAACATTTGTCGGGCCACGTGGGGCAGATCATCTGGGCCACCAAACGCGCCACAGGGCGGGACCTCGGATTCTAGCGGTATCCCAACAGCAACAACCCAGATTTCTAGATGCGACCAACGACCACGCGGCGTGCTCACCGACTCACCGGCCTGGCCCTGTTTTGCGCCGGCTTCGCCGCTGGGCCGGTCGACGCCCAAACCTTGCCACCGTCACTCATCGTGGTCCTAGTGGTAGACCAGATGCGAGCCGACACGATTGAGCGCTATAGCGACCAGTGGACATCTGGCCTGCGCCGCCTG
This sequence comes from Acidobacteria bacterium UBA823, assembly GCA_002296225.1. Classification (GTDB taxonomy): domain Bacteria; phylum Acidobacteriota; class Vicinamibacteria; order Vicinamibacterales; family UBA823; genus UBA823. The sequence goes on along the minus strand of DBHR01000075.1, from coordinate 10,548 downwards.
CTCGACGAAGGCGCCGTCTTCCGTGAGGCCAAGCATTCTTACTTCGGCACGCTGACGTGCGCGGGCCACGCAACCATCGCAACCGGCACCGTCCCGCGCACCCACGGTATGATCCTGGACGGCTGGTGGGACCCGATGGCTGGACAGCGCGTCCGCTGCACGGCCGACGACACCGTCGAAATCGTGGCCTACGGGCCTGGCGCGCGGGAACGACACGGCCCGGCGCGCATGTTGGTGCCGACACTGGCCGACGAGCTCCGCCTGCAGAACGACCCACCGGCCCAAGTCGCGGCCTTTGCGGTCAAGGCGCGCGCCGCCGTGCCGTTGGCTGGCCGGCGTGGCGACGCCGTTGCGTGGTTCGATGCGGGAAACGTCTGGACAACCTCAACGGCGTTCACAGATGCACCGCTACCATTCATCGCCAACTACATCCGGGCCCAACCGGTCGAAGATGCGCTGGGCCTCGTCTGGACTCCCCTACACGGCTCCTCAGCCACAACGTCAACCAAGGGTGGCGACTTCGCGTATACCCTTGCCGCCGAGCCCGGTCGAGAATTTTACAACGCGTGGCGGCGCAGTCCGTGGGCAGACGAGTACGTCACCGGTCTGGCCATCGCCTCGGTAGACGCTCTCGCACTCGGTGCCGGCTCGGGCACCGACTACCTCGCAGTGGGCTTCTCAGCACCTGATTACGTGGGCCATGACTTCGGTCCACATAGCGCTGAAGTGCAGGACATCTACCTTCGGCTCGACCGTGCGATCGGTCGTCTCCTCGATCATCTCGATCGCAATGTGGGACACGACCGTTACGTCGTTGCACTGTCAGCTGACCACGGACTCGGACCGACCCCCAAACACGCCACCGAAATGGGCCTCGATGCCGGGCGGATCGACCGGCGCGAGGTAATCGACCACGTCAACGCCGTGCTCGAACCGTTCTTTGGGCCCGGCAAGCACGCTGTGGGGATGACCCACATCGAGTTCTACTTCGCACTGGGCGTCTACGACCGGCTACTCGCGAGCCCAGAAGCGCTCTCAGCGGTCCTCGAAGCGCTCGAACAATATCCTGGCATCCATCGTGTCTACCGCGGCGAGGAACTAGAAACTGGTCCGTTTGGCGACCGGGTTACCCAACAAGTGGCACGCAGCTACTACCCAGAGCGGAGCGGGGATTTGGTTATCATCCCGAAACCCTACTGGTATACGTGGGTTCGTGCAGCCGATCATGGCACGGGCTACGATTACGATGCGCGTGTACCGCTTGTGATAGCGGGCCCCGGCATCATCCCCGGACACTACTCGACTGCTGCGGCACCAGAGGACCTTGCTCCGACCCTAGCCTTTCTGGCTGGTGTGACGCTCGCCAGACCCGACGGATTGGTGCTGACCGATGCACTCAGCGACCGTAACCGGCCGTAGCAGCCATTGAAACGTCGCCTCATGGCTACTCTGCCCAGTTTTACGCCGAAGACAATTCCATTTCTCCGATCGCTTAGGCGTCATAACGATCGCGAGTGGTTCCGCGAGCGGCGGGACGTCTATGATACGCACGTCCGAGGGCCGATGGTCTCGGTGATCGAGCAGCTCTCGGAAGACTTCCATCACTTTGCGCCCGAGCTTGTTGCAGCACCGAAGATATCGCTCTTCCGTATCTATCGTGATACGCGGTTCAGCGATGATAAATCGCCACTCAAAACGCATGTGGCAGCCGTCTTCCCACATCGCGAACTGGGACGACTCAAAGGCGCTGCGCTCTACCTCGAAGTGGCACCTACCCGCGTGATGTTCGCTGGCGGTTTGCACGCGCCCAGTTCGCCTGAGCTGCAACGGATCCGCGAGGAGCTCGCACACCGATATCGTCGTCTCCGCACGATCATCGGGTCCGTGGGTTTCAGGCGAACACTCGGGCCGCTCGATGGCAAGGTGTTACAGCGGGTACCCCATGGCTATCCGCGCACTCACCCAGCGGCCGACTTGCTACGACGCCGCGAGTTCCTTGCCTCAAAAATATACCCTGCCAACTTCGCAGCTCACCCGCGTTTTTACCGGGAGCTCCTTCGCGTGTTCCGTCAGATCGTGCCACTTGTGCGTTTCCTAAACCAGCCGCTCATTAACCGCACAAAGGACCCGCTACAGGCCTGACGCCATGACCTCCGTGACCGTGCTTCCTAGTTTCAACGAGGCCACATCGGTGCGACTCCATGTCGACCGGAGGATCGACGCGCCAAGCTGTGAGTCCAGCACAAACGGAAATTGCAGTGTCGTCCTATCGCGATGGCCGCTCACGCTCGCAATCACACCTAGCGCGTTCCCTCCAGTCAATACGGACATCGATAACCTCGACGAAAGACGATGACTTCCGATCCGATCGTGAAGACGCTCAACGCCCAGACCCAAGGACGCTATCTCGTTCGGCTTCCAAACACCGCGGGCCCCTACCCACTGCTCGTTGGTTTCCACGGATACGGGGAAACCGCCGACTCACATCTGCGCCAGCTTGAACGGATTCCTGGCACGGCGGCATGGCTCCTGGCCGCTGTGCAGGCGCTGCACTGGTTCTACGATCGAACACACCAGCACGTGGTCGCCAGCTGGATGACCAAGCTCTGCCGGGAGCGGGCGATCGCTGACAACCTGCGATACGTTAAGCAGGTAGTCACCGAAATTCGCGATCACCACAACACTAGCGACCGCCTGGTCTATGCGGGGTTTTCCCAAGGCGCGTCGATGGCGTACCGTGCCGCCTCTGGCGCCGGGCATTCATCAAATGGTCTCATCGCACTCGGCGGTGACATCCCACCCGAGTTGCGAGAAGCTGAGACTCTCAACCTACCTCCCACGCTCGTCGGCCGAGGGGTCAGCGACGAGTGGTTCACGCAAGAGCGCCACGACGCTGACGTGGCGCTGCTGGCGTCGAACGGTGTCACCGTCGAAGCGTTCGTCTTTGGCGGCGGACACGAATGGACCGACGAGTTTCGTGCAGCAGCAGGGGGGCTGTTGCGGTCGTGTCTTTAGTCGCTGGTTAGGGCGGGCTCGCCGGCCAGGCCTCTGCTATTTTCTCAAGACTCGGCCAGGTCGCGCGGTAGTAAACCGCCCTTCGTTACGGACGACGATACCGTTCACGATCACTGTGTCGATCCCTTCGGCCAATTGGTGGGGGTCACTGTAGGTCGCCCGATCCCACACCGTAGCCGGGTCGAAGATCACAACATCGGCCCAGGCGCCGACCCGCAGCACGCCGCGGTCCCGCAACCTGAACACCGAGGCTGGGAGCGACGTCATCGACCGCACAGCAAACTCTAGAGGCACGACCTCTCGCTCGCGGACGTAGCGCGCCAGTTTGCGCGCAAAAGCCCCGTAGTTGCGTGGGTGCGGCTGGCCATCACCCATCGACACCAGGCCGCCATCGCTCGACGTCATCGTATAGGGCTGTTGCATGATGTGGGCGATGTCGTGTTCGGACATGTTGAATGAGATGATCGACACACGACCACGCGCGATTAGCTCCAGTGCCGTCTCGACTGCAGGCCGGCCGCGCGTCTCCGCGATCTTCGCCAAGGTCTGGCCTTCCAGTAAGGGATCCGATCGGTAGAACGCCACCACGATCGTCTCGGCACCGCCTCGGCGACTGAGATTTTCCTGCATCTCCCCAACGATCGCCGTCCGCGTTTCCGGATCGGCCAGCCGTCGCTTAAGCGCGTCCGCGCCACCCACTTGCGCCCAGCGCGGAACAAGCGCCGCGGACAGGCCGGTGGACGAGGCCTCATACGGATACTGATCGGCATACACCTCAACACCGCGTCGCCGGGCCTCGTCAAGCCGAGTCGTCGCAGCAACCGAAAGTCCCCAACTGTCTGGCCCAAGCGCCTTCATGTGGCTGACGATACCCCGAAGATCATTCGCCTCGGCAATTTCGATTACCTCGTTTACTGCGGCAACGAGTCCGACGGTATAGGTCCCCTCATCGCGGATGTGGCTCGTATAGAGTCCACCGAACTCAGCGACAACCCCCCCGAGCGCGGCGACTTCTTCAGTTGTCGCATAGCTGCCAGGTGCGTAGAAGAGACCGCTGGAAAGCCCGTAAGCACCCGCCTCCATGCCACGGCGCACAAGCCATTGCATTTCGACCATTTCGTCCTCAGTCGGAGTACGGTCGGCCATCTCAAGAACGGCACGTCGCACTGCGGAATGGCCGATCAGGAGTGCCACGTTCACCCCGAGCCCATTGGCCTCAAGCACCGCACGCTGTTCGTCCAGGTCGACCGGCCCCCCACCGTCAGGATTTGCAACGATGGTGGTAATCCCCTGCGCCAGTAGCGGCTGCGCGTGGGCCAACCCTTCACGCGCCAGGCCATCGCCCGCATGCGAGTGGACGTCAATGAATCCTGGTGCCACCAGTCGATCGCCAGCGTCGATCCAACGCTCAGCCTTGGCATCGCCCAGCCTCCCCATGGCAACAATTCGTCCGTCACGAATGCCGACGTCGGTTCGGCGCCACGGATTGCCGGTGCCGTCCATCATGCGGCCGTTGGTGATTAGAAGATCAAAGGGTGAGTCCTGAGCAGCGGCGGCACCACCGCCCGTAGAGAAGATAATGACGACGAGAAGCAGATACGCTGTTAGGCGGCAGTGGCAATCCCACATAGACCGCCATCATACCAAGAGCAGTTGCTGCGCCCACATTGGGCGATGGAAATCAGAGGGGTTGAAAAAATCTAAGGCTGTTAGCTTCCCGGGGCGATTGTCACAGCATCGAGAAACGGCATCATCTTACGCAGCGTGTTACCGACTTGCTCGATCTGCTGGTCCTGCTCCTGCTTCCGCACCTCGTTGAACCACGGGCGCCCGGCGGCGTCTTCCGCGATCCAGTTCCTGGCATAGGTCCCGTCCTGAATCTCGGCCAACATCTTCCGCATCGCGTCTCGAGTCGCGTCAGTCACTACGCGGGGACCGCCTGTGTAGTCGCCATGTTCGGCCGTATCGCTGACCGAGTAGCGCATGTAGTTCAGACCGCCCCGGTACATGAGGTCGACGATCAACTTCAACTCGTGCATGCACTCAAAATAGGCAATCTCCGGCTGGTAACCCGCCTCGACCAACGTGCCGAACGCCGCCTTCACGAGCGCGCTCACCCCGCCGCACAGCACCGCCTGTTCACCGAACAGGTCAGTCTCGGTCTCCTCCTTGAACGTCGTTTCAATGACACCCGCGCGGGTCACACCCAGACCCTTCGCATAGGCCAGAGCCAGCGCATGGGCGCCGCCTGTGGCGTCCTGATCGACCGCTAGCAACGCCGGCGTGCCGCCGCCTTCGATATAGACCTCTCGCACTCGATGCCCGGGCGCCTTTGGGGCAATCATCGAGACATCGATGTCAGCCGGCGGCGCGATCGTCTTAAAGCGGATGTTGAAGCCATGGCCAAACATAAGCATCTTGCCGGCAGTCAGATGTTGGGCAATGGACTCCTGATAGATCTTCGGCTGTGAAGTATCAGGCGCCAGAACCATCACAACGTCAGCCCACTTCGCTGCGTCGGCCACCGACGTCACCTCAATCCCGGCCGCCTCAGCCTTCGCACGCGACTTGCTGCCGTCGTGAAGTCCCACCTTCACACTGACCCCGCTATCCTTCAAGTTCAGCGCATGCGCATGGCCTTGCGACCCATAACCAACTATTGCCACCTTCTTCGCCTGAATCAGTCCAAGGTCCGCCGCATCGTCGTAGTAGATCTTTGCCATTCGTCAACGCCTCACAGAATGAAATAGGAGTCCAACCTGCTGTTACACTGAGTACGAAACGTTGCTGTCATCGGCCGATACCTCGTCGGCCACCTTCGTGCCATGCTCGGCGCCGTCACCCAGCCCGCCGACCTTTGGGCCGCGTGCCATTGCCACCCGTCCAGTACGCACCATCTCGATAACGCCGTATTGCTTGAGCACCTCGATGAGGCCGTCGATCTTATCCTCAGTGCCCGTCGTCTCAATGATCACCGAGTCTGGCGCGACGTCAATCATCCGCGCGCGAAAGACGTCGACGAGTTGCATGATGTGCGTCCGCGTCTCGGGTGTAGCCGCAACCTTGATCATCGCCAAATCACGTTCCACCGACGGCCGCACCGTAAGGTCGTCGACCCGTAGCACGTTCACCAACTTATAGAGGTTGGCCTCCAGGCGCCGCGCGCCGTGTTCATCCGTGTCGACGACGATCGTCATCCTCGACACCCCGTCGGTCTCGGTATGACCCACGGTGAGCGACTCAATGTTGAACGCGCGACGCCGGAAGAGCGACGCTACCCGATTCAGCACTCCGGGGAGGTCTTCGACGTAGACGGCGAAGGTATTACGCATGACTGTCTTCTCTCCCCTTCCAGGCCGTGCCCGTGACGCGACCGTGGTGGTGTTGATCCTTACGCGTCTGCAGCCGTCTCGACGATCGGACTTGGTCGCCGGATCATCTCGTCAAGGTCAGCACCAGCTGGCACCATCGGAAACACTGAGTCCTCTTGCTCAACCTCGAAATCGAGCACAACAGCACCAGTATGCTCACGCGCCGCCTCCACTGCCGGCACAACGCCAGCCCGTTTCTTCACCGCTATGCCCCTCAGGCCGTGAGCCTCGGCCAGCTTTACAAAGTCCGGATTGAGCAGCGGCGTCGCAGCATATCGCCGTTCGTAGAAGAACTCCTGCCACTGGCGCACCATCCCAAGATAGCCGTTATTGATGATCGCAACGTTGACCTTCAGCTGCTCCTGCGCGATTGTCGCCAGTTCGGCCTGGGTCATCTGGAACCCGCCGTCCCCAACGACCGCCCAGACGTCTTTCTCGGGACACGCGAACTTCGCGCCGATCGCGGCCGGCAGTGCGAAGCCCATCGTGCCCAGCCCACCCGACGTGATGAGTGAACGCGGCTGCTCATGCTTGTAGTACTGCGCCTCCCACATTTGGTGCTGGCCGACGTCGGTCACGATGAGAGCCTTACCTTCGGTCACTCGCCAAAGGTCGTTGATGACGTGTGCGGCGTAGAGGTGCCCGTTATCGGGCAGGTTCTGGATGTCGCGGACGGCGACGTCGCCCTGCATCTCGTCGATCGCCGCTAGCCAGGCTGACCGATTACCTTCGGCGACGTGCGGCAGGATCTCCTCGAGCACATTCCGCAGATCGCCGGTCAACGCCACGTCTACTTTGACGTTCTTGTTGAACTCGGCTGGATCGATATCGATATGGATCTTCTTGGCGTTCGGCGCATAGGTCGCGAGATTACCCGTAACCCGATCGTCGAATCGCATGCCGAAGGCGAGCAGAAGGTCGGCTTCCTGAATTGCCGAGTTGACCCACGCCTCGCCGTGCATCCCCATCATGCCAAGATTCAGCGGGTGCTGCGCCGGCAATGACCCGATTCCCAAGAGGGTCATTGCGACCGGGATATTGGCCCGTTCAGCTACGGTACGCACGACGTCCATGGCCCCCGACAGTATGACGCCGTGCCCGGCGAAGATCATCGGACGCTTGGCGCCGTTGATCATGTCGATCGCGCGCTGATAAACCTCTTTGGTCGCGCGCAGGTCCGGCCGATAGCCCGGGAGTTTCACCTCCGAATCGTCCCATTCGACTTCGCAACTAGACTGTTGCGCGTCCTTCGTAACGTCAATTAATACCGGGCCAGGCCGCCCTGACTTGGCGACGTAGAAGGCTTCCTTTACGGTCCGGGCAATATCCTGCGCCCGAGCAACCAAGTAGTTGTGCTTGGTAATCGGCAGCGTCACACCCGTAATGTCGGTCTCCTGGAACGCGTCCGAGCCGATCACCTTGCTACCGACTTGCCCGGTAATGCAAACGATCGGCGATGAATCCATCATTGCCGTCGCGATACCGGTCACCATATTGGTCGCACCGGGACCCGACGTGGCAATCGCCACACCGACACCGCCACCCGCCCGCGCATAGCCGTCGGCCATGTGT
>DBHR01000075.1:2118-2289 GCA_002296225.1 Acidobacteria bacterium UBA823 | reverse complement strand
CGCATAGCCGTCGGCCATGTGTGTAGCGCCCTGCTCGTGCCGGACGAGCACGTGCTTCACTGGAAACTCCAGTAGAGCGTCGTAGGCAGGTAGGATGGCACCGCCCGGATATCCGAAGACCGTCGAGACGTCTTCGCGGATCAACGCTTCCCAGAGAATTTGCGCACCCGT
>DBHR01000075.1:1200-1800 GCA_002296225.1 Acidobacteria bacterium UBA823 | reverse complement strand
CGTTTCATAACTGCCTCCACCAGCGCCCGGCGGGCTTGATTACGCCGCTATGACGTGACCGCGCCGGTCGCCGCCGAGGTGACTAGCCGAGCGTATTTTGCCATCACGCCTGTCCGATAGAGCGGCGCCGGCCGCTGCCACGCCGCCACCCGCGCCGCGATCTCGTCGTCGCTCAGTTCCACGTTGAGCATCCGCTTCTCGATGTCAAACACAACGATGTCACCATTACACACCGCCGCGATCGGCCCACCCTCGACGGCTTCCGGCGCCACATGGCCGGCCATTAGGCCGCGCGTTGCGCCGGAGAAACGGCCGTCGGTCAAGAGCGCGACCGAGTCGCCGAGGCCCACGCCCACGATGGCCGCCGTCACGGCGAGCATCTCGCGCATCCCCGGCCCACCCTTCGGGCCCTCGTTGCGGATCACAACGACGTCACCCGGGGTGATCCCACCTTGCTCAACCGTCTTAAACGCAGCCTCTTCACTGTCGAACACCTTCGCCGGCCCGCGGTGGTGCACCGTGGTATACCCAGCCACCTTCACCACGCAACCCTCGGGCGCGAGATTTCCGCGCAGAACGACGAGACCGCCCGTTGGCTTG
>DBHR01000075.1:0-908 GCA_002296225.1 Acidobacteria bacterium UBA823 | reverse complement strand
CGACGAGACCGCCCGTTGGCTTGATCGGCTGGTCGAACGGTTTGACCACCTCCTGGCCAGGCGTCTCCTGCGCGTCCGACGCTTCCTCGCCCAGCGTCCTTCCCGTGACCGTCAGCGTATCTGCGTGGAGCAGACCGGCGTCAAGCAGGCGCTTGGCCACCAGCGTGATGCCCCCGGCACGATAGAGATCGGTCGCCACGAACCGTCCACCCGGCTTAAGATCGGCCAACAATGGCACCCGCCGGCTGATCCGATCGAAGTCCTCTAGCGCGAGCGGCACCTGCGCTTCGCGAGCGATCGCTAGTAGGTGTAACACCGCGTTGGTCGACCCGCCGGTCGCCGCCACCGCCGCGATCGCATTCTCGATCGCGTCCTTTGTCAAAATTTTTCGCGCGGTGTCGCCGCGACCAAGCATCCCCATCACGAGTTGACCCGCCCGCTCCGCCACCAAATCCTTCCCAGCATCAGTCGCCGGCACGCTGGCCGAACCCGTAGGCGAGATGCCAAGGAATTCGCAGACAGTCGCCATGGTGTTCGCCGTAAACTGGCCGCCGCACGCGCCAGCACCAGGGCATGCCTGGTCCTCAAGCGTCTTGAGTTGTGCATCGGTGATCTTGCCGGCGGCGTGCGCGCCCACCGCTTCAAACACGTCCTGAATCGTAACGTCACGCCCCTCCCACGTACCTGGCGCGATCGAACCGCCGTAGAGGATGACGCCTGGAATATCGAGCCGCGCCAGCGCCATCACGCCGCCTGGAATCGTCTTGTCACAGCCGACCAGCACAACGACCGCGTCGAACTGATTGCCGCGAACCACTAACTCGATTGAGTCGGCGATAATCTCCCGGCTGACCAGCGAGGCACGCATCCCCTCGCTGCCCATAGTGATGCCATCGGAGATCGACACC
>DBHR01000078.1 GCA_002296225.1 Acidobacteria bacterium UBA823 | reverse complement strand
CATAGGTGTTCAACCAGTCGAGCATGGGGTGATTCCAGACGCTTAGGTAAGCCAAGATGAGAAGCGAGCGGAGGACTACTGGCCTTTTGTTTCCCCAGCCGACCATGCGTCGGAGGCGGTCAAACCCAACCATTAGTCCGGCGAGGATGAGCGGTAGAATGGCGATTCCGAGTACGCCGTGGGTCCAGCCACGTCTGATATGCAATGACGTGTCACGATCCAGAAACATCGCGATGGCATCAATATCCGGTGCGTTGGCACCGAGTATGAGGGTGACTGCAGCTAAGGGTGTCAGGTGTCTGAGTCGAGTCTCAGCAAGGCTCGCTCCGACAAGCGTGTGTGTAATCGGGTCCATCGTCTGTCAGTCGAGTGTTAGAACCGTTTATTTACGGTTGCGACGGTTGGACCCCTTAGTAAGATAAGCTTTCGCTTGATCGTGGCGTATCCGTAAACGGAGGACGTATGAAACGACTACTGTCCAACATCTTACTACTTGCCTCCGGTGCGTTAGCCGTTGCCACGCTCCCGGCCAGTGCCCAATCAGGGTTTCCCGCGTGCGATCCGGATAACGGCGGTATCACACTGCCGGAGGGCTTCTGCGCCATGGTGGTTGCGGACGGCCTCGGCGCCGCCCGTCACCTCGTAGTGGCACCGAACGGCGACCTCTACGTTGCAATCCGCAACCAACAGGATGCTCCGGGTGGCATTATCGCGCTGCGCGACAACGATGGCGACGGCCGTGCCGACCAACAGGAACGATTCGGCAAGGATGGCGGCACAAGCATCAAGCTCCATAACAATTACCTGTATTTTGGCCGCGACACCGCCATTGAACGCTATCGGATGCGCCCAAATTCCCTCGTGCCCGACGAACCACCTGAGGTGATCGCGATCCTGCCCGACCAGCAAGGCCATCGAGCGAAAGGTTTCGCATTTGACGGCAACGGAGGCATGTTCGTGAACGTCGGAGCACCCTCCAATGCCTGCCAACCTAGCGGCCGCGTGCCTGAAGAGGCGGGCGAGGACCCCTGTGCGCTACTTGAACACCATGGCGGGGTTTGGACGTTTGACGAGAGCACCACGGGACAGACGCAAGAGACCGGCACGCGCTACGCGACCGGCATGCGACAGAACTTTGCCTTGGCCTGGCACCCCACCGCGGGCGGACTCTACCTTGTCCAGCACGGACGCGATCAACTCAACTCTCTGTGGCCGGGTCGGTTCACGGACGAACAGAACGCCGAGTTACCCTCGGAAGAATTCCTAAAGGTTGAAGAAGGATCGAACTTTGGCTGGCCTTACTGTTACCACGACTGGCAGCAGGGAAAACGGGTGCTCTCGCCGGAATACGGCGGCGATGGCCAAATGGTGGACCGGTGCGGTCAGTATTCGCCACCCCTTATCGGGTTTCCGGGGCACTGGGCACCAAACGACCTGCACTTCTACACTGGCGACCAGTTCCCCACCCGTTACCGTGGCGGTGCGTTCATCGTCTTCCACGGCTCCTGGAATCGTGCCCCGTTGCCGCAAGGAGGCTACAACGTTGTCTATGTGCCATTCACTGGTGGTGAACCCACGACGAGCGACTATGAAATTTTTGCGGACGGTTTCGCCGGACAGTCACCGCTCATGGACCGAAACGACGCAACATACCGGCCGGCCGGTATCGCGCAAGGGCCAGACGGCAGTCTCTATATAGCGAACGACAAGACGGGCCGCATCTGGCGGGTGATGTACCACGGGGATTGACGCCGCCCGGCGTAACTCGTCTGGCGAGTCAAAAACCACCGCAGACCGTAGACTCGCATGAGCGTCCTACCTAGGAGACGTGCGATGGGCTTCCTCGTCACCGCGTGTCTCACCGTTGTTGGCGGTCTTCTGCTCGTTTGGATGTTTCAGCGAACACTAATCTATTTTCCGGTCAACCACGTGCCGTCAACGGCCGACGTCGGGCTTACCGACGTCGAGACCGTCACATTCCCGACCACAGACGGTCTTCTACTTAATGGCTGGTTTCTGTTGAATCGTACTGCGGCAGCCAAGGGTGCCGTTATTATTTTGAACGGTAACGGTGCGAATCGGGCATACCGGGCACCACTGGCGGCCGCCCTGCAAAATTACGGATACCAGGTGCTGCTTTTCGACTACCGAGGCTACGGGGAAAACGGTGGGACACCGACCGAACGAGGACTCATCGCGGATGCTCGGTCCGCGCGAACATATCTCGTTAGCCGCCCCGATGTCGACGCGTCCCGTCTGGTATATTTCGGGGAGTCGCTGGGATCAGCCGTCGCGATTGCGCTTGCAGCAACACACGACCCCATCGCCATGGTCCTACGTTCGCCGTTCACGTCGCTCGTTGATGTTGGCCGGTTTCACTATTTTTTTCTACCGGTCAAGTTATTTTTGTGGGACCAATTCGCCTCACTCGATGTCATCCATGGGGTTGAGTGCCCGGTACTCGTCATCGCTGGTGACCGCGACAGCATCGTCCCGGTCGACCAGAGTCGTCGGCTTTACGACAAAATACGCACATCGAAAGACCTACTGATCATCAATGGGGCCGATCACAATGACCCTGAACTCGCCGTCGGCAAAGAAATGCTCGCTACGGTCGATCGCTTTCTGTCAAGGGTCGCAGCAAAGACAGCTAGAACCAGCGCAGGAGAATCCTAATGAGTCGAGTCACCCTACGAACGGCAGCCGCTGTCGCGGGAGTGTTTCTACTATTGGTCTCGTCGGCGTGTGAAAATCAACACAACAGCGGGGTGGACTCGGGAACATCAACCTCAGCCAATGCATCGCCACGCGACGCGCTGGTCGCACGCGGTAAAGGTCTGGAGTTAGACACCAAGTACGTCCCCCCACCCGGCGACGCACTAGAACACCACACCTCCGGTTTTGCCAAGATTCTTTGTTCCGCCATCTTCGTGACTGGCCTCGATGAGGACTTTGCCGCTGAAAACATTGGCTACTTCACAAGTCCCTACGAGGAACGCACCAAAGTCACTGAGCGGGTCGTCGACCGGGAGAAGAAGGAAGTCCGTCTCACGCTCCCGAGCGGCGTCACGCGCGTGGCCAGGTACCTCGGCGACCAGGGATGCGTGACATTACCGATTGGTGAGAACGACGTGTATTTCACACCGGCGAACGTTGAAAGTGCCCTGCCCGATACCTCGACGCAGTCCTGGCCCATGGGCGACATGCTCCCAACCACGTCACTGTCGGCAGAACTCGATGCGCAGAAAGTGGCGGAGGCAATCGACGCTGCCTTCGAACCTGCCGAGGCTTTGACCGCGGCGTTCGTCGTCACGTGGAAGGGACGCATCATTGGAGAGCGCTATCGCGAGGGCATCACCCTGCACACCCCGCTCGAAAGCTGGTCCATGGGCAAGAGCCTGACCGCGACCCTCATGGGCATACTCATCCACCAGGGGGTCTACGATCTCTGGCAACCCGCCCCGGTGCCGGAATGGCAAAACGCGGGTGACCCGCGCGCCGAAATTCGGATCGCCGACATCCTACGTATGTCGAGTGGTCTGCGCTGCCGCGCACCCGGGGATCCCGACCTGGACTGGTCTCTTGGTTATCTGGATCATCTGTATCTGTACACGGGCAGCGTTAACTCGTTCGCGTGGGCTGCTACCAGGCCGCAGCAATGGCCACCGAATACTGTCGGACGGTATCGTAATTGCGATCCTGTGCTCATCAATTATCTGATCCGCCTCGGCGTCGAAGGCCGCGGTGACGAATATCATTCGTTTCCGCAGCGCGAGCTCTTCGATCAGATCGGCGTCCGCAACATGGTCATGGAAACGGATCCATACGGTAACTTCCTGCTGCAAGGCTCTGAGTTCGGCACGGGACGGGACTGGGCACGCCTAGGTAACCTGTATCTGCAGGAAGGCATGTGGAACGGGGCACGGATCCTGCCAGAGGGTTGGACGGAGTTCGTGAGCACGCTGGCGCCAGCTTGGGAGGCCGACAGTCGGCCGATTTACGGCGCCTTCTTCTGGCTTAATCGCACTGGCGGCGATCCGATTCCGCATAATGCCTACTCCATGCGGGGCGCGGGAGGACAGTCGACCACCATCATTCCGTCACACGACCTCGTGGTAGTCCGACTGGGTCACTACAAGGGCGCTACGCCCGGAACTGAAGGGCTACGAGCCGCCCTAGCCTTGCTCCTTGACGCGGTTCCCGAAAGCCAGGATTCGGAATCAGAGACTTAAAGTTCCACCGAGGCGAAACCGAGAACATGGGGTTGAGGTTCCCCGTCACATCTAGGCACCCAGTGATGCAACGACTGTTACTAGCGTTCACGTTCACCATCATGGTGCTCGCCTGCACTCCAGTTTCGGCACAATCAAACTGGTCTGAGCGCATCAGCATTGGCGGAGATTTTCGTGAACGATACGAAGGATTGTTTCAAGACGGCAAAACAGCACGTCAGCGACTCCGGTTCCGGGCACGTCTAACACTGGATGCCAAGATTAACGAGGATGTCGGCTTTGGCATTCGTCTGGCTTCTGGTGACCCTGGAAACCCAATTTCTACAAACCAAACCATGACCGACCTGTTAACTACAAAACCCCTCCACCTCGATCGGGCGTTCATCACATACAGCCCGTCAAACGCTCTCACAATCGGCGTAGGAAAGTTCGGCTTGCCAGTGACGCGAACTGAAATGACCTTTGACGATGATCTCAATTGGGAGGGCGTTTACCAGCAGTTTCTGAACACAACGGGGCCAGTCTCGGTTAAATTCGTGACCGCCCAGGTGCCCCTTCAGGAAAACGAGACAAGCGCAGACGCCTTCCTGTTCGCCGGCTACGGCGAAGTTGGAGTATCAACCGAAGCTGTGAACTGGCAGTTCTCCGTAGCCGATTATGCGTTTCGCAATGTCGATGCTGTTGCACTTGCCCAGATATCAAAAGAGATCGGACGCAACACCAACGCGCTCAGTGTGAACGCAGAGGGAAACGCGACCGGATTCACATCCGACTTCAACCTCTTGGATATCATCGCCCGCGCCACCGTGAGCACTGGCCATCCAGGCTATCCCCTCCAATTCACTGCCAATATGGTGAAGAACACTAAGGCGGTCACAGACGAGGACTTTGGCATCTGGGTCACTGCTGTGCTTGGCCTGGCGTCAGAACCTGGCTCGTTTCAGTTCACCTATACCTTCGCCCGGGTCGAACGAGATGCCGCACTCTCAGCCTTTTCGTATTCCGACAACCGCGGAACTAACGCTTCAATGCATGAGCCCACCGTGTCGTATATGGTTGCACCGGGAATACACATCGATTTCAATGTCGTCTTCACGAAGACGTTGTCGATTGCAGCAGGACAACTCAACACCCTACACAAGCGGCCTCGACTCGATGTACGAATCTCTTTCTGATTGTTTCAGCATCTAGCACGGAAAGTCAGCTCTGCACCACTCTCGAACCGTGAGCAGATAATCGTCGGAACCGTCTCTCAGTAAAGCCGGTGGCGGCGTCTTTTCATCGATGCTGCCCCGGCGGTTCAGTGATGAGGACCAGACCTAGGCCTGCAGGTATGCCTGTAGCCCGTCCAGCCGATATTCGATTTCTGCGGTCTCAACAGCGGAGAAGGTGTACTCGCCACGTCGTGACTTCGTGGTAGAAAAAATCCCTCGCTTCTTAAGAACGTAGAGCCGCACCCCTGGGATAATCGGGTCGAGGTTGAGCATCAGCAGCAGCTTGCCGTATAAGTCCCGAAGCTCCGCGAGTTTTCCAGCCTGGTGCAACTCCCAGAGACGGACATAGACGTCGGCATACATCGCGCCCCCGGTCATCACACCGTCCATTCCCATCCGCATCTCGTAAAGCCAGGCGAGCCCGAACGCTGCGCCAAAGATGCTTTTAATGGGATCGGGCCTATGTTTCGCCAGTGCCCGCATCCTGTCATGCACCGGCTCCCGTTCTTCCTTAATATAGGCAAGGTTTGGAAAGTCCTTAGCCAGGTCCACCAAGAATTCGACCGTCGGCTCTACCTTCGGTGCCCCCCCGCTCGTTTGGATGAAGACCGGTCGCGACGTCACGCTGGCTAATGCTTCGTAGTATTCCCGATAATCGGCCAAGGAACTGGCCACGGTGGGAGGAATGGCTATCATGCCATCGGGTTCCAGCGACTCGGCGTGGCGAGCGTACTCGAGCATCCCCGCTGTGTTGTCAGCCTGGACACCAAAGATCAGTGCCTGACGCTTGTCACGCGAAGCCTTCGCGATCGTGTCCATCCCGCGCAGGCGCTCATCCCTTGACAGATACCGCTGCTCGCTCGAATTCTGCGGCCACACGAACCCATGGACGCCGCACCGGTCGAGGAAGTCAACCTGACCAGCGAGGTCCTCGTGATGAATCTCATTGGACTCGGTATACGGTGTGCTCAGAATCATGAACGCGCCGGACATCGGATGACCTTCGGCTGCCCGGACCATCGGCCGCAGGCGGGGCGCGACGGCTGCAGCACCAATAGCAGAAAGAAGCTCACGACGAGTGACTAACGGGCTCATGGCAAACGGTCTCCTCACACAAGACATGTAAAGACGAGCGTCGCGACAGTTTATTCGACCTTCAGCACCTTACAGTGACTCTACGTCATACACGCGCCGAAGTTCTCGGACCCCGTCATCACCGAACCGACCAATGGTGAACCGGGAGGTGACGATTAGCTGCTCGCCCTCCTCCCCCTGAAAACGAACTTCATAGGTTTGTTCCAACCTGATTTCGACACGCGTTTCCAGCCGAATATCCGTTACTAGCTTCGCGTTCTCCCACCGCGTTTTCCGAGTGACTTGCATGCTTGTACCGGCGATACCCCGATGTTCCCGATCGTCAGGAATTAATCGAATGACCCGCCCGTCACCATAAGTCGCAACCACCTCGCCCTCCGTTGCCACAATGGTCATCCGACGAGGTGCGGTCATCAAGTCTCGCATCGCGTCCTGAATACCCTGCCGCATCCGGGTTGCCTCTTCTGGGCTAGGCATCCCACGTTCTGGCCGCCGACCACCACTGCGGGCACCTCCAGCTCCACCACGGCCTCGGCCCCCTCCGCGGTCACCAGCACGTCCTCGACCCCTCATACGTTCCCTATCCATCCCCTCAAATTGAAAACTCGGGTCGTCGCTCAACTCGTAATTCAGCAACCAGACACCCTGGATGGCCGGTTCGGGGTTCTGTGGTTGAGCAGTCGCCTCGGATAGACCACGGGCACTTCCGGAGGCCCCAGAGAGTGCGACGATGACAAGCACCGTTAACGTGAAACGCATTGCCCCTCCCAAATCAACGTGAACTTTTCCTGTCACTTTAGACCAGATACGCTCCGTGAACATTCTTCTCGGAGAGAGGTCGACCGCGTAGAAATACGCCATACCGTCCAACTTAATCGACGCTCCCGGCCCACAGTGTATCGAATCGGCACTCGCCTGAACCACTGCACGACCGTCTCGCGGTCGGACACGGATTGGCACGATTTGCGAGGACTGGTAATGTTCGGACTGCCCGTGGGGTAAAAGAGGGAGGAATACGAGCGACAACAACGGCAACTCCCACCGCCCCGCTGAGTTGATTCGGGGCTTTGAGGGTTATGCTATAGACACGACCTGGAAGACCCTCGTTATGGACCGACGAACCCTACTCAAGACTGGAGGGATGGCCGCACTCGGGTTCGGCATCGCGGGCTGTGCCACCCGAATACTGCGACCAACCCGCCCAACCCTCACCCTGGCGCCAATCAGGGCGTCCTGGGATCGCGTGATCCGGACCACGGTCGGCCTACGTCCGCACCGCCCGTCGGGGTTCGTTCTGCGAGCCGAGAAATTCGATTCGAAGACAGTGATACACAATTATGGCCACGGAGGAGCCGGTCTCTCGCTGTCCTGGGGCACTGGTTCACTGGCCGCTGATCTCGCACTGGAAGCTGCACAAAGCAACCGCCGCACCGCCGCCGTCCTCGGGTCAGGCGCTGTCGGCCTGGCCACGGCGAGACAGCTGCAACGCCGCGGTTTCGACGTCACTATCTACGCGAAGGCGATTCCGCCCGACACCACGTCGAACATGGCCTGGGGCGGTTTCACGCCAACTTCAGGGCTCGTAGCCGGCCGGAGTTATACGCCGGCGTGGGAGGCACAGTTCAGAAGCGCAGTCGAAATTGCCTATCGGCAGTTTCAGCTCCTCGTCGGCCCACGCTATGGCATTACGTGGTTGGACAACTACAGCACAATGGAAGAACTTCCTACGGCGGAAGCTGAGGAAAGGCGCGAACGGGAAGGGTCCAGGCTGATGCCAGCCAGTATACGAACGGGCCGTCAGACCCTTTATCCAGGTGAGCATCCGTTCCCTACTCGATACGCGTCTCGCCGATCGTCGCTGCGAATCGAGCCCTCACTCTATCTCGAGGCGATGCTTAGAGAGGTTCGTCTGTTTGGCGGCCACATCGTTATCCGCGAATTCAAAACACCGCGCGATTTGATGACGGTCAGTGAGTCCGTCATCGTGAACTGCACAGGACTCGGGTCGCACGACCTCTTTCGCGACGAGGAACTAATTCCGGTGAAGGGGCAACTCACGTTCCTCGTTCCACAGCCGGAAGTCGACTACCAGTATGGTTGCATGCCGCGGTCCGACGGCATTGCGCTTGGCAGCACCAGGCAGCAAGGCGTCTGGACGCTGACGCCAGACGAGGTTGCCCGGCAGCGTATCGTCGATCGAGCCATCGAACGATACGCGTGGATGCGGTCACCCGAACCGGGCCAACAACTGATGAGGTCGGCCGCGCCGGCAGATGCCCCTAGTGTCGAAAGCTTCTTCGACGACGACTCCTAGACGAACATCCAGAAACGTGGGGGCAACAGCCCAACGAGGACTCATGAATAGACCATCAGCTTGGACAGCCGTCGGTGCGGTTATGCTGAGTACAGTTGCTGGGTTCCTGGCAACCTCCTGTGGCTCAGCGAATAGGCAATCGGCGCAGGGACTCGAAGAGGCGGTGGTCACGCAAGACGTGGCACTTCGCATCGGAGGCATGACCTGAGGGGGGTGCCCCCTGGCCGTGCGTCAGGCAATGCTGGAAGTCGCTGGTGTAACCACAGCGGAGGTTACGTATGACGATGCGAGGGCGATCGTGACCTACCGTCCAGAATTGGTCGATCCGAGTACGCTTGTTCAGGCGGTGGAAGACGCTGGGTTTGACGCACAGATAATTGAGATGCCCTAACTGTCACGAGGATAGAAGATCGTCGCCGAATGCAAGGATCCTGATGGCCAATCCCTCTTCCGCGACCCCTGGCATGGGCCGACTCGCCCCTGGTATCGGTATTGTGTCGGCGCTTGTGGCGGGCACGTGCTGCCTTTTGCCCCTAGTCCTGATCGGGCTCGGTCTGGCTGGCGCGGGACTGATGATGACGATGATGGCCTATACGTGGCTGACCTTACCGCTAGGAACCGTTGGGCTCGCAGGTGCCTTGGTCCTTTACACTCGCGCCAGACGGTGTGGTAACCATGCCGAGTGTGGTCTTCTTGAGGGTAGGCTGGGTCAGGCCATCCTCGGGTTGGCGTCTATGATGGTCATTTCGGCATTGCTTCTACGACTGTTCCCGTCATGGACGTCACGCCTGCTTCAGCTACTGCTGTAATTCTTGGTTTGCCTGCGTTGAGATTTGGCGTGTCCGGATCACTTGGAGTGGGTAGTCGGGAAGCAGTAGATTTTTGTATAAAGATGCCTTACCCGCCCCTCCTATACCTTGATATCCTGCATCTGAAACATCGGGACACAAAGCCATGTTGACACCAGAAGACAACGAGCTCCTAACGCGCGTGGGCCCTAGCACTGCCATGGGCAACCTGTTGCGCCGGTTCTGGATTCCGGCACTCCTGGAAGAAGAGATCCACGAGAAAGACGGAGCGCCCGTTCGGTTGCGT
>DBHR01000007.1 GCA_002296225.1 Acidobacteria bacterium UBA823 | reverse complement strand
ATCTTCATCAGGGTCGACTTGCCTGCCCCGTTCTCACCAACCAGCGCAAGCACTTCACCGGAGTTAACGTGAAGATTGACAGCGTCGAGCGCAACCGTCGCACCAAAGCGCTTTGTGATGCCGGACATAGCCAGCCGCGGGCTGCGACTTTGAGGTGACTGTCCAGCTGTGGTCATCGTTCAAAAAGTCTAGACAGATCGGGTGTCAGCAGTTCGGCAATCGCGGGATCGTGCATGTTCTCACGGGTCGCGAGCGTCACTCCTGTATCCTGCAGAATTTCGACAGTCGCGCCTTGCAGGTGGTCGACGGCGGTCTTGACGCCGAGGTAGCCCATCTCCACCGGGTTCTGGACAACGAGCCCGTCAAGCTCACCTTGCTCAAGTGCGGTGACGAGCCTCTCGTTGGAATCGAACCCAACCAAGCGGATATCCCCGGCTAAGCCGCGACTGCGGAGCGCGAGGAGTAGACCGAACGAGCACGATTCATTCGCACAGAAAATACCGTCTACGTCATCATAGATGGTGAGGAGGCTCTCCGAGGCAATTTGTGCTGTGGCCGTCGTGACGCCTGCGTACCGCTTCGGATCGATCAGCTCGATACCGGTGAAGTCCGAGAGAGCGTCGACAAAACCTTCCTCGCGCCGCATAGTGCTCTCGGAGCCTTCGGCGTGCCGCAACAGCAGCACGCGTCCCCGTCCCTCAAGCAACTCCCCCATCCGCCGTCCGGCAATCCGCCCACCCTCGACATTAGGGGTCGCAACGTAGCTGACGTAGTCGGTGCCGGCTTCAGCGGCGAGTCCGGAATCGAAGACAATGACGGGGATCCCGGATTGTGTGGCAAGTCGTACGGAGGGTACGAGGGCGTGCTGGTCGACCGGCGCCAGTACAATGGCATCGACACCGCTGCTGATCAGGTTCTGCACGAGGGAGATCTGCTGATCCCGGTTGTCCTCACGCTCTGGGCCACGGAAGATCACCTCGACATTACCGAATTCCTGCTCGGCCCGAAGCGCGCCGACGTGGATTGCTTTCCAAAAATCGTGGCTCGTGCCCTTCGGCACGACCGCAATTCTGAACTGACCCGTGTCACCACCGACGCCGCTCATCTCTGGGCCGCTACCTCCGCACGCGGCCACCGGCAAGAACATCGCCAAAAGAACCCCTAACCAACCCCACCAGTTCATCACGTGTCCTCGTCGCATCGCTGTAGCTTAAACCCCGAGGAACTACCCTCGCAAACGAACCGCTCCGGCACTGAAAGTCCTCACGGTCCGTGTTAGACTGCTTCGGCAACGAAGTCTACTGGCCGCCGGCGTGCCAACGCGGCGGGTCCGTCTAGGAGGCACAGACCATGTCACGACTTTCGCTACGAGGCTTTGCGGTCGCCGGCCTACTGGCGGCAGCAACCACCGGCTCCGCTGACGCCCAACAGGGCGCTAGGCTCGGTAGGATTGATTTTCCAACATCGGGAACGTCGGCCGAAGCCCAAGGGCAGTTTCTAAAGGGCGCAGCAATGCTTCACAGCTTCGAGTGGCAGGACGCGGCCGAGGCGTTCCAGGAAGCCCAGCGGATTGAGCCAGACTTCGCGATGGCCTACTGGGGCGAGGCGCTGAGTCACACAACAGGGCACCATTTTCCGGCCGGGCAGAATCTGGCAGCAGCCCGTGAAGTTCTGTCCCGCCTCAATGAGACGCGCGAGGGGCGCGCGGCCAAGGCGCCGACAGCCCGAGAAAAGGATTACCTCGCGGCCGTCGAGGCGCTCTACGGTCCTGGTGACGCTCGCGCGCGGGCCCTCGCTTACTCCGAAGCAATGGGCCAAATGCACCAGGACTATCCCGATGACTTCGAAGCGGCGACGTTCTACGCGCTCTCGCTAATGCGGACGGTCCGCCGCGGTGAAAGCAGCATCCGCCAAGACATGCAGGCCGGCGCAATCGCACAGGCCGTCCTCCGCCAGAACGAAAATCATCCAGGCGCGGCTCACTACACCATCCACGCTTACGATGACCCGATTCACTCACCGATCGGTCTCCACGCGGCGCTGACATACGCCGAGATTGCGCCGGCAGCGGTGCACGCACTGCACATGCCGTCGCACATCTTCATACAACAGGGAATGTGGGATTATCTGGCCCGTTCGAACAAGGCCTCTTGGGATGCCTCGGTCGCTCGGGTCGACGCTCGGGGTGAATCGCCGACACGTTACTCGTACCACGCGCTGTATTGGCTACAATACGCCTATCTGCAACAAGGACGACACGACAAGGCGCGCGAGACACTCGAACTAATCCGGCCGATCGCAGAGCGCGAGGATGGGCGTCGAGTCCGCAGCACCTACGCCATCATGGACGCCCGCTACACGCTTGCCACGCGGCAGTGGCGAAAGAGTCCAGGCTTAGCTGAACTCGTCGATCGGATCACGGAAGACCCCTCGGAAGTTCGCAGTCACGAAGCGGGTGCAGCCCTGCTGGCTGCCGGGCTCAGTGCGGCGCGCCTCGACGACATCGCTGAGGCTCAGCTCGCCGTCCGCGGGCTGCAGGAGCTTCACGATTATCTCGCCGGCATGGGCAGCGACAACCAGAGTGTGACGCAGATTGCCGTGACCCTGAACGAGGTCGAAGGGATGCTCCATCTCGCACAGGGCAACCACGAGGCCGCCCTCGCGTCACTGGCCGACGCAACGGCCATCGAGGAAACGATGGTTGCACCGTCTGGCCCGCCAGGCGAGGCCCCGACCGATGGCCCGATCAAGCCATCGCACGAACTCTACGGTGAAGTATTACTAGAAATGGGCCGGCCGGCCGAAGCAGCCGAGCAATTCGCTGAAGCCCTGCTGAGAACACCCCACCGCCCGCTGTCCTTATTGGGGTCGGCACGTGCGGCCGCCAGCAGCGGGGACGTGAAGACCGCGCGACTACGCTACGCAGAGCTGGAAATAATCTGGGCTGGTAGCGCCGGACAGGAGGGCGGCTTCGACGAAGCACGCCACTATCTCCAGCAAGCCGAGCAACCGTAAGCGTCAAGTCTGAACCGGCAGACCCTGCGGCCGCCTTCATTCAGCGGCCGCGGGCGTCTGTCGCGGATCTCCCCGCCAGAAACTCCTCCGCAACGGACCTCGGAGTCCGCCCGTCCTCATCGACTGTCAGATTCATCGCTCGCATCAGGTCAACGTCAATCGCGCCAACAAGTCCCTCCAGTGCAGCAACAACACGAGGCCGGTCGCGCACCAGGCGGTCACTCACGAGAATCACCGCGTCGTAGGGCGGAATCACGTTCCGGTCATCTTCAAGCACTGTTAGACCCAGCGCGGCGATTCTGCCATCGGTCGAGAAAGCGGTGATCACGTCCACATCCCCTTGAGCCACCGCCTGATACATGAGCGAAGGGTCCATCGTGAGCTCCCTATCGAACGACAGCCCGTAGCGCGCTCGAAGCGACACCCATTCTGGCCGCCCGAAGAATTCGAGGTCACCACCGAGGACAAGACGCGACGCATGAGGCACCAGATCGCTAATCCGCCTGAGCCGGAGCGCCGCTACGTCCGCCGATCGCATCGCCAACGCGTAGGTGTTATCAAAGCCGAGGGCCCCGACCACGTGAACACCGTAGTCCGTGGCAAGTGCGCGCTCGACTTCGTCGAGGATTTGGCCACGATTCTCAGTGTTCGCCTCGCGGCGCAGAATCGTAGCCCAAATCGTGCCCGAGTAGTCGACGTAAACATCCAGGTCACCCGACCGTAGAGCGTCGAACGCCACGGTCGACCCGAGTGACTGCATGACCGTCGCGCTAAGACCGGTCTCCGCCGTGACTTGACCGGAGATGATTTCAGACAGAATGTACTGTTCGGTGTACGTCTTACTGCCAATGACGATCCGTTCAGATTCATCGTCGCCAATGAATTGGCGCGCAAGCGTCACGCCGGCAAACAAATACAGGACGGATAACACGCCGACTGCAACAGCGACCAGCCCGCGTCGGCGGAATCGCACACCTTCCTCAAGCACCCGGACGAGCCCGTCGAGTAACTGCGCGAGCAGGGCCGCTGCGACGGAACCCACCATGACTGCTGTGTAATTCCTAGTCTGGAGGCCGGAGAAGATGTAGTTGCCGAGACTCATCGCCCCGACCGGCGTCGAGAGTGTCGCCATACCGACAACCCAGACGGTCGAGGTCCGGAGACCGCCCACAATCACCGGCATCGCGAGTGGCAGCTCAATCGACCATAACTGCTGACCTCGGGTCATCCCGACACCTTTCGCCGCTTCGGTATACGCCGGGTCGATGCCGGCGATGCCGATGACGGTGTTCCGCAGGATCGGAAGGGTACTGTAGAGCGTCAGCCCGATAATCGCCGGCAGATACCCGATACTCTGGACCTGAATCGCCGCGAGCACCGGCACCATCATCGCGAGTAGCGCCAAGCTCGGAATCGTTTGAATAATGCCTGCCGCTCCAAGGACGACCTGCTCCAACCACCGTACGCGCGTCGCCACAATTCCCAACGGAACGCTAATAACGGTACCGAGGAGTAACGCCACGAGCGTTAACTGCACGTGCCCGGTCAGGTAGGCTGGCAGCAGCGCCAGCTGCTCGCTCACGAGTGCTCTCCCGAGCCGAGCAAGTCGTTGAGCAGCTGCGCTTGCCGCTTTGGCGTGCCGAACATCCGCTCGACGAATTCGTCCACGGGATTCACCATGAGCTCGCGCGGCGTGCCCACTTGCACCAAACAGCCGTCTCGCATCACCACGATCCGATCTCCCAAGAACAACGCCTCCACTAAGTCGTGGGTGACGAAGATCGCGGTCACGCCGAGCTGCGTCCGGATGCGTGCAAAGGACTGTTGCAGTTGTTCACGCGTCAGCGGGTCGAGGGCTCCGAACGGTTCATCCAGGAGCATGACCTTCGGCTCGGCTGCCAGCGCGCGTGCGACCCCGACCCGCTGCTGCTGGCCGCCGGAGAGCTCATTCGGCCAGCGATCGCGCAGAACAGCAGGGTCCAGCTCGACCAGGTCCAGAAGTTCATCCACGCGACGCCGGATGCGCTCGGCCGACCAACCGAGCAGCGTCGGCGTTACACTGATATTCTCAAAGACGGTCATGTGGGGAAACAAACCGACCCCTTGAAACACGTAGCCAACGTGCCGTCTCAACTCGTGTCCAGGCAGAGTTCTGACATCGACTCCGTCAATCCGCACCAAACCATCGGATGGCTCTATTAGCCGGTTGACCATCTTGAGTGTCGTGGTCTTACCACACCCCGAAGTTCCCAACAGCACGACTACCTCACCCCGTTCAGCCCGAAACGAGAGCCGGTCAACAGCAACGCGCTCACCATAACGTTTCGTCAGGGCTTGAAGCTCAATCATGGGCACTCACCGCACCGCGACCCGGCCGGACCGAAAATGCCTAGCAGAACAGTGCAGACTGGTTCCAGGATTAGGCACCGCGTCGAAGGACCCGACAGCAGCATCTCTGAAAAACAATAAGAAGCCGAGCGGTCAGGACGAGCGGCTACGACCGTTCGATCCACTCCATGAATCGGGGCGTTTCCTCGTCGGCCACGATCATCACCCGCGTTACCCTGCCACTCTCGTGAATGAGCTGCTTCGAGCTTTCACGCGCTTCATCGACGGTCGCGTAGCGCTCGAATATCCGTGGTGAGTTGGTCGTACCACCCCTGACGGTTGGAATTATCTTAAACATGTGACTTGGCTCAACTCTCGCTCAACGGAACAGGGGGCGTGGGGATTGAAAACTCGCTATTCCAGGTGAGTTGCTCGATGCGTCATTGCCCTGCGAGCTTACCCAAACAGGAGACGCTGCTTGTTGCAGTCTCGAGACTCGATCGTCTGAAAATTTGATCATAACCGGGAACCGCGGGTCATGTCGACCACTCGAACCTCATCGATGTGCCTCAGCAACACGTGCGCCGAGCACCAGGTCCAAGACGCCACCGTAGCTCGCAATACCACTCGGTATTCGATTAGCGCGCAAATACTGATCGTACAGCCGGTTGGCCTGTCGCCGAACAGCCGGCGTCGACCGCCCGAACCGCTGGCGAATTGCGGCCAGGTCCCGAGCAGGTCCACGGTGGAGTGCAGTCGTCACTTCGCGTCGCGTTTCAGTGTCCAGTTGACGAATTAGGTGTGGGTAGAGGGCCAGCCAAGCGCTGTACTGCACCGCGGCATCGCCTGATTGAGAAGCTAACCAAGCAACGAAACTAGCTTCAGCCTCATCAGCGTATCCTGCCAGATGGGCCCATTCATGAAGAACGATAAACGGACGTTCGACAGGCAGAACGTCGGAATTAATGAGCGTCTCAAGCAGGAACGGGTCAGTAAATCCATCGATGGCAGCCTGACGAAAATAAAAACCAAACCACGACGTCTTGGGACGCGCCGGCAGTGCCTGGGCGCCGGCCGGCAGTCGCTCCTGTGCTCGCCGGAACGGCTCAATAACTACCATTGGAACTGCCTCGAGCGCCTGACTTGGGCGGAGTTGGGCTGGACCATGCAGCCGATTGAGTTCATCAACCAGTTTGCTGGCAAGCGCATCAAGAGACGCCGTGGTGATCCGACTGGCATCGAAGTCAAGCTTGGTTTCGAGCGGCTCGCGGCGGTAGTTGAGCCCCCAACAGAGCAGAAACGCGAGATAGGCGGTCGCCAGCACGACCGCTGTGTCACGAATCAAGTCGAACAATACAAGGACCCGCCGCACGGTCGAGGGCCGCCGCAGCGTCGTTACCCATTTGACTGTCAGGCCGATCACGAAGCCAAGCAGCAAGAAATCAGTCAGTGCGATCGGCACCTGGTTCGACACCGACGTGAGGGTTTGCTGGACAATTGGGTAAACGCCCCTAGAGTACGTGTGCTCAACGCAAGCCTCCGAGGTCGGCGCAACGGCGGCCACCAATGCCGTTATGAGGATTATTAGTCGCCAAGCCGAGCGTTTCGGCCTCGATCCGTTTCGAGAGTCCCTCTCCTGATTTGCCACGTCGACTCCAAATCATAAACCAGAGTTCTCGGCTCCGCTGGACCAGGGTTTCGCGTGACACGACCTTCGTTATGGCGTTGGTATTTCGAACGTCCGCGAGAGCAGGTCGCAGTTTTCTGATGATAAACTGCCTCTAATGGCCACGTCGGACGGCAACGATCATCGGGGACACGCTACGGTGGACACGGCCTGTCCGCTCGACTGCCCTGATTCGTGCAGCCTGTCAGTCACAATCGAGCACGGCAAGCTGACCGGCATCGACGGGTCCACGCGGCAAGCCGAGACCAACGGCTACATCTGCGGCAAGGTCCGCCGGTTCGACCGACGCGTGTACAGCGACGACCGGATTCTCCGCCCGGCCATTCGGCAGGGACCGAAGGGGCAGAGCCGTCCCAAGTTCAAGGACGTTACGTGGGACGAAGCCCTCGAACAGGTCGCGACGCGCCTGACTGAAGTGCGTGAGCGCTGGGGCGGTGAGGCGATTCTGCCATTCTCGTATGGCGGCTCCAACGGACTCGTTTCTCAGGACACGAGCGATGCCGCCCTCTTCAGGCGGCTTGGCGCCTCGCGACTCTCCAGGACGGTCTGTGCAGCCCCCACGCGCACCGCCGCTAGAACCCTCTACGGCGAAATGCCGAGCATCACACCGTCTGACTACACCCACAGCCAGTTGATCGTCGTTTGGGGAGCGAACCCATCCGAGTCGGGAATTCATCTGGTGCCGTATATCCGCGAAGCCCAGCGGAAGGGAGCCACCCTCGTAGTCATGGATCCCCGCCAAACTAAGCTAGCACTAAAGGCCGACATCCATCTGCCAGTCCGACCCGGCACAGACCTGCCCGTGGCGCTCGCGCTACATCGCCACCTCTTCGAGCACGGCTTGGCTGACACCACGTTCCTCGACGAGCACGCTCGTGGCAGCGAACGCCTGCGCCTACGCGCCGACGCATGGCCGATCGGACGGGCTGCTGAAGTCGCCGGCATCGACGCCACTGCGCTGGAGGAAGTCGCCGACCTCTACGCGCGCAAGTCTCCCGCCGTCATTCGTTGCGGCTGGGGACTCGAGCGCAACCGGAACGGCGGCAGCGCCGCTCTGGCCGTGCTGGCATTGCCGGCCGTTGCAGGCAAGTTCGGTGTTCGAGGTGGCGGATACTCGATGAGCAACTCGAATGCGTGGCCGATCGACCGTGAACGGTGGATCGGCGCTGAGGAGTCGCCGACGCGCGCGGTCAACATGAATCACCTGGGACGCGCGCTGTTCGAGTGCCAGGCGCCGCCGATCAAAGCGTTATTCGTTTACAACTGCAACCCCGTAGCAACCATGCCCGACCAAAACGCCGTTGCCCGAGGACTGAGCCGAGACGATCTGTTCACAGTCGTCTTCGATCAAGTACGAACTGACACGGCGGCCTATGCAGATATCATCCTACCGGCGACAACCTTTTTGGAAACCTACGACGTTGCAAAGGGCTACGGGCCGATCAGCTTGCAGTTAGTTCAACCGGCCATTGACACGGTCGGCGAAGCGCGACCCAACGTCGAGGTATTCGCCGACCTCGCTGCACGGCTCGGACTCGTTGACACTTGGTCCGCTAATACGGAGGCGGAAGCCCTCCTGCAAATCACGAACATGATGCCCAACGAGATCCGGATTCCGCTACACGAGGCCGGTACGGCAACGCCGCCAATGGGTGCAGCGCCGATTCAATTCGTGGACGTGCAGCCGAGGACGGCTGACAAGAAGATCGAACTGTTCAACGAAGCCTTGGACGACGAAACCCCAGAAGGCCTATACGTCTTCCAACCGGACCCAGCGAGCGACGACTACCCCCTGGCGCTGATATCGCCCGCAACTAGCCGGACGATCTGCTCAACGCTGGGCGAGCTTCAATCCGAACCCGCGGCCGTGGAGATGCATGTCGACGATGCAGTTGAACGGGACCTCTCAAACGGTGACACAGTCAGGCTCTTCAACGACCAGGGCGAAGTGCACTGCCTGGTGAAAGTGACCGACCGTATCCGGAAGGGCACGATTAGCCTGCCGAAAGGACTCTGGCGAAAAAGCACACTAAACGGTTCTACGGCCAACGCCCTGGTACCCGACACATTGACCGACATCGGAGGCGGCGCCTGCTTTAACGACGCGCGGGTGCAGGCTGAACGCGTCCTCGCCGCGTCCTACAAAGGACGCGACGTCACGTTAACCGTGTCTGCTGCGACGGCTCCCCGGGCACACTGACCGTCGTCGAAATCGAACCGGCGCGCAACTTTTCCTTCGGCAGCCCCTTCGGAAACTGGATCGCCGAAACGACCGCGACACCAGCCACACACGCCCCGAAGACGAAAACGCGCTGCAGCGCGGAGGTCATGTCCGCAGGGCTGGCATCGCGGCCCACCGGAAGTGCGCCGGCCACTATCGCGCCCATTAGGGCCACGCCAATCGCACCACCAATTGATCGAGTGAAGTGTCCGAGCGACGTCGCAATGCCGAGCTGAGCCCGTGGCACCGCGTTTTGGACGGCGAGGATCAGCGTGAGTATCGCCATACCCATGCCCATGCCCATGATCGCCAGTGCCGCCCGCACCGCCCAAAGCGACGACCCACCGTCGATCTGCGACAACCGAAAAAACCCGACGCTTACGCACAACAAGCCAGCAACCACCATCCGGCGGTATCCGACTTTCAGTAAGATCCGACCGGTCACGATCGACGTCAAGACCCACCCGAGAAGTAACGGCGTCAGTGCGGAGCCAGCGTCGGTCGCGGTTCCCCCCAGCGCCGTCTGCACAAATAGCGGCACAAACGAGATCGCACCAAACATCGCTACACCGACGAGAAATCCGCTCAGTAAGGCTGGCCGGACCACTCGGTCTTGGAACAACTCAAGCGGCACCAGCGGCTCCGACATCTGACGCTCAACGACAACGAACGCTACCCATAGCACTAACGCACCGCCAAAAAGCACCGCCAGTCCCCCCAGCCCAACCACTCGGGCGCCACTGGTCTGCCCGAGGGCCAACAACAACAGCGTGACGGCGCCGGTCAATAGAACCGCACCGCGGTAATCGATGCGCGGCTGGGAAGTCGAACGCAGGTCGACAAGCGCGGTACCGACCGCTAGCGCGGCAACAAAAGCGAACGGGACGTTCACGTAGAAGACCCACCGCCACGACAGTGAATCGGTGAGATAGCCTCCGACGAGCGGTCCAGCGATTGACGCAACACCCCAGACACCGGCGAAAAGCCCTTGCATCCGACCACGCTCGCGTATGGTGTACAGATCGCCCAGAATCGTCATCCCGAGCGGCAAGATGCCACCAGCCCCGATCCCCTGGATCAGTCGGAACGCGATGAGCACTGGCATCGACCACGCCAGACCACACAGCACTGACCCCAGCAAAAAGCAACTCACAGCACCTAAATAAAAGATCCGCCGGCCATACAGATCGGACAGCTTGCCCCACAACGGGATTGTAACCGTGGCCGCCAAGAGATACGCCGCAAAGACCCAACTGTATTGTGCGAGGCCGCCGAGTTGATTGACTACGGTCGGCATAGCCGTCGCGACGATCGTCGCCTCGATCGCGGCTAGAAAATTGCCACCAAGCACGCCGCACGTAGCGACCATCCGTCTTGTGATCTGCATAAACGTTTCGTTGAAAGTCTGGCGCCACTCGCAACGATGCTCTGTAAAGTCGGCGTTTGAAGGGCTGACGACCTAGCGTTCGTCACCACCGGCACCGGCGCAACGACCGCTCGGCCGGACACACCGATTCATTATAGCGACGCCCGCGTCGACGGGACTTGGTTCCCCAGCAGACACGCGATAATATAGTGGCAAGAAGCCCAATGCCCGAAGATAAGCCCGCCCCGCGCACCGTCCACTGCGTCAAGTTTCAGAAGGAGCTGCCCGGACTCGACGAGCCACCCTGGCCAGGGGAGCTTGGTAAACGGGTCTACGAGAACGTCTCCACTGAAGCCTGGAAGATGTGGGAAGAGCGGATGAAGATGATTCTCAACGAATATCGCCTGATGCCCTGGCAAAAGGAAGCCCAGGAACTCGTCGCCAAGCAAATGGAAGACTTTTTCTTCGGAGAAGGTTCTGCCCTCCCACCCGATTTCGTTCCCGAACAAAGCAAGAGCTAGCGTTCTACGACGTTACCTATCGCTGGTTGGTCGTCTCCGTTCTCTGGTCCCTCAGTCAACACTTAGAGGCCAGAGGCTGGAGGTATTTTCGTAACCGACCTTGGCCCTGCCGCCGGCCATCCCACTGGTGTTTATTCATAACCTACCTTCGGCAACAGCGAGATCTTCGTGTTGATTTCGAAGTGCAACTGCCGGTGCGCCTGGCGCACAACAGCTATCGCCTCTTCGGCCGTCTGCCGCCGAGCAAAGATGAACCCCAAATAGCTTGCCCCCTCAGGAATTGGTACGAGCCGCTGGCCAGTCTTGGCCGTGATCCGTACCTCCTCGACACCGAACACTGCCCTCGCCAGGTCTTCCCCAACCACACCCGTCAATTGACCGGCGCCAGGAATTGGAATCATCATCACGGCCGATGCTTCTTGGGTTGGCCGAAATCCGCCGCCGGCCTCACCGATAGCCTGGCGAAGCAATACCTCTTCGTACGAACAGAAACGGCCCGTCGAATCAATGCACCGCAGTACCCTAGCGCACAGCCCGCCGATCGGTCTTGCCGCGACCTCCAACACAATCGGTCCGTCAATCCCCAGGCGGCACTCAGCGTGCACTGGCCCGTGAACCAACCCCAGTGCACGGACGGCATCGGCGACCGCGCTCTCGACGGATGCACGCTCATCGGCCACTAAGCGCGTGGGCATCGCGTAGATCGTCTCCTCGAAGAACGGGCCGTCGAGTGGATCGGGTTTATCGAAGATAGTTATAACGTGCAGCCGCCCATTGTCGACCAAGCCTTCGACGGCAAACTCAGCACCGTCAATGTATTCCTCGACTAGAATTAGATCGTTCGCTTGGTCCCGTAGCGCGCGCACATCCGGCTGCAACAACAGTCGTGCGACGCGCGCCAGCGCAGCCTCGAGCGCGGCCTCATGATCAGCCCGGATCACTCCCCGGCTGCCGGACAAGGCCAGGGGCTTAACGACACAGGGAAAGCCGAACGGCAACGTCTGGCGTCGTCCAACCTCGTCGAATCGAAACACGTGAAACGCCGGCGCCCGAAGCCCGGCGCGGGCGAGACACTGCCGATAGCTCAGCTTGTTCGAGGCCGCGCGGGCGCCATCCGAGCCATGGCCGGGTAATCCGAGCGCTTCCGCTACCATCGCGGCCAGCACCGTCGGACGATCGCCAACAGCCAGCACACCAGCCACCGGGCGCTCAGCCGTCACCTCGAGGACACGGCGAAGCGAGGTCGCCTCGTCGTGAAACCCGACCGGAATTGCAGCATCCCGCCACGGATCGTCGAGGGCGTGGCACCGGTCCGTAGCAAAGACAAGCTCCAGCCCCAGCCGGTCGGCAGCCTCGCCGAACGCCCGCACCTGATAGCCAGTCGTCGTAGCGAATAAGAGTACGCGCGGCATCGCCGTCCGGAATTGTTCCACTCGCTAGAAGAGCGCGACCTGCTCCTCGGTAGGCTCGGCTCAGCAATACCAGGGCTCGTTGAGGTAAGGGATCGCTGCGCGAGTGGGCCGCTCCGGCTTCGTAAGCGGACAACGTGATCCGGTGCGTTCGTGAGCCAAGGCCCAGATGGCCTCGAAGACGGTCCGGCGTGACGCCGTCACCTGCTGAGCGACCAACGCCATCACCTCGCCGTGCAGCGCGTCAACCCGCGGGTCCGGGTGCCGCCAAGGATAAACCAGCGCATCCGCTTGGAACCGTCCAATGATTCGCGCCACGTCCTCATGTACGAGCAAGCCAGACCCCTCGGGCAACAACAGGCGGATGGCTAGTTGAATCGGCGCAACGGCGGGAACGAGGTCGAGCGAAGCGATCGCCTCAAGCAACCCGCAGTAGCTCTCAAGCGTGGTCCACGGCGTGAACGCCACGAACGTCGGCGCAAGCACCAGCCCAGCCGTCCGGCACTCGGCCACGGCCTGCTCAACGTCATCTCGCGTGTGACCTTTGTCGAGAATTTGCAACACGCGATCGTCGAAGGACTCAACCGCACTCGTCACAAACGCACACCCCGTCTGCCGCAACGTCGCTAAGAGATCGGCATGGACGAGCAAGTGCTCTACTTTGATCGTGACGTCGTAGGTGAGATCCGGAAACGCAGCAGCCAGCCGCTGGACCACCTCAACGGCGTGAGTAGGACCGTTGAAGAAGTCTGGATCGCCGAATGTGATGTGGCGCACACCCGCCTCCACCTGGGTCCTAATGTCGGCCAAGACGACGTCTGGCGGCACGACCCGGAAGCGTCCCTGATACACCGGCACAACTGGACAATGCCGGCACGTGTGCTTGCAACCCCGGCTGGCTTCGGTGTAACCCACCTGCCGCTTAGACCTACCTGATTCGTACAAAGCAGCGTAACGCGCCGGCGGCGGCAAACCTTGCCGATCGGGTACCTTAAACGCGAGATGGGGCAACGGAAGATCCCCGGCGGGCTGCAGCGGTGGTGGGCCATCTCTTAGTGCAACCGCCAGCGCAGTTAGATCCGCCTCGAATTCGCCGCCGAGCACAGACTGCACACCAAGTCCTCGCAGCAACGCCCCATTGAGCGGCGCATAGAGCCCATAGCCACACAGATGCGCCGCTGGGTTCAACCTTCGGACCGCCCGGATTTCTGGCAACGCAAGGCGCGTCGCCGTGTGCATCGGCAGATACCAAGCCACCAACTGAGCCCGCATTACTGCGTCATCCGGTAACCGCTCACGCGCCAGGTCAACGCACGCAACCTCAATACCCGCATCGCGGAGCCACGCTGCAGGCGAAGCCAGACCAAACGGCTGGCGACCCATCTCATACGTGGCGATCAGGAGTGCGTGCGTCATCGTCTTCGTCTTCGATCGTTAATCGATTCGTCGATCGCTTGCGGGTGAGCCCGTCACGATGGTTGAAGACAACCGACCCCATCGGCTCGCGTTGCGAGACTCACTGCAACGAGGGTCAGAATCGACAGTGCCAGTGCCGGATAGACCGTCTCGAGGCCGAACGGATATGCTGCAACGCCGTCGACCGAACGCCACAGACCGATAATTTCCCAAGCCAATGTCGTGGTCATGCCCACAAGGATCGACCACACTCCCCCGGAACGAGTCGCGCGAGGCCAGACCAGCGCCGCGAGCAGCGCCGGCGTGACCCCGGCGCCATACATCGTATAGGCCCACAGCGCCATCGCCAGAATCGTCGGAAAGAAATTCCCTGCGACGTAGCCGATGACCCCTAACGCCACGACGTTTAGTCGAGTGTACAGCAACACCTGCTGGTCGTTAGCACTAGGATTAACGAAGCGCTGGTACACATCACGCATGAGATTGGTCGCGGGCGTGAGCAGAAAACTGTTCGCCGTGGAGACGACCACCGCCGCAGCCCCGCACACCAGCAGCACACCGATACCCGCCGGTAGGACTTGCAGCGCAACGCGGATGACAATCGATTCTGACCCCTGGGCGTCCAGTCCAGGCATGGCGACACTGCCGAAAACGCCGACAGAATCAATCAGTGTCTCGACGATGATCGTGCCGACGATCCATCCGATCACGGCTCTGCGGGCCGCGGACTCACTCTTCGCCGAGAAAAACTTTTGGTACATGTTAGCTTCGCCCAGTAGGAGAAACAGCGTCGGGAAAAAGAGCGCTAGGGCCGTTCGTGGCGACAGTTCACCAAAAAGTGACACCTGCTCCGGCTGTAACGACGCGACGGCGGTTCCGAGCCCGCCAGCATCTGATATGAGGAAAGCCACAGCCAGGCCCACGCCAACCACCATTATCGAGCCGTTCCCCACGTCGAGATAGGCAATCGACAGCATGCCCGCCAGCGCGGTGTAGACGACGCAGAACGCCGCGGTCAGCAGCGCACCCGTCCGCGGATCGATGCCGGCTACCAGTTCCAGGAGGCGCCCGCCGCCACGGAACTGGTAGGCCGCAATGGTCGTATAGGCCAAGACCGTCGCGATCGTTCCCAGGATTCTGGCCGCCGGCCCATAGCGGAGCTCAAGGATGTCAGGAACAGTGTATTGTGCGAGCCGTCGTACGCGCGGCGCAATGAAATACACGAGCGCAATGCCGACCCACGCGCCTGCCGACTGCCAGAGCGCTGGAAAGCCCACTCGGTAGCCGAGCCCGGCTCCAGCGAAAAGACTGCCCGACCCGATCCAGGTGGCCAGAAGCGTGAACACGAGTACGCGGGCCGGCAGCGTCCGGCCAGCGACGAGAAAGTCATCAGATGTGCGCACCTGGCGACTCCGCCAGGCACCGACGATAACCAAGGCTGCCAAATAGATGATGATGGCTGTCAAGAACATAGGCGCTCGCGTCAGGATATCAGGCCCGTCCCTGGTCCAGGCTCGACACCAGAGACTATCGGCAGTGTCGCTTACTGTCGGGCCCCTGTAAGCTACGAGCCACGGGCGAAGGCCTTAGTGAACACGCTCAATTGAGTATGATCGGCTGGCGTGACACCGTGCCGATCGAAGACTACCGCCACCGGGGAGGCTTCGCCAAGATGTCGGTAAACGCTGCAGTGCTCATCCCTCCGTACATCCCGCATCCGCGGTTGGCTCACGGGCATCTCATGACCCTCTTCGCATGGGGACGCCAGCGCTATTTTCCGAATCTTCCCCCGTCGGTGGAGCGATACTTCGACGTCTCCCATGACGCGCGCGTGCGAGCGGCGTGCCATTGGCATGCCGACAAGCGTGGGAGTCCCACCCTCATCGCGCTACACGGACTCGAGGCCTCGAGCGAAGCTCACTACATGCGTGGTCTAGCTGAAAAGGCTTTTGCCGCCGGCTTCAACGTCGTGCGACTCAATCAACGTAACTGCGGCAACACGGAGCACCTTTCACTCGGCCTCTATCATTCTGGTCTCACAGCTGATCCCGCAGCTGTTGTGCGGGAGCTTATTAACGTCGATCGGCTCAGTGCGATCGCGGTAACGGGCTATTCGCTAGGAGGCAACATCGCGCTGAAACTCGCCGGCGATCTCGGCTCGGACGCGCCACCAGAATTACGTGCCATTTGTGCCGTTTCCCCAACCGCCGACCTGGCCTTATGTGTGGACGCCCTGGAACGACCACGGAATGCCATTTACCAATGGAATTTCGTCAGGAACCTTAAGCGCCGGATGCGTCGCAAGTCGAAGGCGTTCCCAGGCCGCTTCGCGCTTGATAGCTTGTCTAGGGTGCGCACCGTGCGGGATTTTGACGAGCAGTTCACCGCACCCCACCACGGATTCCGGAACGCGGCCGACTACTACCATCGTGCTAGCGCACTTCGGGTCGTCGATCAGATCCGAATTCCTGCGCTCGTCATTGCCGCGAACGACGACCCGTTCGTTCCCGTCTCGCAGTTCCTTGAACCCGCGTGGCGAAACAATTCAATGGTCACAGTGATGACAACCCCACGCGGCGGACACTGCGGTTTCCTGTCGGTGAGCCGGCCAGGCGATGATGGTTACTGGGCCGAACAGGCAGCGGTCAAGTTCGCTTCGGCTCACGTGTCCGCCAGGACCCCACCGAACTGAGCCACCAATTCGAAATCCTTGGCCTCGGCTTCGCGAATAACTTGGCCTCGGCTTCGCGAATAAATTGATTAACGCGTTGTCCCATTGGGAAGCGTCGCGCATCGGCTCGTCCCAATTTAACCCGTGGGGTCAGCTCTCGTGTAACCCATATCGAGTAGCGTGAAGTTGGACGATGGCGTCAGTTTGGTCGTGTCCGGCACCCTAGGCTGCTACACTGACGGCGCTTTGAGCACGCTCCGGTTCACCTCCACGGAGACGCAGGGTTCTAGCCTTAGCACTTCGGCTCCCCCGCTGTCTGCGTTCACACGAGCTGAGCGCCGACTGATCCGCGCGTTGCGCACGCCGACGCAGGTCCAGCGATACCTAAACGGTCTCCCCTACAACACCGAGCCCCCGCCGCAACCAGCAACGCTCCGCACCTTTCGCGGCGTGGTTCAAACCAACACGGCGCACTGTCTTGAGGCCGCCCTCACCTCGGCCGTGATACTGGAGCAACATGGCCTTCCACCGTTAGTCCTTAGCTTCGAGTCGGTCGACGAACTGGACCACGTGATGTTCGTGTACCGACGCGCTGACCACTGGGGTTCGGTTTCACGATCTAGAGACCCTGGGCTCCACGGGCGAAAGCCGATGTTCGCCACCCCGCGTGCGTTAGCGCTTAGCTATGTCGATCCGTATGTGGATTTCACGGGGCGTATTACCGGTTACACCGTCGTCGATCTGCGAATCCTGGGACGATACGACTGGCGATTATCAAGCGGAAACGTCTTCAAGGTGGAGCGGATGCTCCTCGAGTACCCGCACCGCCGATTGCACACGTCCGACCGGAGGGTCGCGCGGCTGCGGGCGCGTTATCGCGCGTTCAAGGCCAAACATCCAGACCGGAGGCCAGTCTACTACCGAAATCGAGACCGGTGGTCGGCTCTGCCTGCTGAATTCACGAGGTGGCGCTGATCGCGCCTCAGTCGAGATCGAAATCCCGCTCTGGCCGTGAAACGGGTTCGTCAGACGCCTGCTGCAGGGCTTCTTCGAAGCGTTTAGAAAGCGTGGCACCACGAGTGCGTTCGTCGGCGACTGACCGCTGGAACGCAGCTTCTCGGCGCTCGGCCTCCTCAGTCAAAATCCGATCGGCCTCACCCAACTCTGGCTTGTCCTGCCGCTCGGGCTCGTTGTACCGCACAACCCGCTTCAGGTTCAGGTCAACGACGAGCACCGCGCTACAGCAGGGACAAGTTGCTTCGATCTCTGACGCGAGCCTCGACATTCGCGACTCCTCCCTCACCATGCCGACACCACCGCTACGGCACAGACCGCGACTAGGAATAGTTGTGGTAGCCGCCTAGCATAACCGCGTTCACGTTAAGCCGACCGTGAACGCCAAACGGCTTCCAGCCTAGCCCTCTTCCTCGTAGCCTTTTTCTTCGGCTGGCTGAAGGCGCGTGGGAGGACGAAGCGCTTCGCGGTGGTCGTAAACGGCCAACCCTTCGACGTGGATTGCGAGCGGGCACGTGCTCGCCTTGCACTCCACGACGGCCATAACGGGACTTCCCTCGACACCGACGCGGAATGAAAGCCGGCAACCGCACGACAGTCTCGCGAAGCTAAAACCCGGCAACTTTGTGTCGCGTTCAGCACACATGGTTCAGCAGTCGATGATTCTGACCGGCGCCGTTCGACAACCGATGCGGGGCCATCATACACCGCCGGCCGATCGTCTGTGCGAGTTGGAGAGAACAACAGGAGGCCAGCTAACGATCACAGCATCGCGCGGATGTCGCGTTCGACCCGCTCCTTAGTAGCCAGGCCCATGTGCCTCTTGCACAGAATCCCGTTGCGGTCGATGTAGACGGTGACTGGGATACCCCAGATAGGACCGAAAGCCTCCCGGACATCATGGCGGCCGAGGCCCACAAGCAGCGGATAGTTGACTTCGTACTCGTCGGCAAAAGGCTTCAACTTCTCCACCGGGTCGTCGATTGATAATCCCAGTACGACGAGGCCATCGTCACCGTATTCGTTCTGCAACTCGACGAACTCTGGGATCTCGACCTTGCAGGGGCCGCACCAAGTGGCCCAGAAGTTCAACAGGATGACCTTGCCCTTGAACGAAGCTAACTCGACGGTATCGCCGTTCATGTCCTGGAGGGTGAAGTCGAGATTGGCCGGACGAGCATTAGCGTCGCACGCGGCCTCACTAACGGCGTCAGCCGCCAACCAGGGGGCTGAGGGAGTTGCGGTCAAATTCTCCGGAAACAACGGGAGTGTCAGAAAAGCCAGTGCAAACGCCGCCACGGCTGCTGTTATCCATTGCCACTTCATGCTCGTCAGCCCTCGTTCTGAGATTAACGTACCGGCGGCCTTCGTCTCGACGTCTCAACCCACTATCCGACGTATTAACGCGGCCACCCTGGCTAACCTGACCTCATCTTCCCGGCAGACCAAAGCGCACATACGCTCGTTCTCCGGTCAGGTTATCGCGTTGTGCTAGGTAATCTCAAGTTGCCGGTCACGCTCCGTGTTGAGTCCGCCGCAACGTAAGGTGAACCGGGACCCCCTTCGCACCAGTGCAGACGAGTGTCGCCACGGGAACTTCCGCGACAACAATCTTGCTAATGTCACGTTCGACCCACCGGGATATCTAGCGTTGCGGGCACCGGCACAGCTACGGTAACATTGCAGTCTCTGTCGTTGGAGGTTGATTTTCCGCTCTAACTGACACGCGAGGTAGGTCTAATGCGCACTCGCCAATGGCAAGGAATTCGCGTAACCCTAAGCGCTGGTTTGGTGGTGCTCTTCTCGCTCGGCGCGACGCTCACTGCCGTCGCACAAAATCGATACCTCCCCTACTACGGCAAAGCCAGGGTGAAATACGATAATTTCGATTGGCAGATCTACACGACTGACCATTTCGAAATGTACTATTACCCAGAGCTTGAACAGCACCTAGAGCGAGTGGCCGGTTACGCCGAGAGCGCTTACCAGCAGGTCAGCTCCGATCTAAGACACGAACTAGCGTTTAAGGTTTCTCTCGTTTTGTTCAAGACACACAGCGAATTTGAGCAACAGAACGTGATCCCGGCCGACATGCCGGAAGGTGTCGCCGCCTTCGCCGAGCCTGTCCGGAATCGGATGGTCTTACCCATTGACGAGCCACCCGACCAGCTGTACCGACTCATCACGCACGAGCTCGCCCACATCTTCGAGTTCGACATCATCCCGCGGGGCATTATCCGTAGCGGCATACCCCTGTGGGTCGACGAAGGCCTAGCCGACTATCTGACAGGCGTGTGGCACCCGCTGGACCTGATGATGGTTCGCGACGCCGCGGTCAACGACATCGTGCCTAAGATGGCCGAGCCGGACGAATTCTCCGGCTTCAGCAGCCCTAGGTTGCCCTACAATCTCGGCCACGCCGCCTTCGAGTTCATGGAGGCCAGGGGAGGCAAGGAGGGCATCCGCCAGTTCCTCTTCGCCTTACGGACGAACGCCATCGGCGGGGGTGCCGAGCCTTATCAGGAAGCGTTCCGCCTCTCGGCCGAAGAGTTCGACATTGAGTTCTCTCGATACCTCGAAGACCGCTTCAGCCCGTTCCGGGACAAGGAACGGATCGACGACTACGGAACCAATCTGGCACCCGACCCGGACCGCTCCGAGTTCATCGCTGTCTACTCCATTGAACCATCACCATCTGGTGAACTGCTGGCGGCCGTGGCGACGAACATTAAGGACCGAGAACTCGACATCGTCTTAATCTCCGCCCAAGATGGCAATATCGTCAGAAACCTGACCCCCGGCTTTTCGCAGAACGACGGCTACGAATACATCACCGTTTCTGGTGCGCGGTGGAACACCGTGCCGTGGATGTCGTGGTCACCAACCGGCGACCAGCTCGCCTACTTTGTCCGCAAGGGCAAGCAAAAGACACTCATCCTGCGGGACGTCGTCAGCCGTAACATTGAACAGCGGGTCGACATGACGACGGTCGACGAGCCCGAATCCCCTGACATCGCCTCTGATGGCCGCCGGGTCGCGTTCTCCGCGCTGCAAAACGCCATCGGTGACATTTACATCGCCGATTTGGTCACAGGCGAGGTCACCAATGTCACGAACGACCCCTTCGCGGACTATGCCCCAACGTTTTCGCCAGATGGGCGATCTCTTGTCTATCTGGCTCGTATCAGCGGAAACAACAAGCTGTTCCGCTTGGACCTCGAAACGGGTGACAAACTGCAATTGACCTTCGGCGCCCACGACGAGACCGCAGCGCAGTTCATGGACGAGGACAAAATCGTGTTCTCCTCCACGGCACTCGATCCGCTACAACCAATCGACCCCGACACGGCCCGCAACGGTAACATCTACAACCTGTGGACGTTGGCACTATCGACTGGCGCGCTGGAGCAGTACACCGACGCGCTGTCGGGGAACGTCTCTCCAGTCGTGCTCCAAACCGACGACGGCCCTGAGGTCGCGTTCGTGAGCTACCACAGGGGCAATTACGGTGTCCATGCCGTGGAGGTGGAGGAACCACTGTCCAGCGTGGTAACAGCCGATTTCGGCGGCCCGGGCCCGGTCATCGATTTCCAGGCGCCGTTGTCGCACACACTCATTGCAGACAACAGCCGAAAAAAGGGCACGTTCGAGAACTTATTCCTCGAAGGCCGACCCCCGGTGAACGTCGGTGTAACAAACAGTGGGGACCTCTATGGCGGGTCGAGCCTGAGTTTCACTGACATACTGGGTGAGCAGCAATTCAACTTGTACGCTGCGTCGATTGCCGAGTATCGGACGATGGCATTTTCGTACGTCAACTTGGCTGGCCGGTTCCAGTGGGGCGCGCAGGCCTTCTCGCAAACCCAGTTCTTCTTCGGCACGCCGACCTATCAGTCATACGGCTTGTTTAATCGGGACGCTGCATTTGCGACAACGTCCATGCAGGGTGGGACACTTTTCGGCATCTATCCGTTCAGTAAATATCGACGGCTCGAAATGTCGGCTGGCATGGCGAATTACCAAGAGCAATTCAATGACCCAACGCTGGAGGCAGCGAGCACCCAGGCCCAGCAGGCTCGGTACGGCGCCACTATCTTCCGTGATGGCACATTCGTACCAATGAGTATCGCCTTCGTTCAGGAGACGACGGTCTTCCGGGAGTTCGGCCCGGTGGCGGGCAATACGATGCGGTTGGCGTTCGAGTACGCGCCGAAGATGGGCAACACGCTTTCGCAGCGGAGCGTTGATGCCGATGCCCGCGCCTATTTCCGGCTCGGAGAAACCGCGCTTTTGGCACTCCGAGCGCGAGGCTTTCAGAGTTGGGGGGAAAGCCCGAACTTCACCTTCTTCGGCGGTAATTCAGAATTAAGAGGCTACAACTATCTGGAGTTCGTCGGACACAAGGCATTTTTCGCGAACGCCGAGTTACGGTTTCCGCTAATCGAAGCGATGTTGACACCATTCGGGGTCGTGGGAGGCTTCCGGGGTGTGCTCTTCTTCGGCGTCGGCGGAGCCGGCCTCAACAGCCAAAATTTTACACCGGCCGCATCGAATTCTGAATCCTACCGGCCGCTACTGCTTTTTACTTTCGATCAGAACGGCCAACCTAATCCGGAGTATGGCTCTCCAGTGCCGATCGACGGATTCAGACTGGTGCACGCACGGAGTTCATACGGCTTCGGCCTCGAAACATTCGCGCTGGGATTCCCGATCCACTTCGACTGGTCGTGGCGAACGCTCTTCAATAAGGACTGGGAGGATGTGCTGTTTGCCTCGACGGGTGGCAGCGCGGCGTTCCGCAAACGCCAGTTCGACATCTGGATGGGATTCGACTTCTAGCAGCGCTGGGTGGCCGGGCTACGCGGTCCGGTCGCTCAGCGGCGCCGCACGATGCCCCCACCCGACGCAAAGAACGCTGAAATCCTCCTGGCCGATTCCCTCGAGTTACGCTTGCTGGGCAGTAACAACCCCCCAAACGAACTGCATGTGCCCCGGCGCGTGGTTCTCGACCTGGGGTTGGCAAATTGACCAGCGACCAGCTCAAGCCGCGCCGTCCGGGGGACTCAGCCTCAGAGACGGTCCACGTGGTCTTGCCGAACGACGCCAACCCATCGGGCTTCATGCTTGGTGGGTCGGTAATGCATCTGATCGACATCGCGGGAGTCATCGCCAGTCACCGCCATACACGGAGCCGGGTCGTGACGGCGTCGGTAGATGGTGTCGAGTTTCTGCACCCCGTCAAGGTCGGAGACTTGCTCATCCTCCGATCGCGCGTCACCTGCACGTTCCGCACGTCGCTCGAAGTTGCAGTGGAGGTTTTGTCCGAGGAGGCGCTGACTGGCACGCGGCGCTTAACCAGCCGCGCGTTTCTGACATTCGTCGGCGTCGACGAAGAGGGCCGGCCTACGCCCATCCCACCACTGCTCGTCGAGTCAGTCGACGACACCCGACGCGCAAAGGCGGCCCGCGATCGGCGCGCCGAGCGCCTCAAGAACCGAGGACGCCTAGCCGCAGACGATTTTCCTCTGTAAAGACATCGGCTGCTAGGAGATGTCTTGCAGCCGAACGACACTCTCCTCAAGATCAATTGCCACCCGGAAGCGGCTAAGAAAAGTGTGCCCGATGATGCCCCCCAACTGGAAGCCGAGTAGCGCGCTGGGCGCCTGCAGATTGAGCACGACGACCGGGTAGTTCGGAAACGCGATCGTGTTGAACATGAGGTTGATACCGGGAAGCAGGAACGCATCCCGATCCCATCCTGACGACCCATACACCCGCAGCGGTAGATGTCGCACAGGCGGCCGGTAGTTCAGCGTGCTCGCTGCCTGAGAGCTGATAGAGATGACCTCACCGCCCGTATCTAAAACGAAGCTGGCATCCTGTTCGTTGATCG
Source organism: Acidobacteria bacterium UBA823 (assembly GCA_002296225.1). Classification (GTDB taxonomy): domain Bacteria; phylum Acidobacteriota; class Vicinamibacteria; order Vicinamibacterales; family UBA823; genus UBA823. The sequence continues at coordinate 28,716 of DBHR01000007.1, read as the reverse complement.
TGCCACGCACGGTGACGAGGCGATGCTGCCGGAGCGGCAGCACGACATCAGCAGATTCCTCAGGAATCCGACGCCCGACCGTCAACAGCTGGCGCTCATAGTCGACGACAACCGAGAGCCCTGCAGCGAGCGGCGAAAAACTCTCGGTTTCGCGCGTTGGCATACCGGCCAGCGGCGGATTCTTGATGAGACACGGTACGTTGTCTATCTTCAGCGAACCAATCTCAAGCGAATCAATCCAGCCGATTTGTAACCCGCGGAGACCAATTTCTCCGACGCCAGCGCTCAGGGTGTATACAACCGGCTTCACGCCAGATCGTTGTCCGACCTCCCGGGAAACGACCGTCTGCTCGGCACCCGTGTCGACGACAAAGTCGATTGCGCGATTTCCATTCACACGCGCCTTAACAACGATCTTGTCCTGCTCGAGCCTGAACGGCACCGTGTGCAGCTTCTCGGCAACGTCGGGATTCATGTCGAATGGCGTCCGGCGCCCTAATGAGCGCAGAAACCTAATCTGAGCGCGGGACCATGCCGCCCTGGCGCTCTGGCCCTTCTTCGGCAGCAAGTTGACGTAGTTACCGAAAGCAACAGCTGCCTCCTCGTAGCGATGCATCTGCTTGTAGATAGTACCGACAGTGTGGTGGAACTCGCCATCGCGAGGCGACAGCACCAGCGCCTGCTGCGCCGCGTCGAGCGCCGCGTCGAGCTCGTTCCGACTCATCAACGATTTGGCGCGGCCGTGATGTCCACGGGCGATGTCCGGGTCGCGCGCCAGGGCGTCCAGAAACGCGTCCTCGGCTTCATCAAAGAGCCCAGCGGCCCAGAGGGTATCGCCAGACATTGCGATCGCCTCGGGCTCGTCAGGTAACTCGGCACGAGCGGACTCGGCCTCTACACGTGCATCGGCAAATCGGGCCAAACGCAGAAGCGACAGCACCGTCCCCCGTCGCGCGCGGAACAACTGCTCACGCGTTGCGTCCTCCTTAGCTCGCGCGAACGCCTCCAGTGCCTCAGGAAACCGCTCTTCTGCGATCAGTAAGTCGGCCAACTGCAACTGGATGGCACTGTAGGTGGAATCCTCGCTCCGACCGACCACCACCGACAGCGCCACCAGCGCTGCGGTGACGGCGAGCATCTGGCGAAACCCTATTCGCACGAGATTTCTAAGAATACCAAGCGAGGTGGATAAGCTGGCCCCCACACGGGCCGGGACGAACGTCTGGTTAGCGCGTGTACTGCTCTATCGGCACGCCGTCATACATCTCGTCGACGCGGAGGATCTGCGTGTTACGACTGTAGGATCCGAGTTCGTAATCCTCACTCATGATTAAGGCCTTGACCGGCTTCGTCGGACAGACCTCCGAGCACAGGCCGCAGAAACTGCAGCGCGATAGATTGAAATCAAAATAGTCAAGAATCTTAATCTTCTGGCCCGGCTCACGATGGCCGCCGAGTGAAATCAGGTCGTCGGGGCACACCTTGGCGCATTGATCGCAGACGATGCAGGTCTGCGCGCCGGTCTCTGGCTCGACTTGGAGCCGCAGCAGACCACGGAACCTAGCCGCAACAGGCCGCCGTTCAGCTGGATACTGGAACGTGAAGGCTGGCTGGGGAGTGTATTTAAGCGTCACCCAGAGCCCCTTCAGCAAGTCGATCAGGAACACCGTTCGAAAGAAATTCTTGAGCGTCTGCACAGCAGCTACCCTCGGTCCTCGACGAGTACGGGCTCAGTCTCACCAACCTTGATCACACGCGGACGACGCAGCACGGTATTCTCCTTCCGGATCTTATCCTGTAGCCGCATCAACCCGTATAGTAAAGCCTCGGGCCGCGGTGGACAGCCGGAGATGTACACATCAACCGGTACGATCTTATCGACACCCTGCAGTACGCTGTAAGTCGGGAACGGGCCGCCAGCGTTCGAACAGCTACCCATCGAAATAACCCATTTCGGCTCGGGCATTTGATCATATAAACGGCGGAGAACTGGCGCCATCTTCTTCGTTACCGTTCCGGCCACAATCATCAGATCCGACTGGCGAGGCGAAGCGCGAAAGACCTCGGCTCCAAAGCGTGAAATGTCAAAGCGCGACGCTGACGTCGCCATCATTTCGATCGCACAGCACGCCAGCCCGAAGCCCATCGGCCAGAGCGACGACCGGCGGGCCCAGTTTAGGATCTTGTCCAAATTCGTCGTGATGATGTTGTCGTCGAATCGCTGATCAATTAACCCCATAGCGGTCTCCCGGTGCGTCACTACCCTGGTCAATATGCTGCCGGTACGACGGCTCGCACCTTCACACGCGCACTACTTACCCTCAAACCACTTCGCATCGATGTCGATGTACTCAGACCACTTGTCGGGCACTTCGTCGTTCGCAAAAATGGCCTCGACTGGGCAAGCCGGCACGCAGGCGCCGCAGTCGATACACTCGTCCGGATGGATGTAGAGCTTCGTCTCCGCCTCAAACTCGGGCTCGTCCTTCCGCGGATGAATACAGTCGACCGGACAGACGTCAACGCACGCCGAGTCCTTCGTGCCAATACAGGGTTCGCAGATGCTATAAGCCATGCCGTCCTCAACCTCCCTCTACTATTACTAGAATGTCAGATCACAACCCCACATCGTACAACCTACACGATTGTCATTTCAACCGCTCAATGCCACAGCGACCAGAAGAACAAAACTCTTATCAATATTCTGGCCGGTATCACGACGTAGGGGCCATGAGAGGGCGCCCGGTCTACTTTCCGGTAAAATGCGGCTTCCGTTTCTCCAAGAACGCAGTCATCCCCTCCTGCTTGTCATCCGACTGATAGCAGAGCGCCTGGGCGAGCGTCTCGATGAGCAATCCGGAATCGAGGTCGACGCGCATGGACGCGTTCATGGCCACTTTCGCCAACCGCGCCGCCAGCGGCCCTTGTCGCAGGACGCGCCGCGCGAGGTCCTGGGCCTTGGTGTGGAGCTCGCCGGCCGGCACGACGGCACTCACAAGCCCAATCGCGAGCGCCTGCGCCGCATCAATGGTCTCCCCGGTGAGAATCAGATGTTTAGCGCGACCGAGACCGACGACTCGCGGTAGGCGCTGCGTCGCGCCGGCGCCTGGAATGATTCCCAGACCCAGTTCTGGCTGGCCGAACTTTGCCGTCTCCGCAGCAATCCGCAGGTCGCATGCCAGCGCAAGCTCACAGCCGCCGCCGAGCGCATACCCATTTACGGCGGCAATCGTCGGCCGCGGGAATCGTTCGACAGCAGCAAAAAATGACGAGTTAATCCCCGCGAGCCCCTCATCGCGTGTCCGCTCGCGAAGATCGCTGATATCGGCCCCCGACACAAAGGCTTTGTCACCTGCGCCGGTCACAATCAGAGCACCGACGGCGGCATCGGCAGCCAGGTCCGTAAGCGCCACTTCCCCTTCACGCACTGTTTCGAGGTTCAGGGCGTTTCGGACTTCTGGACGGTCGAAGGTCAACACAGCTACGCCATCGGCTACCGACACGCGAATGTTCTTGTAGACCATAAATCAGTACTCGTAGACGCCCTTTCCCACCTTCTTGCCAAGTCGACCAGCTTCGACATACTGCACTAGCAAGGGGCACGGACGGTATTTGTCGCCAAGGCTAGCATGCAGGAACTCGAGGACACTCAGACGGGTGTCGAGACCCACAAGGTCCACTAGCTCAAAGGGACCCATCGGATGATTCAAACCAAGTTTGAGTGCCTTGTCGATGTCGCGCGCTGAGGCGATCCCCTCTTGCAACATGTAGAACGCCTCGTTGCCGATCATCGCGTTTACGCGGCTGGTCACGAAGCCCGGGGACTCTCGGACCCGCACCGTCTCCTTGCCCATCCGCTTCGCGACATCCTCAATCGCATCCAGTGTCTCCGGGGCTGTTTCGAGAGCGCGGACGACTTCGACGAGCTTCATCTTGTGAACAGGATTGAAGAAGTGCATTCCCGCCGCTCGCTGTGGTTTCGTGAACGCGGTCGAGAGTTCGGTGATGCTGAGCGCCGACGTGTTCGACGCCACGACCGCCTCGGCCGGCGCATGACGCTCGACCTGCTGCAGTAGCGGTAGTTTCAATTCCATCCGCTCCGGAATCGCCTCGATAACCATCTCGATTCCGTCGACGGCCGAGGGTAAATCAGTGACGAAGTCGAGGCGTGCGCGGGCCGCATCGAGATTGCCGGCTGTCAACTTACCGAGCTCGACCGCCTTGGCTCCAATGGCGTCGATCGACGAACGCGAGCACTCAAGCGCCTCCGGAGACACGTCGAACAGCCGAGTGTCGAAGCCGCCCGTCGCTGCCGCGTAGGCGATACCATGGCCCATCGTGCCAGCGCCGAGCACGGCAATCGACCGGATCATCTTCGACTCACCTCCGTCGCAGCGGCCATAGCGACATTCTTACCGGTCGTGGCCATAAAGTAAGGTCGATCGCCTTCATCGATTTGAAGTGCTGCACGATTCTGATTCTCACCCTTGAGAATTTATTAGGCTTCCGTCCGCACGTACTCGTAGTCGATCGGCATCCGGTTGATGCCACGGCGGGGCGGTGCAATATAGTTGGCAAACACGCCAGGCTTGTAGACCGGCTCGACCATAATGCTCTTCAGATAGTCCTTGTCAGCCTGAGCCGGCAGCCAGTCATTCTTGCAACGCTCCCACTCCTTCGCAGATACCGGGTTACCCTTCGGATCGAAATAAAAACCCGAGAAGATGCCGATGCCCCTGCCGAACTTCCTGTCAGGGAGGTGCAACCGATCAGAAAACCCATACTGCTCTAGAATCTTATTCCAGCGCTCAACGCCCGCCAGGCAATCACCGCAGTACCAGTCGCGCAACACCTCGTTCATCGCGTTGCGCATCGGCACCTCCTGCCGTGATAACCGCCCATCCTCGTAGACCTCAAGCTCGTAGACTGCGTCGGTGATCCTGTGGTCCTCGTAAGTCTCCTCACGCGCCCGTCCTTTCAACCCGTTGGCGAAGTATGATGCCGCGTTACTCGACACTTCACTACCGTGTAGATCCAAACTCCGGCTGAACCAAAAATTCAGATGCCTCTGGATCATCTCCAGCTCGATCCCGCCTTGCCGGCGCACGTCCTCGGCTAGGCCTCTGGATTCCTTCATCAGCTGGCAGGTCCGTTCGAGAATACGAGAAATGCCAGTTTCGCCGACGAACATGTGATGAGCTTCCTCGGTCAACATAAAACGCGTCGTTCGAGCCAGCGGATCGAGTGAGCTCTCGGACAGTGACATGAGCTGTGATTTGCCATCGCGATCTGTGAACATCGTGAACATGAAGAAGTCTAGCCAGTTATCGATCGGTTCATTGAACGCTTCAAGGATCCGCGGCTTGTCCCGGTTCCCGCTCGTCCGCGCCAGCAACTCTTCGGCCTCGTCGCGTCCGTCGCGCCCGAAATACGAGTGCAACAGGTAGACCATCGCCCACAGGTGGCGCCCCTCTTCCACATTCACCTGAAAGAGGTTGCGCAAGTCGTAAAGACTCGGACACTTCGCCCCGAGCTGCCGCTGCTGCTCAACCGATGCCGGCTCGGTGTCACCCTGCGTAACAATCAGGCGTCTGAGCTGGTTGCGAAACTCCCCCGGCACCTCCTGCCAAACCGGCTTGCCGAATGAATCGCCGAAGCCGATCGTGCGATCGGCAACAAATTCGGTGAGGAAGATCCCCCAGCGGTAGTCGGGTAGCTTGACGAATTCGAAATTCGCCCAGCCATCTGGGTCGACGCTGATCGCGGTACGCAGGAAGACCTGGTGATGGTCCTGGAACCCCTCGGGCCCCATGTCGCGCCACCAATCAAGATACTTCGGCTGCCAGTGCTCGAGCGCTCGCTGCAGCCGCTTGTTGCTGGACAGGTCAACGTTATTCGGAATCCGTTCACTCGAAATCATGCACGCACGCCTTTCAACTGACCGCCCTTAGTCCTTTGGACCACGCCCGCCCATCACGTTCGCCGCCAATCGAAATCAGGCCGACCTTCGACGCCATAGACCTTCAGCGCACCACGCTCACCCACGGCGTTTGGGCGCTGGAAAATCCAATTCTGCCACGCCGACAGCCGACCGAAGATCTTCGTTTCGAGCGTTTCTGGTCCAGCGAACCGTAGGTTCGCTTCGAGTCCCGTTAGCGCGTCGGGCGACAGCGACGCGCGCCCCTCAAGCATCAGCCGCACCTCGTCGTCCCAGTCCAATTCATCTGGCGCAAAAGATACAAGCCCGACTTCAAGCGCCGCATCAGGCTCAATCGGCCCCTTAATTGCGAGCACCTCGTCGACCTTGTCAGGTTCGCCCAGGAACCTTGTCTCCAGTCGGGTTAGCCCGGTACTCATCGACAGCACGCCACCGTTCAGAACCGAGACCTCGACCGCGTTCGGCCGTTCGGCATCGTCGAGCATGAACGACTGATCCGCAGCCAGTGCCAACTCGAAAAGGGATCCAGCAAAGCACGACCCTGGCTCAATGAGCGCGATGAAACTGCGGGCAGTCAGGTCAAGCCGCTTTAGCGTCCGCTTCATAAAGTGCAGAATCTCGCGTGCGAACCAATGGTCTCGATGAGCGGCGAGTGTTTGGTCGACGGCCAAAACAGCCTCTCGGTTACCAACGGTCTTCAGAACAACCACGCCGATCTCTGGCTCGTTCAGGCGCAAATGCAGCAACACCGCGTCTAGCTCGCGGAACGCACGAAGCGGCCAGTACTGATCACCGCGCGCGAGCATGGCTTCAGTGTCCTCGGGCTGAGGCCCGTCGGGCCCTCGCACCGTTAGTTCGCCAACACGGGTTTCGCGATTAATCGCGACGGTGACTGCGGAGTACTCGAGTTGATCGTCAGACCGAGTCAGGTCCAACGGTCCCAAGGCGACGCCAGGGCCAGACCTGGGCCGGTCCGATGTGGCCGCCAGCTCACCGGCGCGCTGAGACACTGCCTCGTCGAATTGAGATCGCGCATAAATGGCGTCGACGAACCGCCACTCCAGCGCGCGCTTCCCACGCACGCCCTCAACCAGGGTGCTAAAAAAATCCGCGAGGTCGCGCCGCACCTTGCGTTTGTCGACGACCCGCGTCAAACCGCCCGTGCCAGGCAGAACTCCCAGCAACGGTGCTTCGGGCAGACTCACGGCTGAATTCCCGTCATCAACCAGAATGATTTCATCGCAGGCTAGCGCGAGCTCGTAGCCGCCGCCAGCGCAAATTCCGTTGACGGCCGCGAGAAACTTGAGACCCGAATACTCACTGGCATCTTCCATCGCCAACCGTGTCTCGTTCGTGAACTTGCAGAAATTCACCTTAAAACCGTGCGGCGAACTGCCTAGCATAAAGATGTTGGCGCCCGCGCAAAAGATGCGCTCCTTCAGGCTTGTCACGACGACCGCATGCACTTCGGGGTGCTCGAAACGGATGCGTTGAATTGCGTCGGCGAGCTCAATGTCGACGCTGAGATCGTACGAGTTGAGCTTTAACTTGTACTCACTCGAGAGACCGCCATTCTCTTGCACGTCCATCGACAGCGTGGCAATCGGCCCATCGAACGTCAGTTTCCAGTGCCGATACTGGTCGGGGTGCGTTGCAAACTCAACCTCACGTTGTAAAACAGTCCGCATCATCGAACTATCATTATGATTGCCGTGACTGGGGCCGTCAAACATCAGGGCATGGCACGATATAATGCGCGGCGCGAGGAGGCGCGAACACCCATGCCGAGATTGCAAGATTTCGAGACACCGCTGGTCTTCAAGGTCAAAGACAAATCATCTAAAGAACCAGCCGACGCCACAAACGACCGCCTTACATTCCGCGTCGAGGTGCGCTCCCTTGAAGGCATGCAGAAGGAAGCGATCGTGCGCCAACCAGAGCCACCCGGCCCAACTTGGCGAATGGCCTCCGACGAAGGACCGTATCTGAACGGCACTGATCTCGCCCCCTTCCCGTTGGCGTTCTTCGCGGCCGGACTACACTTCTGCTATTTGAGCCAGCTGGCACGGCTGTGTCGAAGTCGTGGTATCGCGTTACACGGACTCATGTCTGGCCAGGACACCAGATACACGATGACGGGTTCGGCGTTGCGAGGCGATATGACCGGTGCGGGCGTGCCGGTCGATCGCAACGTCGAGATTGACGCCGATATATCTCCTGAGGCCGCGGGCGATCTCGTCGCCCGGGCGCTAGCCGAATCGCCTGGAGACGCCCTGATGCGCGATCTCTTCATAAACACCTTCGCACTCCAGTTGAACGGCCACGCGATAGATCTTACGGACCAACCCGCGTCGCCGCACGCTATCTTCCCTGATCCGCTGGCAGACTTCGACGACATCCGACCCACGGCCGCGGATCAGTACCATACGGGAATCATCTCCAAGACCGAAACGGTTGAGGTGCAGCACGGTGTGACCGGTGGCGCCGGCTCGAGCCTGAAAGCAGAACAGAAGCGGACCCTACACGTCCGTTCCGATGCACGCCTCATCGACGACCATCTCTTGCAAACCGACATCCGTCTGTTTCAGCCGCTCGGTAGCAGCTTCCGGTTCCTATCGGACACGGGCGCTGGCCACACCGCACCGCCGCCTTTGGCATATTTGTCGGCCGGCCTCGGGTTCTGTTACATGACACAGCTTGGCCGCTACGCACACATCACGAAGCAGAGGGTAAAGTCGACGCGTATTGTCCAAGTCAACGGTTACACGCAGCCCGGTGCTGGGGGCGGCAGCGCGGGCGCCGCTGCCGTAGACACTCACGTGTACATTGACGCTGACGAATCGGACGATCAGACACGGAAGTCGGTGAAGATGGGTGAGCAGACCTGTTTCCTGCACGGCTCCATGCGTGAAGCGTACCCAACCGTGATGCAGGCGGCGCTCAACGGCAACCCGCTCCGTATCCCGGACGCCTGACGGCCGTCGACGGTGACTATAGTGCACAGGACCGATCTCGAAACCGCCAGACCTGAAGAAACGCGCGAGCGGCAACTCGAACGCTTCAACCTGCTTCTGGCAGAAATCCTGCCACGCAACCGCTTTTACGCGGCCAAGTTCGGCTCGCTGACACCACCGCTCGATTGGATTGAATTCGCCGCGCTGCCCTTCACCACGAAGGCTGAACTGGTCAAAGACCAATTAGCTGCTGGACCACTCGGCACAATTGCGACCTACCCGCGAGAGCGCTACCTAACCTACCACCAAACCTCAGGCACGACAGGTCGACCATTGATGGTGCTTGATACACGTGAGACGTGGGACTGGTGGATCGAGTGCTGGCAGTACATATACCGCGCAGCCAACGTCACCGAACACGACCGGTTGTTCATGGCCTTTTCCTTTGGCCCCTTCATCGGATTCTGGGCGGCACACACTGCTGGCCTCCAACTTGGTGCCATGGGGATCCCGGGGGGCGGTCTGGATTCGAAGGCACGGCTGCGCATGATAGCTAACTCAGAGGCCACGGTGCTCTTGAGCACGCCAACCTACGCCATGCGCCTTGCCGAAGTCGCGCGGCAGGAAGGCATCGCCCTGTCGACGCTCGGTGTGCACACGACCATCCACGCAGGCGAAGCGGGGGCCTCAATCCCACAGGTTCGCGATCGGATACAGCGGGCGTGGGGCGCGAAGTGCTTCGATCATTCCGGCGCCACTGAAGTCGGCGCCTACGGCTATACGTGTGATGCGCAGACGGGCCTGCACATCATCGAATCGGAGTTCATCGCCGAAGTGCTCGACCCCAAGTCGGGGCAAGCCGTTCCGGAAGGTAGTGTTGGAGAGCTCGTACTCACGAATCTCGGCCGCGCCGGATGGCCCGTCATTCGTTACCGGACCGGCGACCTCGTGCGCGCCGGCGGGCATACCTGCGTCTGCGGCCGGACGTTCCAAATGCTGCCGGGAGGATTAATCGGTCGGGCGGACGATCTCATGGTCGTCCGTGGAATAAACATCTACCCCTCGTCGATCGAAGCGATTGTCAGGAACTTTGAGGTCGATGAGTTCCGTATCGTGAGAATGCGTCGGCAGGAAATGGAGGAACTCCTCGTTGAGGTTGAGGCCACAAACGACGTGGCCGATGCGCTCGCCGACGCCTTCTCAGCGCAGCTGGCCGTGCGGATCCCGACGCGGTCCGTCGCACCCAACTCATTGCCCAGGTTCGAACTCAAGGCTCAACGGGTCGTCGACAGAAGGGGAAACCCCGAGAGTCTCTAGGCTCTTGGACGGCCCTTTAAACAGCCGTTTCGCCTGGTTGCAATTCCAGTAATTGAATCCCGTGTGGAAGGAGCGTTCTGAGCTCGGCCGGGGTACCCGTCAGCAGGGGAAAGGTGCCGTAGTGCATCGGCACGACCTGCTGCACGCCGAGGAGTTCAGCGGCTAAAGCAGCACCCTTCGGTCCCATGGTGTAGTAGTCCCCAATTGGCAGAAACGCGATCTCCGGCGCATGAACCTGCTTAATGAGGCTCATGTCGCCAAACACGTCCGTGTCGCCAGCAAAGTAGAGACTCCGGCTGTCCTCGAGTCTCAGAATATAACCTGCGGGCTCGCCAAGATACGTGACCTGACCGTCCACTTCAAGTCCGCTGCTGTGCTGTGCGGACACCATCGTGACGTCAATGCCAGCGATAGTGATCGTGCCTCCCTTATTGATTCCGTGCACCGGCTTGATCCCCTTCTTCTCGAACCACTTCGCCAGCTCATAGATTGCGATCACTGGTGCGCCGGTCGTGCGCGCAATTGACACCACCTCGCCAATATGATCCGCGTGGCCGTGGGTAACGAGAATCAGGTCAGCCTTGCTGATTTTCTTGTGTTCGTCTGGGCACTTGGGGTTGGCCTCAAGCCACGGGTCGAATACGATCCGCTTTCCACCTGGCGACGTGACCACGAACGTACTGTGGCCGAGCCATTGAATCTGCAACTGGCCGGTCGGTCCCATTTGATACAACTCCAATCCCCTAGCCTCTGGTTACTGACTAACAACCAACGACTAGGGACGAAAGACCATCATGGCTAATCGAGCACCAACGCCGCGTACCCCTCTTTCGCCGTCCAGCGAACCCTAACCACCGGTCGATCGGGCGCATCCGGCCAGCGGAGGTAGACGAGGACCTCGGGATAACGATCATGCACCGGTTTGATCAGAGTGCGGGCAACCGCCAAGGGCTCGACCTCGACCCTCGCATCTATCTCGATCACCAACACGTCATCCGCCGTCGCCATACTGGTGATGTGGTAGTCGTTATTCGAAAGCTCCGGACCGATCGCCGACCGAGGACCGTTGGCCCCGCCGCATGCCCCGAACAGCCCGGCCGCAACAACGAGCCCGATAAAGCGCCGACTCGCAAGATCGGCCCGCAGCCACAGCCCCGTGTGACTGTATCCGATTAACTCCGGAAGTTCCTGCAGATCGCCAGGTTGTTGGCAAGCTTCCAACACTTCTATTCCGCAACTGCTGTGGTCAACACTATCGCCAGAGCAAATCATGAGCGTCGCTGACCCGCCAGTCTGTCGACGCGCCGGTAGATCCCGCTGGCATTTATCTTCACACAGAGATCGAAAAAATTACCCCGAGGGCCGACCCATCGGAGTTGGTCGACTGAGTCGAACACCGGCGCATCTTTACGCAGCGTCGCCAGCTCACGAAACTTCAAGGCGGCTTCACGCTGCTCCGTCAGCGTTTGTGCAAGTTTATTGGCACCCCGCACCTTCACTTCCCAAGAATCGGCCGCGTCGGGAATCGCCTCAATGTGCCCGTAACAGCCCAACACAGCGCTCGCCGACTTCGCCCCCCACCCTGGCAGCCCTGGATAGCCATCGGCTGAATCCCCCATCAGGGCTAGGTAGTCGGGAATCGATTGTGGCGACACGCCGAACTTCTCCCGCACCTTGTCAGCGTCGCGTATCAGGCCGGCACGGCGATCGAACTGCACGACACGATCGCCAACGACGCACTGGGCGAGATCCTTGTCGGGCGTGCAGATGAACACCTGTTCTACCGCCTCGTCGGCGGAGGCCTTCACCGTGGCTGACGCCAAACCGTCGTCCGCCTCAAACTCCTCCATCGGCCAGACCATGATACCCATCGCGACCAACGCCTCCTCCAGAGGGTGAAACTGCGCGCGTAAGACGGGGTCGATCCCCTCTCCCGTCTTGTAGTCTGGCCAGAGCTCATTCCGAAACGATTCAATGACGTGGTCCGTGGCAACTCCGACGTGCGTCACACCGTCTTCCAGCATTAACACGATCGAGCCGAGCACGCCGCGCACAGCACCGATTTCATTACCGTCGGCGTCCGAGGACGCCGGCACAGCATAAAAATGTCTGAACAACTCGTAGGTCCCATCAACGAGGAACACATTCATTGGACATACTCTAGAATCGCACCGGGGAAAGCTCAAGCGAACGTGCTTTCAGCGCTCCCGTATCCACCACTGTTCCCACCGGCAACCCCGCGCCGGAGCCCTCCCCGGGTACGTGGGTTCTTTTCGCCCACCGGTCTTCAGCCGAGCGCCAGAGAGCGGAGGCTACAGACCGGGTGCACGAAAAGCCAATCCTCCTAATGTGGAAGGGCCGCCGACCTCGCCCACTCTCCGGTCCCTCAGTCCCAAACAACGGAATCAGCGCTAGTATAGAGGCCCATGACTGCGACCGTGCCGCTGCTGCGCGGGCGTCCGGTGCGAGGCGCTCCGCCACCCCGCAAACCGAAGCCACCTTGGCTAAGGGTCCAAGCGCCAGGCTCGCCAGGCTACCGGCGTTTAAAACAGCTCGTCCAGTCTTTGAAGCTGCACACTGTCTGCGAAGAAGCGAACTGTCCAAACATTGGCGAATGCTGGGATCGCGGTACCGCGACCTTTATGATCCTAGGCGACGTCTGCACCCGATCGTGCGGATATTGCAACGTCGTGCACGGCAGACCGCAGCCTGTAGACCCCAATGAACCAGAACGCGTGGGACGGGCCGTCGCGCTGCTCAAGCTCGCCCACGTGGTCATCACGTCGGTCGATCGCGACGACTTACCGGACAGCGGAGCGTCGGCATTCGCTGCGACCCTCCGCGCAACACGGAGAGCTCGGCCAGCCTGTCGAATCGAAGTTCTGATCCCGGATTTCCGTGGACAAGAGCGAGCGCTCCAGACGGTCCTCGAAGCGAAGCCGAACGTGCTAAATCACAACATCGAGACCGTGCGGCGGCTCTACCGCACCGCCCGGCCGGCTGGCCGGTACGACCGTGCACTGGAACTCCTCCTCCGCGCTGCGCGGTCAGCGCCTGAGATTCCAACAAAATCTGGTCTGATGGTTGGTCTGGGCGAAACGATGGATGAGGTGCGTGAGACGATCGCCGACTTACGGCAACAGGATTGCCGCATACTCACCGTCGGCCAGTACCTTCGTCCCTCACCAGCACATCTCCCCTTGACGCGCTATTACGAGCCGCGGGAGTTTGCCGAAATCGAGTGCTTCGCGCGCGCCCTCGGCTTTCTTCATGTCGAATCGGGACCACTCGTAAGAAGCTCCTACCATGCCCACGAGCAGGCCGATGCGCTCGCGCCACGATAAGCCGACAAGGATATCGCTGTCGACAATCCGTCAGGCGGTCGTACATTGCGATCGCTGCCCTCGGCTTCGCGCGTACTGCGCACGAGTAGCGGGGAGAAAAAAGGCGGCACATCGCGACGACGTGTATTGGGGTAGGCCGGTGCCAGGCTTCGGCGATCGGCGCGCACGCCTGCTGGTCCTTGGACTAGCGCCGGCAGCTCACGGCGCGAACCGGACCGGTCGGGTGTTCACGGGCGACGGTAGCGGTGATTTCCTCATGCGCGCCATGCACCAATACGGCTTCGCAAATATTCCGACCGCGCGTCACGCCACGGACGGTCTGAAGCTGCGCGATGCCTATATCACCGCTGTCGTGCGATGCGCGCCGCCGGATAATAAGCCTACCGGTCAAGAAATAAAAAACTGCCAACCGCACCTCGAAGCCGAGCTCGCCGCACTGCCAAATGTTCACGCCATCATAGCGCTCGGCCGAATCGCTTACGACACCTACTGGCGCGTCATGCGCGGCTTGAGCATCTGCCCTTCGCCACGGCCAGCATTCAAGCACGGACTCGTATTCACGCCCGACCGCGGCCCCGCCTTAATCGCCTCGTACCATCCCAGCCGTCAGAACACCAACACCGGCAGGCTCACGGCGCCGATGCTCGCGTGCATTTTCAAAACTGCCTCGCAGCTAATCACATCCGCTGCGATCACAAAGCACGGTCGAGCCACGTGCTAGAATTGAATCGTGCCCTAGCTGGACATATTCAGGGAGTTCCGTCAGGCCATCGATGCCGACAACCTGAATAACAAGACAAAAACCATCCGCTGAACGCCGTCAACGATAGATACGCCTGGCCATGCTTCCGCAATCGATTCCGATCTTCCCGCTGCCAAACATCGTTCTGTTTCCCAACGTCTGTCTTCCGTTGCACATCTTCGAGCTGCGGTTTCGAAAGTTGGTCGCCGATGCGCTTCAGGGCGACCGCATCATTGGCATGGTGCTACTACGGCCTGGGTGGGAGCGGGATTATGAGGGCCGGCCATCTGTATACCCGATCGGATGCGCTGGCCTGATCACAAACTTCGAACGGTTAGGTGACGGCCGTTACAACATCATCCTCTGTGGACTGCAGAAGTTTCGGATCCTAGACGAGGACGACAGGCGTAGCTACCGCCTGGCGCGAGTGGACAGCATCGTTGAGCCGTTCGACGACACCATCCGTCAGACGATCCGAAGCGACCGCCGACATCTGGAGACACTGGTGGCACAGGGTCTACGTCAAGCCGGCTCAGAAGCTCAGGTGCCCGCCTCCATGCCAGACGAGGATGTCGTCAACGCGCTTTCGCAGTATCTCGACTTGGAACCGGTCGAGAAGCAGGCCTTACTCGAACGTGACGGCCTGCTCAACCGTTGTGAATCGCTAATCCAACTGCTCGAAATGAAACTCATGCTGGGCCACCACTCCGGACGGCACGTCCAAGTGCAGTAATCACAGCCGAGGGTGTTTCGTGTTTTGCCTCTCGTTTTCTTACAGGCACAAAAACGAGAGGCCAGCAACAGGCGATGGGTTCGCCCTGCCGAATCCTATGCCTCGACGCTCGCGAGTCGCTGCCGGATTGCATCGACGACAACTTGGCCATGGAATCGGCCGTTCTCGATGAAAATCCGACCACTGTGCACACCCGTAAGAGCCGTGCCAGCGATATAGAAACCCGGCACGTTCGACTCAAACGTGTCCGCGCTGTGCTCGGGCACGAGGGTCTTGGGATCCAGCCGTACCCCAACCTGACGCATCAGGGTCGGATCGGTCAGGTAGCCAGTCATGAGCAGAACATGATCCGCCGGCAGCACATCCTGTCGCCCGCCGTGTTCGACAACGACTTCCTTTGGCCGGATTTCCAGTAGCCGGGTTTCAAAACGTGCCGGAATCGAACCCTCAGAAATCCTGTTCTCAATGTCCGGTCGCACCCAGTACTTGATCGAACCCCCCAATTCGGCCTGCCGGTGCACCAACGTCGGGTGGGCACCAGCACGGTAGAGTTCGAGGGCTGCCTCGGCGGCCGAGTTCTTTCCACCCACGATGATCACGCGCTTACGATAATAACGATGCGCGTCGTCGTAATAGTGCGAAACGTGCGGTAGTTGCTCACCCGGAATGCCCATTAGGTTCGGATGGTCGTAGCAGCCGATTGCGAGTACAACCGTACGGCTCTCCAATCTTCGGGTCTTGCCCTCTACGGACCGAGTTTCGACGGTAAACGTCTCGGTCCGACCAGCCTGCGGTGCCTGAACCGCCGTCACATGCTCTCCCAGTTCGATCATCAACTCGTAGACATCGGTGACACGCCGATAGTACCGCAGTGACTCCACACGGGTTGGCTTCTCGTACGGCGTGATGAAGGGTATCCCGCCGATCTCCAGCCGCTCCGGGGTGGTAAAAAACATCATGTGAGTCGGGAAGTGATAGAGCGAGTTTACAAGCACACCTTTCTCGAGCACGGTGTAATCGAGCCCGTGCTGCTTAGCAGCAATCGCGGCGGCGAGGCCGGCTGGGCCTGCCCCGATGATAATCACGTCACGTGGCAACATCCGCAGTTGTCCTCCTCAAGCAAGCATGCGTCACGACTGGGGCAGAACCGCCGTCCCAAGCAGTTCACCGCCACTAGTTCGAAACGCCGTCAGCGGGGACGATAGTCAAGCTCGACATT
The DNA here is from genome assembly GCA_002296225.1 of Acidobacteria bacterium UBA823. Lineage (GTDB taxonomy): Bacteria > Acidobacteriota > Vicinamibacteria > Vicinamibacterales > UBA823 > UBA823. The sequence goes on along the minus strand of DBHR01000007.1, from coordinate 12,469 downwards.
GCTCACGATCGCAATCGGCCGCCCAGGCGACCGGAAGGTATCCCGGCCGTCGATCCGAATCACCTCAAGCAGTTGTCCAAGGATGCTCACCTCGGTCACCTCGGCTGGGATAGTGACCAATACCCGTTCGAGACCGACCGGGGCGACGGCCTTGACCCCGCCCGGGCCCGCACCGCCATCGACCCGATCGACCAGGTCGTCGGCGTCCCGAAATTCGCTCTGCACAGCAGCAAGAGCCAGCAACGTCCCGTCCAGCGTAAAGATGCCGACCGTCGCTGTATACCGCGCGAACGCCCGGCCGGCCCGGACTTGGCCCTCGGAGTACGTGTGCCGATTGGACAGGTCGAATGCCAGCGTGGCCTCGCCCTCATGGCGCGGGATGGTGACAACGACCCCCCCGGCGGGATCGCGTCCCGTTAGAACGTCGCAGAAATCGCGATCCGTGTCGATGCCGTGCCCTAACATCGACGGGCATGCGATTGCTACCGGTTCCGCTAGGGTCAGAGCCGTCACTGCAACAGTTGCCGTCACGATGCCGAACAGTAACACCCAGCACCGACTGCCGGCCCTGCCGACGGCGAAATCAGACCTTCTCCGCGACACAGGGCGCTCCCTGCTCGGCCGCCGCGCCCCACGACTCTACGCCGTTGCGCCGACGAATGAGCTCCAGGAATTCCATCCGGGTCCGCGCGTCGTCGCGCAGCACGCCGAGCATAGCGCTCGTCACTGCCGTGGAATTCTGCTTCTCAACCCCCCGCATCGACATGCAGAGATGGGTCGCCTCGAGGACAACGGCGACACCGAGTGGGTTAAGGGTTGCTCGGATCGTATTGGCGATCTGATTAGTCAGCCGCTCCTGCACCTGCAACCGACGGCTGAATGCCTCGACCAGTCGCGGAATCTTGCTGAGCCCGATCACCTTGTTACGCGGAATGTAGGCCACATGACACTTTCCGAAGAACGGTAACAGATGATGCTCGCATAGCGAGTAGAAATCGATATCCTTCACGATCACCATCTCGCTATAGTCAACGTCGAATAGTGCGCCGTTAAGGAGAGTGCCCACGTCAGTCTTATAACCCGACGTCAGGAATCTGAGTGACCGCTCGACCCGTTCCGGCGTGCGCGTCAGGCCGTCACGAGTCGGGTCTTCACCTAGTGCGGCCAACAGCGCCCGCACGAGATCGCGCATAGAGTTATTGTACATGAGCGGGTTGACCGCCTCAGGGCATTCTTCAGTACTCGTAGAAACCACGCCCGCTCTTGCGGCCGAGCCGTCCGGCCAGCACCATCCGCTTCAACAGCGGAGGCGGCGCGTAAGCCGGCTCCTTGAATTCCTGGAACATGATCTCCGCAATATAGTACGTGGTATCGAGCCCAACGAAGTCCAGAAGGGTGAGCGGCCCCATCGGATGGCCGCAACCAAGTGTCATACCCTTGTCGATGTCCTCAGCTGTCGCGAGCCCACGCTCGTAGACGCGGATCGCTTCGAGTAGATACGGCACGAGCAGCCGGTTGACGATAAAGCCGGGTCGGTCGGGTGCGGTGATCGGCTCCTTACCCAGCGACTGGGCAAATGAAAAAACGGTTCCGAAGGTTTTATCGCTCGTCGGAAGTGCGCGCACCACCTCGACCAGCTTCATGACCGGGACCGGATTGAAGAAGTGCAGCCCGCCGCAGCGATCCGGTCGCTTCGTCGCGGCAGCGATCTCGGTGATACACAGCGACGACGTGTTCGACAGAAAGATCGTGTGCTCGCCGACTGCAGCTTCAAGCGCGGTAAACGCCTCCCGTTTAGCGTGGAGGTTCTCGACAATCGCTTCGATCACAAGATCGCACGGTCCCAACTCCTCGAAGCTGGTAGTGCCGGTCAGGTTTCCTCGGGCCTCGTCTCGCGCCTTCCTCGTCAGCTTGCCTTTTTCGACGCCGGCAGCGAGTGATTTATCGATGCGGCCGAGCCCCTTAGTGAGTAAGCCCTCATCCACCTCGCGGATCACCGTCCGGTAACCGGCCTGTGCACAGACCTGCGCGATTCCGGCACCCATCAAACCGCAACCGAGCACGCCGACCGTCTGAATCCCCATGCCCCTCTCCTACCTTACCCGAGACTCACACCGTTTCGACCAGCGCCGCAATCCCCTGGCCGCCGCCGATACACGCAGTCGCGATGCCGCGCCGCTGTCCCCGGCGTCGAAGTTCGAGCAACAGCGTAAGTAACTGGCGAGTTCCCGTCATGCCGAGTGGATGTCCCAACGCAATGGCGCCGCCGTTGACGTTGACGCGGTCCCGGTCCAGCCCGAGTTCCTTTTCCACAGCTAGATACTGCGCCGCAAACGCCTCGTTAACCTCGATCAAATCGATGTCACTCAACGAGAGGCCGACCGTGGTAAGGAGCTGGCGCGTTGCCGGCACCGGCCCGAGACCCATCAGCCTGGGCTCAACCCCAGTGACCGCCCAACCGACCAAGCGGCCCAGCGGACGGAGTCCGCGGCGATCGACTGCCTGTTCGGACGCGAGCACGAGCGCAGCGCCGCCGTCGACGATCCCGCTCGCATTCCCAGCCGTGACTGTGCCGTCCTTCGTAAACGCCGACGGCAACATCGCCAGCGCCTCCAGTGTGGTCTCAGGCCGCAGGTGGTCGTCACGCGCGAATGTGACGACACCCTTGCGGGTTTTCACCTCGACCGGCACGACCTCGTCGGCCAGCGTACCATCATCCCATGCGCGAACCGCGGTTTGCTGGCTTCGCAGCGCGTAGGCATCCTGCGCATCGCGGCCAATGCCGTACTGCGTCGCGCAGTTCTCGGCCGTCTCGGCCATCGTGCATCCGCAGACGCTGTCCAGTAAGCCCGACCAAAGCGAGTCTTCAAGTTCGCTATGGCCAAGCCGAAGGCCCGATCGAAGCCCGCGCACGACGTGCGGCGCCTGCGTCATATTCTCCATCCCCCCCGCAAGCACGACCTCTGCCTCTTCGAGCTGGATGTGTTGTGCGCCGGTGATTGCCGCCTGGAGGCCAGAGCCGCAGAGGCGGTTGACGGTCAAGGCCGGCACTGAAACGGGCAACCCCGCTTTCAAGGAAACGTGACGCGCGCCGTAAAGCGCGTCGCTGCTCGTCTGCTGGACGTTGCCAAATACAACGTGATCGATCCACTCTGGCCGAACACCCGTGCGCTCCAACGCGGCCCTCGACGCCAAGACGCCGAGGTCAATCGCTGACACATCCTTTAGAATTCCTACGTGCCGCGCCATCGGCGTGCGTGCACCGCCGACGATGTAGACCGCTCGGCTCATGAGATACGCACCCCGGACACACTCTACCCTGCTGCCGCAGGCATGCGGAGCGCCGACACGATTGCATCACCGGTCTCCCGCGTGCCCAGCGTGCCGTCGATATCGACCGGCCCCTTCCCGGATCGAACGACCTCCGCCACCGCTTGTTCGACCGCAACAGCCTCCGACGTGAGTCCAAGATAATCGAGCATGAGCGCCGCGGACAGAATGGCACCGATTGGGTTGGCGACGTTCTTGCCCGCGTGCTTTGGCGCTGAGCCGTGTACCGGTTCGAACATCGACGTCCGGCCTGGATGAAGGTTGCCCGATGCCGCCATGCCGAGACCACCCTGTAGCTGCGCACCAAGGTCAGTGATGATGTCACCAAACATGTTATTTGTGACGATCGCTTCAAATTGCGCCGGATTCTTCACGAGCTGCATCACCAACGCATCGATGAATAAGTGGCTGGCGTCAACGTTAGGATACTGTGGCGCCAGTTCCTGGAACACGCGCTGCCAAAGCGCGTGCCCATGCTGGAGCGCGTTGCTCTTGTCGGCCATGCACAGCCGGCGGCGCGCAGCCGAGGAAGCATATTCGAAGGCGTATTTAATGATCCGGTGTACGCCGGCGTAGGTATTGATCTCCTCCTGAATAGCAACCTCGTTGGTCGTATCGGCCTTAAATCGCCCACCCACACCAACATACATTCCTTCGGTGTTCTCGCGAAAGACAACGAAATCCACATCGGTGGGACAGCATCCTTTTAGTGGGCAGAGTCGCGCATCGAGTAGCTTGACGGGGCGGTAGTTCACGTAGAGGTCGAGCTCGAATCGCGTGCCAAGCAGAATATCGCGCGCGTGCCGCATATCGGGGATGCGCGGATCCCCGAGCGCACCAATGAAGATCGCGTCGAAGTCCTTCTGCAGCGTCCGATAGCCGTTAGGTGGCATGGCGACGCCGGTCTCAAGGTAGTGATCGGCACCGTAAGGCAAGCGCTCGAGCTCAAATCGGCGACCGAAGCGGTCGCCGATCGCCTCAATCACCTTCACCGCTTCAGCCGTAACGTCCAGGCCGATTCCGTCTCCGGGTATGACGGCGATCTTCATCGGTTCTGAGGGCGGCGTCAGACGCGCTCGAGTGCCATCGCCATGCCCATGCCACCACTCACGCACAGCGTGGCGAGTCCACGGGCTGCGTCACGCCGCGCGAGTTCGTGCAGTAGCGTCACGACGATCCGCACACCCGTGCAGCCAATCGGATGACCGAGCGCAATCGCACCACCGTTGACATTGAGCCGGTCCCGTGCAATTGGCACGTCACGTAACACGGCGAGCACCTGCACCGCAAACGCCTCGTTCAACTCTACGAGGTCATAATCGTCGACGGATTGCTGTAACCGGGCAAACAGCTTCTGCATGGCCGGCACCGGTCCGATGCCCATGATTCTCGGGTCGACGCCTGCGCTTGCCCATCCACCGATCCGGGCAAGTGGTCGGCAGCCCAGCTGCGTGGCGCGCGACGCACTCATCAGGACGAGCGCTGCGCCACCATCGGTGATTCCAGACGCCGAACCAGCAGTGATGATACCGGCATGGCCCTCCACTTCGCCGAAGACTGGCTCAAGTTTCTGCAGCGACTCAAGGGTTACGCCAGCCCGCGGATGCTCATCACGACTCACCGTCGTTACCCGGCCCTTGCGATCAGTGATCCCCACCGGCACAATCTCGGCATCGAAGCGCCCCGCGGCCATCGCAGTCTCGGCGCGCTGTTGACTCTCGAGTGCGTAGGCATCCGATTCGTCTCGCGAAATGCCGTACTGCCGGGCAAGCACCTCGGCCGTCTCGCCCATCAACAGGTCGGAAAGCGGACAGGAAAAACCGTCACGATACATGGCATCAACGAGCTCGACGTTCCCCATCCGGTGCCCCCAACGCGCGGCCTCCGCGTCGATCAAGTAAGGCATCCGGCTCATCGATTCGATGCCGCCGACCAGCACGACTTCGGCCTCGCCCAGGGTAATCGCCTGGGCACCGCTAGCAATGGCCTGTAACCCAGACGCGCACGCCTTGTTGACGGTCTGCGCTGGTACCGTGTGTGGCAGCCCTGCCCGATGTCCAATCTGGCGAGCGGGATTCGGTCCCGACCCAGCCTGCCGCGCGTGGCCGAACCACACCTCGTCCACGCTCGTGGGGTCAACCCCAGCCCGACTCAACGCCGCCTTCGCCGCTACTGCGCCGAGCTCGGTTGGATGCACACCGCGTAATCCTCCGCCGTACTTGCCGATCGGCGTGCGCGCGGCACCCACGATGACGACATCGGCCGCCTGCATAACTTTCGAATCATAGCAGAACTGCGCAGAACTACTCGTTGACGCAACCGGACCTGTGCGGGCCCGTTGCCAAAACACAACGCGGGTGCCAGAATGGGAATTGCGTCAGACGATGCGTATCATCATCATAGGCGGTGGGGAAATTGGCTACGCCCTTGCCAGAGCGCTTGCCCCCAACCACTACCTTCACGTTATCGATCACAATCCTGCCGCCGCGGACCGTTTCCATGCTCTTGATGTCAGCTTCGTGCTCGGCAGCGGCACAAGTGCCAGCGTCCTCCGCGTTCCCCACGTCGAATCGAGCGACCTGGCCATCGCGTGCACGGGCCTTGACGAGGTCAACATTGTCGCCTGCTCGATTGCCAAGACTCTCGGCGCGACCAAGACGGTATGCTTCGTGTCGGGCGACGATTTTCTCGGGTCGGGCGGCGGTGGCAACAGCCTTCGTGACCACTTCGGCGTCGATCAAACCATCTGGCCGGAAGCCCAGTTGGCGGACGACATTCAGCGAATCATCGCAGCGCCTGGAGCAATTGATGCCGAGAGTTTCGCGGAGGGCCAGGTCCAACTGCTCGAATATCGGCTGGAAGTCGGCTCTCCATTGACCGCCGCGCCAATCTCCTCCTTACAGTTGCCGCGCGGAATCGTGATGGTTGCCGCCAAACGCGGCGACACCATCACGATTCCGCGCGGCGACACGCATCTCAAAGCGGGTGACAAGGTCATTGTGATGGGACGCGGTGATGCGATGTCGGCAATGGACGCCAAGGTGGCGCCTAGCGGCCGCAGCCTACGTGACGCACAGCAGGTCACGATCATCGGTGGCGGCGACGTCGGGTTTCGGCTCGCACAACTGCTCGATTCCCGCGATGACGTAAGTGTTCGGATTATCGAGCGTGACCCGGGCCGAGGGGAAATGCTCGCGGCCACTCTCACCAGCGCTTTAGTCTTGAACGGTGACGGCACCGACCTCGAGTTGCTGGAAATGGAGGAGATCGGGCGAAGCGACGTGCTCGTCTCGGTCATCGACAACGACGAGCGAAATCTCCTCGCATCGTTGCTCGGACGACAACTCGGCGTGGGCAAAATCATTACCCGGGTCAGCACCCTGGCGAACCTTAGGCTCTTTGAGCGTGTGGGCATCGATGTCGCCCTCTCGGCCAAAGGTGCGGCGGTGGAATCGATCGTCCGCGAGGTCGAGGGCGGTAAAGCCAAGGTCCTCGCCGTGCTCGAAGAAGGCGAGGCCGAGGTCTTCGAACTCACCGTACCAGACGACTATCCAACAACCACACTTCGCGACCTCGCCACACCGCCAGAATCGATTGTGGGCACGATCCTCAGGCACGGCGACGCGATCGTCCCTCACGGAAACGACCGGATCGAACCTGGCGACCGGCTCCTGGTGTTCTGCACCGACGCCTCGTCCGACCTGGTGCGGAAGTTCTTTGCATCGTCCTAACGACGCGAGCACAGCGAACGATGCGACTGGCCATCGTTTTTCATCTGACGGGCACCATTCTACGGTTCTTGGGCATTGCCTTCGTGGCGCCCCTCCTGGTTGCGCTTTACTACAAGGAAACGGCGGACGCCGTCGGCTTTGTGGCCGCGGGCCTTCTAGCCGTCGTGGCCGGTCAGGCATTGCGCCGCCGGATCGGCAAGCGCGAGTGGGTGCTCCGGCGCGTCGAGGCTTTGGCAGTCGTGGTCGGGACCTACCTCCTGGTCGCCGCGATCGGCGCCGTGCCCTACGCAATGGCCGGGCTGGCTGCGGTCGACGCGGTGTTCGAGTCGATGTCCGGCATAACGGCGACCGGGGCAACCATTCTCACTGACTTTGGCTCGTTCGGACGGGGCCTGATGTTTTGGCGCTCGATGTCGCAATGGCTGGGTGGCATGGGTGTCATCACGCTGTTCATCGCGGTCCTCCCACGGCTCGCGATCGGCGGGCGCCAGCTATTCTTCACTGAGGCCCCAGGGCTGACCGACGGCGGCCTCGCGCCGCAGATCCGGAAGACCGCCGCCATGCTGTGGCGACTCTACGTCGGCCTGACCCTGGCAGAGTTCGTCGCGCTCATGCTCGCCGGCCTGCCGGCCTACGATGCCATCTGCCACGCCATGACGACGATCGCGGCGGGCGGCTTCTCGCCAAACCCAGAATCGATCATGGGCTACCACAGTGCGGCGGTCGAATGGATCATCTGCGGATTCATGTTTTTGGCTGGCGCGAACTTCGCGCTGCAATACCGCGCGTTGTTACGCGGCCAGCCAAGAGCACTCGTCACCGACGACGAGTTTCGAGTCTACGCTGGCATCGTCGCCGTTGCGACCATCGCGCTCACGGGCTTTCTCTTGCAGACGGGTACGGCCACAGTTACAGCCGTGCGGACCGGACTATTTCAAACCCTGTCGATTCTAACAACCACGGGATATGCCAGCGCCGATTTCTCGGTCTGGAGCGAGCAATCGCGTCTGGTCCTGTTGGTGCTCATGTTCATCGGTGGTTGCGCTGGCTCTGCAGCGGGTGGGCCAAAAATATGGCGACAAGTGTTAATCGCGCGCTATACCTTGCTCGAACTCAAGAAGACGCTGCATCCTCGCGCCCTGTTGCCGGTCAAACTCGGTGGCAAAGTCGTGCCCGAGGACGTGATACGCGCTGTGCTAGTTTTCTTGCTGTTCTATCTTCTCGTCTTCGCCATCTGCGTCTGCGTGGTCGTGGCACTGGGTGCAGACATCCTGACCGGCGTGACCGCGACCACCGGGACGCTCGGGAACATCGGCCCGGGCTTTAATCAGGTGGGTCCACTGGCGAGCTACGCTGCATTGCATCCAATCAGCAAGGTCGTGCTGACCACAGCCATGTTGGTCGGTCGCCTCGAAGTGCTGACAGTACTGGCATTGCTCAGGCCAGAAGTCTGGCGGTCACTCACCCTGCGCGCCGACTGACACTGACCGCGCTGTGGCAAGATCTGACCAGGATCAGGGGGCCAGGATTTACTTGAGGTAATCGCCGGAGAGAATCCTAGGGACCTGGCCAGAGCGGACGCTATAGTGAGCCGCGCAGTCCCAACGCATCTGCCTGCTCACGCATGAACGTGATGACGTTGGTGATGTGCTCGTCGAGCGGGAGACCAATTTCCTCAGCACCGAGCCGCAGGTCATCACGACTGACACCGCGCGCGAATGCCTTATCCTTCATCCGCTTCTTGACCGACTTGGCCTCGAGGTCAAGCACGCTCTTGGACGGTCGGACGAGTGAGGCGGCAGTCACAAAGCCGGACATCTCATCGCACGCGAACAGCGAGTGTTCCAAGCGTGACTCGCGGGTGACGCCTGTGCGCTCGGCGTGCGATAAGATCGCGCGGGTCACGACGTCGGAATAGTCCCGTTCTCGGAGGATTTCCGAACCACGGAACGGATGATCGTCCAAACTCGGCCATCGCTCATAGTCGAAGTCGTGCAAGAGACCGACGATGCCCCAAAGGGTCTCGTCCTCCCCAAACCTACGTGCATAGCCTCGTAACGCGGCCTCAACCGCCAGGCCATGCTTCCGCAAATTCACGCTCTGGGTGTACTCAGTCAACAGTTCCCAGGCGACGTCCCGACTTAGGTCCATTGTCGTCATGCTAGTTCACATGTGAGGGCGCTGGTCTGAGTTGCGGTCTTAGGTTGCTGTTGGTCTTGCATAAGACTTAACACCTTACCGCCCGGCAACCATCTCACCATTCACGACGCATCGCAACCGCGCGTGAAATGACCTCCTCTGTCTTCTTGGTAAGACCATATGCGCCGAGCGCTTCAGGATCGGCGAGCACGGCATCGGCGACGTCCGACCCAGGCGCGAGGCGCCCTCCGGTCGCACGGCACAGAAAGTCGACGAGCACGAAGTGGTACTTAACGCGGCCATCGTTGTTGCGCATGATCCGGTCGAAGACCTCAACGACCGGCCCTACAAACACCGTCAGCCCGGTTTCCTCCTCGATCTCGCGTGCAACCCCGGCCTCCAGCGTCTCGCCAACTTCGAGGCCACCGCCAGGAAGGCTCCACCGGCCCTGGAGCGGCTCGAACCGACGCTTAATCAGTACGACCGAGGCACCATCGAACACGGCAGCGCCAACACCAACGATAGGACGTTTCGGATATCTCCTAGTGTCAGCCAAGGCTCCCCCGTCGAATCACGCTGCGCGAGCCGCCTGGACCGCGCGACTAGAGCACCAGTGCAGCATCGGCGTTCAGATCGGGCGCGGCGGTCACACCGTGACTAAACTGACGGAGACCGGCGGCGGCGATCATCGCCGCGTTGTCGGTCGAAAGCGCTAGCGCCGGTAAGAATACGGGCAGTCCACACAGCTCCCCGCGCGCCATCGCCTCATCGCGGAGTCGGCTGTTCGCCGACACACCGCCGGCGATGCCCACTGCCCTCGCGCCGAGCAACCGCGCAACGTCAAAAGTCCGATCGAGCAACGCGTCGACCACCGCGCGCTGAAAACTAGCGCAGATGTCGGCAACTTCGTCCGCGGGAAGCACGTCACGACCGACCGCCACCAGCCGAGCCACCACATGGCGCTTTACGGCGGTCTTGAGGCCACTAAAACTGAAATCGGTCATGCCAAGCCGCGCCCGGCCGAGCCGACCTGGAATTTCGACCGTCGGCGGGCGGTTCCGATCGAGATGCTTCATCTGCGCCACTGGAAAATCGAGCGCGTGGGCATTACCACCCCGCGCTAGCCGATCGATGACCGGACCACCCGGGTAGGCCAACCCCAGAACCTTAGCCACCTTGTCGAATGCCTCGCCGGCCGCGTCGTCACGAGTCCGGCCAATCAATTGGTAGTCACCCAGCGTCGATACGACATACAGACAGGTGTGCCCACCCGACACGACCAGCACGACGGCGGGCAGCGGAAGCGAGCCGTGGTGGAGAAATAGCGATTCGACATGCCCCGCTAGGTGATGCACCGGCACGAGCGGCACATCGAGTGTCACCGCGAGCGACTTAGCGAAGGCTACGCCGACGAGGAGCGAGCCGACCAGGCCGGGCCCCTGGGTCACAGCAATCGCGCCCAGATCACACCATGCAATCCCCGCATCGCCGAGCGCCCGCTCCGTGACACCGCAGATATCACGCACGTGCTGGCGTGAGGCGAGTTCCGGCACGACACCGCCCCACTCCCGGTGAATCTCAGCTTGTGACGCAATGACCGACGACGCAATGGCCCAAGGGTGCTCGGCGTTCCCGGTGTCGTAAACCACCGCCGCGGCCGTCTCGTCACACGAGGTTTCGATACCAAGGATCCGCATGGAGTGCGCTACCGCGAGACCTCGGAGAGCGCACCTGCGACGACCTCTCGCAGACTGTCAGCGTATGGCGGACGGCAGACGCCCCGCTCGGTGATGATCGCCGACACGTACTGGCTCGGCGTCACGTCGAAGGCCGGGTTCCTAATACCAGCGCCATCCGGCGCCAGTTGAGATGCGCCGAGGTGGGTCACCTCGCGCGCGTCCCGCTCCTCGATCGGGATGTGCGCCCCGTCCGGCGTCGCCAGGTCGATCGTCGAGGTCGGCGCGGCCACGTAGAACAGCAGATCGTGCGCCCGCGCAAGCACCGCAACACTGTAGGTCCCGATCTTGTTCGCAACGTCGCCATTCGCGGCGATTCGGTCGGCCCCGACGATCACTAGATCGATCTGGCCGTCGCGCATGAGCGACCCGGCCATGCTATCGGTGATCACCGTTGTGTCGATGCCGTCCCGCACGAGCTCCCAGGCTGTCAGGCGGGCACCCTGCAGGAACGGCCGCGTCTCGCCGGCGAACACGGCGACGCGCTTACCCTCCTCGACGGCGCGCCGGATAACGCCGAGCGCCGTGCCGTAACCTGCCGTCGCCAGCGCGCCAGCGTTGCAGTGGGTGAGCACCCGCGCCTTGTCTGGCACGACCGACGCACCATAGGAGCCCATCGTCCGGCAGCTCTCGACGTCCTCATCGTGAATGACCTGCGCCTCGTGCCGCAACCGCGCGGCGACCTCCTCCACCGAGTGCCCAGCACGGACGGCAGCCGCAAACACTTGCTTCATCCGATCGATGGCCCAGAATAGATTGACGGCCGTCGGCCGCGTACCGGCCATCAGATCACAGAGTTTATAGAACTCAGCCGCGAGCTGGGTCGTGCCCTTGGCCTTGCTACGCACCACGCCCATGGCCAAACCCATGGCAGCTGCGACCCCGATCGCCGGCGCCCCGCGGATCACCATGGTCTTGATCGCTCGCACAACCTGAGCACCGGTCCGACATTTGACGTAGCGCTCCTGCTTCGGCAGTTTCCGTTGATCGACCATGACGATCGCGTCATCGCGCCATTCGATGGTTGGTAGCATGGAAAAATGATACCCCAGTCACAGACGCCGGATAATGCCCGTCAGAAGCACCCCGAAGGGTTCGGCGACCTGTCCGGCGACCTGGAGCACGTCGTTCTGATGTAGCGGCTCGGGCAGCACCCCCGCGGCCATGTTCGTAATGCACGATAACCCCAGCACGTCGAGTCCCATCTGCCGCGCCACGATCGCTTCGGGCACTGTCGACATGCCAACCGCGTCAGCGCCAATCGTCCTGAGGAACCTGATCTCGGCCGGGGTCTCGTAACTCGGCCCGTGGACGGCGGCGTAGATTCCATGTACCAACGGAAGTGAGACCTCCGTCCCAACTTGATCAGCCAACACTCGTAGGCGTCGGGCGTAGATCTCGGTCATGTCGGGAAACCGATAACCGAAGCGATCGTCGTGGGGACCGATCAGCGGATTGTCGCCGAGCAGGTTGATGTGATCATCGATGACCATCACGCTGCCTGGCGTGAACGCAGTGTTGATACCGCCCGAG
>DBHR01000058.1 GCA_002296225.1 Acidobacteria bacterium UBA823 | reverse complement strand
CCGTTGGTGGAAACAGCGATTGCGCTCTCGATCGTGTACATGGCTGTGGAAAACATCATCGGAGTCAAACTGCGCCGCCGCTGGTTGATCACCTTTGGATTCGGCCTCGTTCACGGATTCGGGTTTTCGTTCGCGTTACGCGAGACGCTCCAATTCGCTGGCTCTCACCTACTCATGTCGCTCCTCTCCTTCAACCTCGGAGTCGAACTCGGTCAGCTGAGCGTCCTCATCGTACTGGTCCCGGTGCTCAGCCTGTTGTTTAGATTTGTGGTGCCCGAAAGCATCGGCGCAGTGCTCCTGTCAGCACTAGTAGCCCATACAGGCTGGCACTGGATGAGCGAACGGGCGACAGCACTAACCCTGTTTGAGCTACCGCTCCAGCTGCCGGCGTTCGACCTTTTATTGCTGTCCACCCTACTGCGATGGGGAACACTGGCGCTGATCATCGCCGGACTGATTTGGGTAATGTCCATCATCTTTCCGCAAACACCTGCGGGAAACGGGAAACCAACGACGACGGCATCGTCCGAGTAGTGCTACAACGGCAGTTTTACGGGAACAGCAGGATTCTCACCGTGTGGTTACCATGATGTCCGTTGCCACCCATCTGAGAATTCGGGTTGCCGAATACGACCGGGTGATCCGCACCTTCATCCCCAACTACCAAGAGATGTTGTCGGTCGCGGCTGCCGCACTGCGACCCCGCTCGGCTTCCCCGCTAATCGTCGACCTCGGCACTGGGACGGGGGCACTCGCTGCACACTGTCTGCGGGCCGTTCCCAATAGTCGCCTGATTGGACTCGACACCGACCCTGAGATGCTCGCCGTCGCGGCGCGACGTCTTCGCGCGAGGCAACGATACGGCATCGAACTCAAACAGCAGAGTTTCACACGCTGCGCCTTGCCACGAGCCGACTACTTCACAGCGGGTATTTCGCTTCATCACGTCCGGACTCGGATCACGAAAATCAAGCTCTACCGTCGGTGCCTGCATGCCTTGTGCGCCGGCGGTGCGCTCGTCTCAATCGACTGCATGCCGCCCTCCCAGTTAGACCTCTACGCACAAGCCAAGCGGGCATGGATACGTCACCTGGAACGGACCTACTCAACACGAAACGCGCGCGCGCACCTCGCAGCTTGGGCCAAGGAAGACCGCTACTTTCCCTTAGACCAGGAGCTAGACATGTTGCACACCGCTGGCTTCAGGGTTGAGATCGTGTGGCGTCGCGGGCCATTCGCGGTAGTACGGGCCGAAAAACCGCGCACCTCGCGAGCTATGCCAGCGGCGTTACTATAGAGCAGCGATGTCGGAATCACGTCTGACCCGATCGCGAGCGCTCGCCACACTAGCCTGCCTCGCATCGTGTGTGGCCGGTTGTGGACCAACACCCAGCTCGCCGATGTCCACTCAGCAACAAGACGCCGCCGCGCTGCACGCCCTCCGCCGGAGCACGCAGAATGTGGTGATTCTGTTGCTCGACTGTGTCCGGGCCGATCACGTTGGTGCCTATGGCTATGACCGGCCCACGACGCCTAACCTTGACGCGTTAGCAGCCGACGCGGTGCTCTTCGAGCAAGCCATCTCACAAACAAATTGGACGAAGCCCTCGATCGTCTCCCTCTTCACAGGAACCTACCTATCCCAGCATCTGATTACCGAGGGTCGCCTGGGCGGGCGGATCCAGGACAACGGCACCGTGCCTACCGGCCACGTGATGGTCGACGAGTTCACGACGGTGGCCGAGTATATGTCGCACGGAGGCTTCGGCACTGGCGGCTTCGTCAACCAAGGACACCTCCCGGCCCACCTCGGCTTCGCTCAGGGTTTCGACGTGTACGAATCCGGGATTCACGACCCACAGGTGGAGGAGTTCTTTAAAGCCTGGGTCGACCAATTAGTCGATCGTCGATTCTTCGCCTATCTGCATCTCCTCGACCTGCACTTCCCCTACACGACGCAGGCCCATCTAGATATCTTCAACGACGGTATCTCCGACCGGGCGATGAAGCGTCTGATGCAATCCGCGGGCGACCAGGGGGAGATCCAAAGGCGTGCGAGCGATGGCCAACTTACCGAAGAGAACGTCCTAGAACTGGTTGGCCTCTACGACGGTGAACTGCTCGGGGTCGACGACCGTCTCGGCCGCGTGCTCCGCTTCCTGAAAGAAATCGGACTTTACGACTCCACGATGATCATCGTGACCGCTGACCACGGTGAGGCCTTCCTAGAGCACGACTATTTCGAGCACGGTGAGGGCCTGCTCTACAGCGAGTTAATCCGAGTTCCGCTCATCATCAAGTTCCCCGACCGGCAGTACGCAGGCCAGCGGGTCTCGACACCCGTCCAGGTCATCGACTTGCTCCCGACCCTCCAAGAATATTTCGGGCTCGCGGTGACGCAAACGGTTGGCGGCACGAGCCTCATCGGACTAATTGAGGACACAGCCGCGCCCCATCCGGTTCTATCCGAGGTCAGCGACCTCAATGCGCGGAAGGCACTCTACTACGACAGACGTAAGTTCATCTTCCAAGCGAATGGAACGCCGGAGGTCTTCGACTATGCAGTCGACCCGTTGGACCAGACGGATCTCGCCAACGAAGTCACGCCAGATGTGATCGAGGAGGCCAGGGCGGTGCTCCAAGAATTGCTCGCTCAAAACATGGAATTCGCGGCCGGAATGGCCATCAGCGAAAAGCCGCTCAACGAACGCGACATCGAGCGTCTTCGGAGCCTCGGCTACATCCGATGACTCGCCGGCTCCTCAGCACCGGGTCCGACTATAATTCCTAATCACTCCACCCTCAAGAGAATCGCCACCGACATAGCCGTCGAGGAGACCCGAAATGCAGACCACCATATTCCGTCATGCCGTCGTCGCGGCTGTCAGCGTCGCCGCGTTGCTGTGTCCCGCACCAGGCGCAGCCCAGCCAAACGTGGATTGGGACGCAGTGGAAATCACGGTGCACCACGTTGCCGGCGGCGTGCACTACCTGGAAGGCCGTGGCGGCAATATCGGGCTCTCCATTGGTGACGACGGGGTCGTCATGATCGACGACCAGTTCGCACCGTTGACGGACCGCATCGTAATGGCTATCCGAGGCGTCTCTAACGGCAACATCCGGTTTCTTATTAATACACACGTCCATCCGGACCACACCGGTGGAAACGAAAACCTCGGCAACATGGGTGTCGTGATCCTCGCGCACGACCGAGTCAGGGTGCGCCTAGCCGACCGGCTTCCTGAAGTCGCGCTGCCCGTGCTGACCTACAGCGACACGGCGACCATTCACCTCAACGGCGAGCAGGTACACGTCTTTCCGGTCCCACCGGCCCATACCGACGGTGACAGCTTTATTCATTTTCGTGGGTCCGACGTCCTGCACCTCGGCGACGTATTCCGAACCGTCGCGTTTCCCGTGATCGACACAAACAACGGAGGCACTCTCGAAGGAACGATTGCCGCGCTCGGTATCGCGGTCGGCCTTGCCGGTCCCCACACAAAGATCATTCCTGGCCACGGTGAAGTCTCGAGCCGTGAGGACGTCATGGAGTTCCGAGACATGGTTCTGGCCGTCACCGACCGAGTCAAGAAACTCGTCTCGGAAGGTAAGACTTACGACGAGGTCGCTGACGCCAATCCAACGGCCGAGTACAACGACCAGTGGGGCGACCCGACACGCTTCTTAACCGCCGTCTATCAACAACTGTCCGACGGACAGTGATACCAAGGACCGTCGGTAACCCGCATGTTCCAAGGGGGCGATATCCATGCGCACGACACTCCACCTCGTAGTCAGCGTGACGTTGGCAATAGGCCTCGGCGGTGAGGCGACCTACGCGCAACAGAACGCACCCGCCGACGACACCATCCGCACGCTCGTCAGCCGACTCGATCTTGAGTACTACAAGACCACGCTCAAAGGCCTGACGCAGTTTGGGGACCGACGCCAGGGCACCAAGAGAAATCGCGATGCCATCGACTGGATTGAACAGCAACTCCAGGCCGTCGGCTGCACAACGACCGAGCGCCTCGACTACGTCTACGACCCACCACCCCGTCAGAGACGCAGCCAACGGCGCAACGGTGCGGCGGAGCTCAACCCCACCGGCGGCACACCAACCGGCGGACGGATCGGCCGGAACGGCTCGGGACCTGGCGGGAGTTCAATCTTCGGCTACCGAGCCCGCACCGGTGTAACCACCGACCCACTAACTCAGCCTGACGAGCAGCTTCGTAAACTGAACAGCGAGCCAGCTACGAACGGTCCCCGCCAGGAGGTGTACTGCACAAAAGTTGGCACAGACCGACCGGGAGAGATGTACATCATCGGCGCGCACATGGACGGCCACGGTTGGGGCCAGGCAGCGAACGACGATGGCTCTGGCACTGCACTCATCATGGAACTGGCGCGTATCTTTAACGCGCGCGATGTCGAGACGGACCGGTCCATCCGATTCGCGCTTTGGAACAATGAGGAAACCGGCCTGAATGGCAGCCGCGCTTACGTCGAGCAACGGCAGGAGCTACAGGGCCAAGAAGATCCTCCCGGGTCGGGTCGCTATCCCGAACCGAGGTGGCTCGCCATGATCCAGCATGACATGATGCTGTTCGACCACGGAGCACCACGGGCGGACGGCACCCTTAGCCGCGACCAGCGCCCCGAAGCGGACGTCAACATCGAGTTTCAATCGACGGCCGATCTGGCTGACGAGGCGCGGGCCCTCGCATTCTTCTTCAGGGCGGCCAATGATATCTACGCAACCGACTACCCAGCGACAGTCGGCCCGCACATGACGAACACGGACTCCACGCCGTTCATGAATATCGTACCGGCCATCAGCCTGCGTGAAAACGAGCGCGGCGCCCACGTCGGAGCCGGCTGGGACCCACACTGGCACCAGCCAACCGACGTTTTTTCAAGCTTCAGCGACGACGACTTCCGTCTCGGCTTGAACGCGGGTCAAACGACCCTGGCGGCAATTGCGCAACTGACGGGGGCGCGTATCGTCGAACGATGAACCGATTCCGCGTAGACTGAAGAATCCAAAGCGGTTACACTACTCTGCAATCCGTGGTGAGCTCGGTCTCAATGACCTGAGGCGCAAAAGGGTGAAGCGAGCTTCGACACTACTGGGGGCACTTGCGGTGGCGTGCGGTGTAATCACGCTCCCCGCCTCAGGTGCTGCGCAGTCGGTCCCACCCCGTCTCGTCAATAGCCATTCCGGTGAACACCGACCGGTTGACGCGGCCCAAGCCGTCGTTGAAACCCACTGCCTTCGCTGTCACAACGGTCGCGCAATGCGCGGCAACCTCTCGCTCGAAAGCTTCAAGGTCTCCGCGGCGGCTGACAACGCCGCGGTAGCGGAGAAGATGATCCGCAAGCTTAGGGCGGGCCTGATGCCACCGCCGGGAATTCGTCGACCACCTGAACCCGACCTGCTCAACATTGCCACGTCACTGGAAGCGTTGATCGATGCGCGCGCCGCGACGACACCAACTCCAGGCTGGCGGACCTTCCAGCGCCTCAATCGCGCGGAGTATGAACGCTCAATTAAAGCGCTGCTGACACTTGACATGGATGCTGCGAAGTACCTCCCGCTCGACACCAAAAGTGCGAATTTCGACAATATTGCGGACGTCCAGTTGCTCTCGCCAACTCTGATGAACAGCTATCTGCATGCGGCCAGCGAGATCAGTCGCCTGGCGGTCGGTGACCCGACCGCTACGCCCTCCGAAACAACTTTCAAGCTCACGCGATGGGTTTCTCAGCGTGACCAGGTTGAAGGTGCGCCGTACGGCACACGCGGCGGGTTGGTCGTCGGGCACAACTTCCCGGCGGATGGCGACTACGTCTTCCGCGTGTCGTTCCATCACGAGACCACCGGTGCGCTTTACGGAAGCGGACGGGCAACGCTGCATACCGTGGAGTCCCCCGAGCAAATTGAAATATCAGTGGACGGTGAGCGGTCCGCGCTACTGGACATCGACCGGTGGATGCACGCCTCGGACCCAGGCGGCGTCAATCTCTTCACCGAGCCGGTCGCCATTACCGCCGGCCCACACCGTGTCGCGGCCACCTTTATCCGCCGCTTTGAAGGGCCGCTCCAGGACCTGATCTCCCCGCACACGTGGTCTTTGGCCAGCACCAGCATCGCCGATGCCTACGGATTTACCAGCCTGCCCCACCTCCGGGACATGGCCATCCGCGGCCCTTACAACCCAACTGGCGTGTCGGAGACGCCGAGCCGCCAGAAGATCTTTACATGCCAACCAAGCGCACCAAGTGAGGAGCTTGTCTGCGCACAGAAGATTATCTCGACCCTAGCGACCGAGGCTTACCGGCGTCCGCTCACCGCCAACAATCTCGACGCGCTCATGTCGCTTTACGAAGCTGGAACAAACAACGGGGGCTTCGAGGCTGGCGTGCGAATGGCCATCGAAGGCATCTTGGCAAGTCCGCATTTCATTTTTAGATTCGAGGAACCACCACCAACGCTGACGGCTGATGCCGCAGGCCCGGACACCTTTACCCTCGACAGCTTCGACCTTGCGTCACGGCTCTCCTTCTTCCTCTGGGCCACCGGGCCCGATACCGAGTTAATGCGTGTGGCCAGCGAGGGCCGTCTGTCGACCCCGGACGAGTTGGAACACCAAGTGCGCCGGATGTTGACCGACCCTCGGGCGGAAGCCTTGGCCACCCGAGTAGCAGCCCAATGGCTCCGACTGTCAGACCTAGAGAAGATCCATCCGGACGTTCGCACGTATCCCGACTTCGATGAGCAGCTCAAGGCCGCGATGCAGCGGGAGACCGAACTGTTTTTCCACAACCTCGTCAAGGAAGACCGGAGTCTGGTTGAGCTCTTCAATGCTGACTACACATTTGTCAACGAGCGCCTCGCGGAACACTATGGTCTGCCAGACGTCCGGGGTGACGCGTTCCGGCAGGTACCGCACGTGGACGATGCGCGGCATGGCATTCTTGGCCACGGCAGCATCCTGACGCTAACATCACACGCAATTCGCACCTCACCGGTACTGCGCGGCAAGTGGGTCATGGAGGTTCTCCTGGGCAGCCCGCCGCCGCCGCCGCCGCCCAACGTGCCGGACTTCGAAGAGTCCGCCGCCGCTGAAGACGGGCGCCTGCTCTCCGTACGCGAGCGGATGGAGGCACATCGATCAAACCCGGCGTGCAGTTCGTGCCACCGAATGATCGACCCAATCGGACTGGCACTGGAGAATTTCGACGTGACGGGCGCCTGGCGAATCAAGGACAATGGTGCGTCGATTGACACCGCCACCGAGCTATACGATGGCACACCCATCACCGGTCCCGTTGACCTCCGGGAGGCGCTCATCGACCGCCTAACTCCACTCGTCCGGACATTCACGGAAAATCTGATGACCTATGCCATCGGGCGACGCCTCGAGCACTACGATATGCCAACAGTTCGGAAGATCGCCCGCGCGGCCGAGGCGCAAGGGCACCGCATCTCAGCATTCGTGCTCGGTATCGTCGAGAGCCCGGCATTTCAGATGAAAACAACGCCACCCATGACCCAAACCGTAGACGGAGGCGGGTAACCGGAAGGCCCGCCGTGGAGATCGCAAGATGAAACTCATCACCGGTAAGCACCTCCCCCGCCGTACATTTCTTCGCGGTATGGGCACCACAGTGGCGCTGCCGTTCCTCGACGCGTTTGTACCCGCCGGTAGGGGCTGGACTCGCGGCCTCGCGCAAGCGACTCCGGACCCAACGCGGTTGGTGTGTATCGAGATCGTGCATGGCACGGCGGGCAGCACCGAGTACGGCGGGTCGAGGAATCTCTGGTCACCTGCGACCGTCGGCCACGATTTCGATCTGACCCCGAGTGCGATGAGCCCGCTCGAGCCGTTTCGCCAACACCTGACGATCGTCAGCGACACGGATGTGCGCGCCGCCGAGGCGGCCATGCCGAAGGAGATCGGCGGTGACCACTTCCGCTCAAGTGCAACATTCTTGACTCAGGCCCATCCGAAACAGACCGAGAGTTCGGACGTGCATGCCGGGACCTCACTGGACCAAATGTACGCCCGAGTGTTCGGGCAGGATACGCCGATTCCGTCGATGCAGTTTTGCATCGAGAATGTCGACCAAGCCGGCGGGTGCGCCTACGGTTACTCCTGCGTCTACACCGACACGATCAGCTGGGCTGCACCCAATGAACCGCTGCCAATGATTCGCGACCCGCGGCACGCATTCGACCAGCTTTTCGGGGCCGGCGGCACTGGCGCCGCGCGCGCCGAACGACGGCGCGCGCGGCGCAGCGTGCTCGACTTTATAACCGGGGAGGTCGCTGATTTACAGCGAACACTCGACCCGACCGACCGGGCGCGGATGGACCGCTACCTCCAAGACATCCGTGAAATCGAGCGGCGAATCGAACGAATCGAGGTGCAAAACGCTGGTGGTGAAGTGCGCGAGTTGCCGGGCGCGCCAGCGGGCGTGCCTGATTCGTTCGACGAACACGTTAAGTTAATGTTCGACCTCCAAGCACTGGCCCTCGAGTCGGACATGACGCGCGTTTTCTCGTTTAAGATGGGCCGCGACGCGTCAAGCCGCGTCTATCCCGAAAGCGGTGTCGCCAAGGGCTTCCATCCGTCATCCCACCATAGCGGACGGGAGAGCAATATTGAGGAATTCGCGCTGATCAACCGCTACCACGTGAGCCTGTTGCCTTACTTCCTCAAAAAACTTCAAAGCCTCGAAGAAGGCGAGGGGACGCTGCTCGACAAGACCATGGTCATCTACGGTTCGCCGATGGGTGATCCAAACGTGCACAACCATAAGCGCTGCCCGCTGATTGTTCTCGGGGGCGCTAACGGGCAACTCGACGGCAACCTTCACCTACGTGCGCAGCCTGGCACGCCGATGGCAAACGTCATGCTGACCCTACTGCAGAAGCTGGGATTCGAGGAGATGAAACGCTTCGGCGACAGCACTGGCACGTTCTCGCTCTCGGCCTGACCGAGAGGTCCCAGGAAAAAGAATGCAACGGCCCTATCTCGTCACCCTAATAGTGGTCGGCGCCATCACCGCACTCACCCGAGCGGCCGTGCCCGATACCCCTGTGGCCGACGCGGCCATGGCACGGGATGTCCAGACTGTACGATTACTGATCGCCACGGGCGCTGACGTCGACGCCGCCCAGGGCGACGGCCTAACGGCCTTGCATTGGGCTGCGCGGAACGGCGACGGCGAGACCGCGGCACTGCTGGTCGATGCCGGAGCTGACCTCTCTGCAGTCACTCGGCTCGGCGCCCACACGCCACTGCACGTGGCAAGCGCCGTCGGTAGTGGGGTCGTGGTTGAGACCCTCCTGGCCGCAGGCGCTAATCCGAACACCATGACGACGACCGGTGCCACGCCACTTCACTTTGCTGCAACGTCCGGCCACGTCAAAGCCGTGGCTGCCCTGCTCCGTCATGCAACCGACGTGGACGTGCGTGAGCCGGTATGGGGCCAGACGCCGTTAATGTTCGCCGCGGCAAGTAATCGAGTGGCCGTGATCGAGGCGCTGCTCCAAGCCGGCGCCGACGCCCGGATAACCGGAACAGTCATTAACGTAACCGCACGCAACGAGGTCGACCTCACCGACTTGAGGGCCCGGCGCGAACGGGTCAACGCGCTGCGCGACCAGTTGATGGGCATCGAACGGTCCGGGCGGACCGAGACAGCAGCGGCGCAAATGTCTAGACAGCGTGAGGCAACGCCACGCGAAGTAGACCTGCAGGAAGAGCCGGAACCACTTGGCTATGCCGACCTCGTCGGGGCACACGGTGGGTTGACGCCGCTTCTCCTTGCGGCCCGCGAAGGTCACATTGATGCAGTGGAGACACTGCTCAAGGGTGGTGCCGATATCAACCAGCCAAGCGCGGCGGACCGGACGAGCCCGATACTGATGGCGACAATTAATGGACATTTCGACCTGTCCAAGTTGTTGCTCCAAGCAGGCGCAGACCCAACATTGGAAAGTGATGCGGGCGCCGCGCCGCTCTATGCCGCACTCAATATGCACTGGGCACCTAAGTCGCGTCACCCGCAACCCACCGATTACATGCAGCAGGAGACCTCGTATTTAGAATTAATGGAGGCAGTGCTCGACGCTGGCGCTGATGTAAACACCAGGCTGACGAAATCGCTGTGGTACACAACCTACAACCGAGACCTGTTGGGCGTTGGCAGGACCGGCGCAACGCCGTTTTGGCGTGCCGCTTACGCGCTCGACCTTCGTGCAATGCGCATGCTCCTCGAGCACGGCGCCGACCCGAATCTACCAACCATTAAAGTACCTGAACGACGGCGAAGAGGCGACGACACAGATCACTCGGGCCTGCCACCGATTCCGCTTGGTGGGCCCGCCGTCTATCCTCTTCACGCGACGTCCGGGGTCGGCTATGGCGCGGGCTTTGCCGGGAACTCCCACCGGCACGTGCCCGACGGTTGGCTACCCGCCGTCAAGTTCCTAGTGGAAGAGTTGGGCGCCGACGTCAACGCGCGGGACCATCAGGGCTACACGCCGGTGCACCATGCCGCATCGCGCGGCGACAATGAACTTATCGAGTATCTCGTGTCAAGGGGCGCCGACGTGACCGTCGTGAGCCGCCGTGGCCACACCACCGCCGACCTAGCAAACGGACCGGTCCAACGGACGCAGCCGTTCCCTGACACCATCGAACTACTCATAGGCCTCGGCGCAACAAACAACAACCGCTGCGTGAGTTGTTAATCCCATAGCCCAGCCACCACGACCCAAGACGCCTATGGAACGACGAACGTTCCTGCAACTGACCGGTGCGAGCCTCGGCGCCGCCGCCTTCGGACGCGCCCCGGCAATCCAACCCGAACCGGCCCCGGAGATTGTCGTCGTCGGTGCTGGCGCCTTCGGCGGCTGGACCGCGCTCTATCTGCGAGAGATGGGCCATTCCGTTCGTCTAATTGACGCCTACGGTCCAGGGAACGCCCGCTCCAGTTCAGCGGGCGAGACGCGTCAGATCCGAGCCAGCTACGGTGACCGTGAGATCTACTCGCGCTGGGCGGTCGAAGCCCTCGCACGGTGGAAACGGCGCGAGGCAGAGTGGGAACGGCGGCTGCTCTACCAGACCGGCCAGATTACCCTGAGCCGCGAATGGACTGCCACCCTGCACGCCACGAAGACCGTTCTCGACCATCTCGGGGTCGAGAACGAGCGGGTTGAGCGAGCCGAACTCGAGTACCGATATCCGCAATTCAATCTAGACGGCGTCTCCGTCGGCCACTGGGTCCCGAGCACTGGCGTACTGAAGTGCCGTGAGGGATGTCTCGCCGTGGCCGATGCCTTCGAGCGCCGCGGCGGCCGGTTCACGATGGCGCTGGCCGCACCCAACCAGCGTGCCGGCGGCCGGCTACGCACGCTCACGCTTTCAACCGGCGAAACGGTCTCGGCCCAAAGCTTCGTGTTCGCGTGCGGTCCGTGGCACGTCAAGATGTTCCCGGAGGTCTTAGGGCCCAAGCTCCGTCTGAACCGGCGGGCGATCTTCTTCGTGGGCACGCCCAAAGAAGACAACCGACTGTCGTTTCCCAACTGCCCTACGTTCGTGACGCGCGGTGTATATGGGTTCCCCAGCATCGAAGGCAAGGGGTTGAAGCTAGGACCTTACTGGGACACAGGTCCACTGGACCCCGATACCGGCGACCGGACGGTCACGCCCGATGAAGTCCGCAGGATTCACGAATTCGCTGCCGAAGCACTCCCATCCTTGGCTGGGCAGCCCCTGTTGGAAACCCGCGTGAGCCCGCGAACCAACAGCGTCGACGCGCACTTCATCGTGGACCGGCACCCGGAACTGGAAAATGTCTGGCTGTTGGGCGCCGGGTCTGGGCACGGCTACAAGCACGGCATCATGCTCGGTGACTACGTCGCTCATCGCGTAACCGGCCGAGCGACCGACCCCATGCTCGATGCGACGTTTAGACTAAAAGAGGAAACGTTCTAGGGCTTTGGTCGTTAGAGACTCAGACTTAGAACTCGCGTTACCACTGTGCGGGTCGAGACGTTTACTCGCCCTCCCGAGAGACTAGAGCAGCGCGTCATCTCACAAGATGTAACTCGGTCTGGCGCCGCAACATCCAGCGCT
Source organism: Acidobacteria bacterium UBA823 (assembly GCA_002296225.1). Taxonomy (GTDB): domain Bacteria; phylum Acidobacteriota; class Vicinamibacteria; order Vicinamibacterales; family UBA823; genus UBA823. Next base: position 3,063 of record DBHR01000058.1, on the reverse strand, counting down.
TGGCGCCATCCGGTGTAATTTCAGCTTCCTCCTCTAATGCCATCCGCACCGCTTGCCCGTTCCATTCAGCAACCGGTGTGGTGACCTGGAGTTCGGTCGAGTACCACATATTCGCCAGCACCGGGACGTCACCCCGTCCCGGCACAGCCTCCTGGTAATCCCACAAGCCGATTAGCGGACCCGCGCCGTGCCCGTGGTCCCCGATGGGGTGGGAATACATCGTACCGTTCAGACCTTCCGCTTCCATTTGGCGCAGGACCGCCTGTAGGACCTCGTTACCGCTCATCCCGACCTCAGTCTTCTCCAGCAGGATATCCTGCAGCCGGTTTGCCCGAGCGAGTGCACGCTTCAACCCCTCGGGTGCGTCGGCCTCACCGTCGCGCAGAACATAAGCCATGTGCTGCGTGTCGGTGTTGAGCCCCATAGCCGTGATACCGAAATCGCAGTGAAGTACGTCGCCACGCTGAATAACCGGGTCGCTGGGCAAATCCTCAGACGTCGCATCCTGACGCTGGACGCTGACCGATGGTTGGAACCAGGTATGCAGTCCAAGGTCGTTCACGCGCTGACGCATCCACCAGACCACGTCCGCAGTCGTCGTCTCCCCCGACGTGATGACAAGACTCGAGAACGCCGCGGAGATAATCTCGTGGACGATTCCCTGCAGCCTGCGGTAGACCTGCGTCATGCTCGGCACCCGCAGCGCAAGGTAATCAATTGCCAGACGCGGATTTCGCACCACGCGCGCCTCGAGCTCGGGCCCGAGTGCCTCCCGCATCTGCTCCCACTCACCAGCGGTGAGACCGTCGGCAAAGTTGTGCTCATCGGAAATGTTGACCGCAATCGAACGGGGGTCGCGTTCCCGAACGATTTGGGCAAAGAGCCTCCATTGGCCGGCACCCCACAACTCCGCTCGCCGACCAGTCGCAGTCGGGAGTTCGGTTCGGTATGCGTCATACAGCCCACCCATCGAGTTTCCACCCAGGGCAATCCGCTCCACGCCCTCAACGCTACCGCGATCGAAAAAGATGTAGATCGTCCGTCGGCGCGCAGCGAAACTCGTCGGCGAGACGAGCGCACGAAACACCGGGTCCTCGTTGTATTCGCGCATCGAGACGACCCACATGTCCACGCCGTGATCGCGCATGACCTTGGGAAGGTTCACCTCAAGCCGCTCCTTCAGCCAAGCTTGCTGAATAGCAGCCTGTTCGCGGAGAGTCCCGAGGGGGCGAGACGAAACGTAGGGGGGCGTCTCTTGGACTTCCACCGGTAAACCCCCGGCGTGCACAGACGCCGTTAGTAACAACAGTGTGATTACCAAACCGATGAGCGTGAGTACACGCGGCATGACGAAGCCTCCACTTCCAGTCACCGAGAGATATGGGTGCACGGCGGTCACTAGTTTACGCCCGGGGAACCGACCAAGGCGACCCAGCAGCCAGTGGGAGAGTTTGCAGGCGAAAAACACTGACCCGGAAACGCTGGCAAAGAAAAACCCTAGCGGAACGAGATATGATAGCGGATACGTGTGGCAGGACGAGCCGGACTCGGTCCGCGCTCCAAGCCTCTTCAATCGGTGTTTGGGGAAACAGCAGGGAGAGCCGTGGGTATGAATGGAACAAAGCGACGATGGCACCAGACAGCACTGGCCGTCTTGACCGTAGCCGCAGTGGTGTGGGCAACGCCGACGGTCCTCGCACAGGAGCGCACACACTCGGGAACCGAAAATGGTGAATGGCGCTACTGGGGCGGGGATGCCGCCAGTTCACGGTATTCGCCACTCGAACAAATCAACGCCGAGAACTTTGAGGATCTCGAAGTGCAGTGGGTCTGGAAGGGTGACAACTTCGGGCCAACTGTCGACAACATCCTTCGTTCGACCCCGCTCTACGTCAACGGGCGCCTCTATACCGTTGCCGGACAGCGGCGCACGGTCGTCGCCATCGAGCCGACCACTGGCGAAACATTGTGGACCTTCCGCGAACCACCGACCAAACGGTGGGAATTGTCGATGCGGAAGAACTATGGCAAGGGCGTCGCCTACAGTGAGGTTGACGGTGAGAGCCGGATCTACGTCGTGACGCCGGCATTTTTCCTCCACGCACTCAATCCCGACACTGGTTATCCGATCGAAGACTTCGGCGACAACGGCACGGTCGACCTTCTGGCTGACTTCGGCTACCCGTATGACCCCTATGACGGCATTCCGACGGACATCGGCTACATCACGAATTCCTCCCCACCCATCGTCGTGAACGACACCATCGTCGTTGGTAACGCGCATGAACAGGGCTACCACCAGTCGCGGCGTGAGAACGTGCCTGGACACATCCTGGCCTACGACGCCAAGACAGGCGCACACAAGTGGAAGTTCAATGTCATCCCCCAACCAGGTGAGTTTGGCCATGAGACCTGGGAGAGCGACGCGTGGACCTACACGGGCAACGTGTCCGCTTGGGCACCGCTGTCCGCTGACCCCCAACTCGGGCTCGTGTATATCGTCACCGACCCCCCTACGAATGACTATTGGGGCGGCGAGCACCCAGGTGACAACCTGTTCGCAACAACAATCCTCGCACTCGATGCCGAAACCGGCGAGAGGCGATGGCACTTCCAAACCGTCCACCACGACATCTGGAACTACGACAACCCGACCGCCCCGAGTCTGCTCGACGTGATAATCGATGGAGAACGGGTGCCGATCCTCGCACAGACCACGAAGCAGTCATTCGCCTACGTGTTAAACCGTGAGACGGGTGAACCGGTCTGGCCGATCGAAGAGCGGCCTGTCCCCGAATCCATGATCCCTGGCGAGCAGACTTCTCCCACCCAGCCATTCCCAACTAGACCGGCAGCCTACGAGATGCAGGGCGTCACCGAGGATGACCTCATTGATTTCACGCCTGAGCTGCGGCAGCAAGCAACCGAGATCATGGCCAATTATCAGATGGGGCCGCTGTTTAACCCGCCGCTGCACCGCGACAACGACCTCGGTAAGCGGTCCGCGCTAATCTGCCCTGGCGGCAACGGTGGCACCAACATCCCCGGGGGAACGGCTGTTGA